>CAZAWU010000001.1:0-72437 GCA_964488915.1 uncultured Burkholderiales bacterium
GGCAGCCCAGTGTTCGCCAGCGGCGCCATTGCCGACGCTGGCCATGAAATGGTGCACGTCATCCTGCGGCGAGCGCTCGCACTGCCGGAAGGCTACGCGGCCATCGAACGATTTCTGGCAAGCGTCGCTCGGCCGCTGCAAGCGCTCACCGGCATTGAGCTGCGTGCACCTAGGCAAATGACGCTGGAAGAATTTGGCGCCTTCAACAAAGGCTACGTCGAACAACTGCGCCGCTGGGACGTTTTCGTCGAGGAGCACAACCCGATTTCGCGCGTGAACGTAACCCCTAAGTTCGCCGTACCAAGCACAGCTTCACTGCACGCATTCAGCTATTGCACGCCGCGCACTACACCGGGTGCACGTGTGAGTTTTGTCATGGCGGGCATCGCCGATGTCGGCCCCGAAGGTGTGATCGCGCGCGGCGACACTTCTACCACCGGCATGCGCACCCGGCTTGCCTTCCTGGTGCAACGCGTCGACGAGCGCCTGGCGCAGCTCGGCGTAACGTGGAGCGATGTTACACAAACCGATCTCTACGCCGTGCACGACGTACAGGCGCTCGCGCAAACGATCCTGCTGCCGCGCCTTAGCGAAGCCGCGCAGTCCGGCATGCGCTGGTACGCAGCCCGCCCCCCAGTGGTCGACACCGAAGCCGAGCTGGACGTACGCGCGGTTTATCGAGAAATCGTGCTCGACGCCGGCTAGCCGGTTACAGCAAGAATCCCAAGTCGCGCCGCGCGAAGCGTCCGATGTTCGGCACCACCAGCGGAATATCGGTCGCCGACACGCCGAACCATTTCGCCAGCGTCGCCGCGTATTCATCAATGGCGATCGTCGGCAACCAGCGCCCCTCACCCACATCATCCGGTCCGTTCACCGCCACGGTCGGGTATGTCCCGTACATGTCCCCGCCACGCACGGCATCGCCCATGACAAAGTGGTGGCCGCCCCAGCCGTGGTCAGTGCCCTCACCGTTGTGCTTGAGTGTGCGGCCGAAATCGGATGCGGTAAACGTGGTCACGCGGTTGGCCACACCCAGTTCTACCGTCGCGTTGTAAAACGCCGCCAGCGCCTGGCTCACCAAACGCAGCAAGCGCGGATGGTCCGCAAGCTGCCCGCCGTGCGTATCAAACCCTCCGAGCGCGACAAAGAAGATCTGGCGCTTCAGGCCGAGCGCGCCACTCGCGGAAATCATGCGTGCCGCCATCTTCAACTGATCGGCCAAGCCGTTCTGCGTTGGAAACACCGTCGCCAATGGTGGTGTAGCGTCGAGCGCCGCGGAAAGAACGTTGGTCACATCGACGGCGCGCTTCAAGCTGGTGTTCCATTGCTGTTCCAGCACATTGGTCCGCGCCTGGTTGATGATCTGCGTAATCGCGCTGGCCATGGTCAGTTGCCACGACTCCATCCCGAGCAAGCGCGGCAGCACGCCGGGATACGTCTGAAACGGCACCACTACGCGACCCACCTGGAACAAATTCGTCGAGCCGTCCAACGCGATGGACAACGACACTTGGCTATTGCCATTGAGCGAATGCAGCAAATCGGCTATGCGTCCGCCCCACCCGCGCTTGCCGGTCTGCGGACCGGAAGGCAAGCTCGTCATCCACTGTTCCTGCTGCTCGTCGTGCGCGAACAAGTTGGGCGGCAGTGGCACGCTTTCGGCGTCGTACTGCGCTTTGGTCGTGGGCGCGAGCAGCGGCCCGACGTTGTTGACGATGGCGAGCTTGCGCTGCTGAAACAGCGCCTGCAGTTCAGCTAAGTTGGGGTGTAATCCGAGCGCAAGCGGTTGCGCACTCGCCGGGGCAATCGGCAACAACGAGCCCGGTGCAATGGCGAACGGGCCTCGCTCCTGCGCGTACACTTGTTGTTGCGCACCCGAGCGCGGCACAACGGTGTTAGCGCTGTCGTTGCCGCCATACAGAAACACGCATACCAACGCGCGATAATCGGCGAGCGGTGCCGCGGCCGCCCATTTCTGCATGTCGAGGATCGCCGGCAGCAGTCCGGCGGCGGACACGCCAAGTACATTTTGCAAGAAGCGGCGGCGCGATTCGACCAAGTGTTGATAGCTCATGGCTAGCTCCTATTTCTGGATCGCGTAGTCGGGTGAGATGGCGTACAGATAGATCGCCTTGCGCACTCGCTCAGGCGCGTTGGCCGCGGGTTCGGCGCTGACAGCGCCGATGATGGTGTTGCGCGTAGCGGTGCTGGTCATGCCGCCCGTCAACAACAGATCGAGTTGATCGACTAGCACAGCCGGATCGGCTGCCGCGGGAATAAACTCCGACAAGTTCAAGTTGACCGGATCGTTCTCCTTGAAACCGTAGCCCCAATTGATCTGCGCGTACATGGTGTTCGAGGTGCCGAGCAGTTGACTGTCGGTGGTGATCTGGAACTCCGGGGCGAGCAGCCCGGCGTTCGCCACCGGCCCTTGCGGCGCGTAGTCGGGCGCGAAGAAATTGAACACCGACGGCGAGTAGAAGTACTGTTGCCCGAGGCCGTAGTCGATGATTTGTGTCCACCAGAAAGAATACTCGCCGCTCGCCGAAGCGCCTTTGAACGCACGCACAAGGTTCGCGAGGCGCACGATCGGCTCGCGTTGCTTGCCGAAGCTCGCACCGAGCGCCAAGTTGCGGTCGCGCGCTTCGCTGTCAAGGAGGATCGCCTTGATCACCGCCTTCATGTCGCCGCGTACACCGCTGCCGTTGTTATTGAATTTCGCCGCCACCCGGCTGACATAGCCTGGCGACGGGTTGCTAGTCACCAGGCGTTGAATGAGCTGCTTGCTGATGAAGGGGCCGACGTTGGGATGATTAAAGATGTTGTCCAATGCATCCTTCAAATCCTTCTCGGGCGTCTGCCCGGCCGGCAACACGGCACCATTGAGCAGCTGCTTGGTACCAGTGGAATGCTTGCTGGGAAACGCCTGCATAGGCGTCACCCAGAACGGGTGAAAGCGCGGCCAGGGAATATTGTAGAAACCCTGGTCGGTCTTCGGGTTGATGCCCACGCTCCAGCCGCTGAACGCTTTGGCGAAGCCCAGCACGACATCTTGGTCGTAAGTCGGAATCGGATTGCCGCTGCTATCCAACCTCGGCGTCCCATCTTGATTCAGTTGGTGCAGTCCGATCGTGAACAGCTGCAGGATCTCACGCGGATAGTTTTCGTTCGGTTGGCGCCCCGCGCCGGGATCTTCTTTCTCGCTGCGCATCATGTCGAGATAAAAGCCCATCGCATGGTGCAAAGTAACGTCCTCCAGCAGCGCGCGGAAATTGCCGAACGCGTTGCGCCCAAGCATGTCCATGTAGGACGCGAAGGCGAATTCCTCACCGCCCAAGTCGCCGTCGCGGAACGACACCACGAGGATCTGCGAGAGTGCGAAAGCCACCCGCTGCCGTAGCTGGTCTTGACCCTGAATCGCTTGCTTCCACAACGAGCTCATCAAGGGCGTCTCATCGATACTGGTGATGTCCTTGTTAGACGGAAGCGCCAACTCGATGGCACGCAGCACGGCGTAGTGCGAACTCTGCGGCAGAGCGAACTGATCGTCGATCCACTTTGCCGGGCCTTTGGTCGCTGCGTCTTTGATCGCCACCGTGGTCGGCCCATAGCTTGCTTGAATCAACAAGCGCGCGGCGTCCTTCAATTGCGCGTCGGTGGGCGGCGGCGGAATGACTACACCGCCCGTTATCGTGAGCGCACCGCTTGTGGCAATCGCCGTCCAGCTTGCGCTTGCGTGCAATCGAATCTGGTATGTGCCTGCGGCCAAAGTACTCGGAATGGGAAACGGGCAGCTTCCGCTCGGCGCTGCCGCGCCGGCCGTCTTGGTGCAGTTCACGTACATCCAGTTGCCGTTGTGATTCTGCGAGGCGGCGCCCGGGGTATACAGACCAATCCAGTTCGTGCCGGTTGGTGAAGCGATACCGCTCCAACTCACCGTCACCGTGCCGCCCGCGGCGACGCTAGCGGGAGAGACGGAAACCACTGTACCGCCACCCCCGCCTCCACCACCAGTGATTGTCAACGCCGTGGTGGCAATCGCAGTCCAACTCGCGCTCGCATGTAGTCGGATTTCATACGCGCCGGCCACCAGGCCGCTCGGGAGCGGAAAAGCGCAGTTGCCGCTGGCACGTACAGCGCCGGCCGTCTTGGTGCAGTTCACGTACATCCAGTTGCCGTTGTGATTCTGCGAGGCGGCGCCCGGCGTATACAGACCAATCCAGTTAGTGCCCGTGGGCGACGCGATCCCGCTCCAGCTTACCGTCACCGTACTGCCGGCGGCGGCACTGGCAGAGGAAACGCTCACTGTCGTGACGCCACCCCCGCTGCCACCGCCCGTAACAGTCAACGCCGTCTTGGCGATCGACGTCCAGCTCGCACTGGCGTGCAAGCGCAGTTCATAGCTGCCGCTTGCCGTCGTGCTGGGAACCGGAAAGGCGCAGCTGCCGCTCGCGAATGCCGCACCCGCCGTCTTGGTACAGTTTACGTACATCCAAACGCCGTTGTGATTTTGTGAGGGCGCGCCCGGGGTGTAGAGTCCGATCCAGTTGGTGCCGGTCGCAGCGCTGATTCCGCTCCAGCGCACAGTGACCGTGCTGCCGGCCACAATGACGGTTGGTGTGACGCTGAGCGTCTGCGCGAAGGCGGCGCCGGCACCGGTGGCGCAAAAGCAGAACGCGAGTGCTCGCAACAACCAGTTTGATACTCGAAAAAGATCGCGCATCTGCGCCATCAAAGCATGTATGCTCATAGCTCTCTCCTCGATACTGAAGTAGTCACACGCGCGCGCACTGCGCGGCGGCAAGCGCACGCACTCAGCGTGCCGCTAAGCGGGATTCCGCCCTGTGTTCAGCGCTTAGATCGAGTGATACGCAGGCAGCTGCCGGTACGCTGGTCAACGGCCGTATGCGACCGCTGATGCTGCGCTCGCGCACCCGGAGGAAATGGCGTAGGGATTAAACCGCAAGATGGACGCGTCCGAAGACGCAGAGGACACAGCTGTCTGCCTGACACGAGAACCTCCACTAGAAAGTACGATCGATACCCGCCGATTTTTTCGCGGTGCTTCCGGGCAACTTTGTCGTACTTCTAGCGCTGCGGCCTCGATCGCGATTCATTCGCCATTCGATGCTCTGCAGCATGGCCCGCCTTTTGTTGGGCTTGTTATGTTGATGTCAATGTGCGCGCGAAGAATAAAACAAGCAATTTGAGTTTGTAAAGTGTTCTTGCGTGAATTTTTTGTTGCTTCGACGTAGTCACCGGTGACTATAGCTCGCGGCAACACTCGTTCATGCCACTTCGTCGCATCACAGCAAAGGGAACTTCTCGGCTACGCTGCCAGATAGGACGCAAGATCACGCAAGTCCACGTTGCCGCCACTGATTAGCACACCAACGCGCGCTCCACGCACGTCGATGCTGTGTTCCAACAAAGCGCTCGCAGCCAATGCTCCGGTTGGTTCCACCACAATCTTCATGCGCTCGGCGAACAAACGCAGCGCGCGCACTAACGCCTCATCGGCAACGGTCAGCATATCGTCCACGCAGGCCAACACGATCGGAAAAGTAAGCGTGCCCAAGCTCAGCGTGCGCGCGCCGTCAGCGATCGTATGGGGCACACGCTCGAGCGCGTACAGCGACTTGCTCTTGAATGAACGCGTTGCATCGTTGCCTGCGGCAGGCTCGATACCCATCACTTTGCACGCGGGGGCCATCGCCTTCGCCGCAATCGCGCAGCCAGAAATCAAGCCGCCGCCGCCCACCGGCACCAGCAGGTAGTCCAACGCGCCAACCTCCTCGATCAACTCCTTCGCTGCCGTGCCCTGCCCGGCGATGATATGCGCATGATCGAACGGTGGAATTGTGATCAAGCTTTCGCGCCGCGCGATCTCGCCGGCAACGATTTCGCGCTGCTCGCGCGCCGGATCGTACTGCACCACGCGCGCGCCGTAGCCTTCCACTGCAGCACGCTTGACCGCCGGTGCGTTGCTCGGCATGACGACCACCGCGCGCATGTCCAGCAAACGCGCGGCCAGCGCAATAGCTTGGCCATGATTGCCAGAGGAATAAGTGATCACGCCGCTGCCCGCCGGCAGTTGCGACAGCGCGTTGTACGCACCGCGAAACTTGAACGCGCCGATGCGCTGCAAGTTCTCGCACTTAAAGAACACGTGCGCGCCGGTAAGCGCATTGACCGTGCGCGACGCCATGACGGGCGTTACGTGTGCAACGCCTGCGATGCGCCGCGCCGCAGCGGCGATGTCGTCGTAGTTAACCGCTAAGCTCATACCGTCATATGGATATCTTCATAAGTGTCACCCAAAGCCATCCTACGAACAATACCATTAATACTATGGCCGAAACGAAACCGCCACCGCACCTTTGTCCGCACCTACACACAAATTGGTGATGCTCACTACCCCGCCCTGCGGGAAATGCCAGCTGCGCCCACCCGGTTCAGTGGCGACGATCATATTGTGCGTACCGTATTCGCGGGTGAACTGCTCCTCGGCGTGGCGCAGCAATCGCAGACATTCGCCCGCGGGCGTTGTGGCACTGTAGCGATTGAAGCGCAGTGTGATCGCGGCAAGCCGGTCGCTCAATTTATCGAATAGCATCAGGAGTTCCGCCGCTTCGCCGAACGCCTGCGTCACGCGCGACAAATACTTTGGCGCGAAACTATCGCTGCGCTGCGCGCTTTGCGTATCGTCGGCGTAGAGTGCATCGGCCTCGGCAAAGCTCATGCCGAAGCGATACCCCCCATACCCATCGATACGCAGCGGCGGATCAGCGCTCGCATCCGTCACCACACAACCGGTCAACACGAAAAGCGCCACGGCGGCACGCCGCGGCGCTGCCCGCGAGTTCAACATCAAGCTGCTTTGACTGCGGGCAAACCCGCCAGCGCCATTGCCAATTCTTTTTCGTCGTAGTCTTGATCGACCAGCTTGCCGGCGAAGTAGTCGCTGTACGCCTGCATGTCGAAGTGGCCGTGGCCACACAGATTGAAGACGATGCTGCGCGAGACACCTTCCTCCTTGCACTTGAGCGCCTCGTCGATTGCGCCGCGCACAGCGTGATTGGCTTCTGGCGCCGGCACGATGCCCTCGGCGCGCGCAAAGGCGACACCCGCCTCAAAGCATTTGGTTTGATGATAAGCGCGCGCCTCGATTAGCCCAAGCTGTTTAACGTGCGAGATCAGCGGCGCCATGCCGTGGTAGCGCAAACCGCCCGCATGGAAGCCCGGCGGCATGAAGGTCGAACCGAGCGTGTGCATCTTCACCAGCGGCGTCATGTGACCGGTGTCGCCGAAATCGTAGGCGTACTTGCCGCGCGTCAGGCTCGGGCACGCCGCCGGCTCGACCGCGATGACGCGCACTTTGCGCCCGCCGCGCAATTGCGCGCCGATAAACGGAAAGGTGAAACCAGCGAAGTTCGAACCGCCGCCGGTGCAACCCACCAAAACATCCGGCGCATCGCCCGCCATTTCCAATTGCTTCATCGCTTCGATGCCGATGACAGTCTGATGCATCAGCACGTGATTGAGCACTGAGCCGAGCGCGTACTTAGTGTCCTCGCGCTGCGCCGCGACTTCCACCGCTTCTGAAATCGCGATGCCCAGACTACCCATATTGTTCGGATCTTTCTCCAGCAGGGAACGGCCGTACTGGGTTTCATTCGACGGGCTGGCGATGCACTTCGCGCCGTACGTTTCCATCAGCGCGCGGCGGTACGGCTTCTGGTTGTACGACACCTTCACCATGAACACCGTGACGTCGATACCGAACAACGCACCGGCGAACGCGAGCGACGAGCCCCACTGCCCCGCTCCAGTCTCGGTGGAGATGCGCTTAACGCCCGCCTCTTTGTTGTAGAACGCCTGCGGCACTGCGGTGTTGGGCTTGTGGCTGCCGGCCGGACTCACGCCTTCGTACTTGTAGTAAATCTTCGCCGGCGTACCGAGCACCTTCTCCAGTCGCCGCGCGCGATACAACGGCGATGGCCGCCATTGCTTGTACACATCGCGTACCGGCTGCGGAATTTCGATATGGCGTTCTTGCGAGACTTCTTGCAGGATGAGCGACATCGGAAACAGTGGCGCGAGATCGTCCGGCCCGATCGGGTTGCCCGTGCCCGGATGCAACACCGGCGGCGGCGGTGACGGCAGGTCCGCCATGATGTTGTACCAATCTTTCGGGATATCGCTTTCTGCGAGCAGATACTTCACGCTGTCGGTCATCATCGCCTCCGGAAGCTTGTAGATTTGTAGTGGTTACGGTTGCCAGCGGAGATGGTAGCAGCGTGTGCGCGGCGTGGGAAATGCCGCCGGGTTCATCAGACAACGCTACGTCACGTAACCAATACTGGTTATGCCTTTCTTTGTGGAATGACTGTCACAGCGATTCATCGAGTTATCCTGTATTAGGTATCACCACAAAGCACCCTAACGCAATGAACCGAGCAGCTAGTGTAGTGCTTCGTTCTTAACAGCACAAAAGATGGCGAGAAATCAAGCCAGACTGCGTTGCAAATTCTCGCGAGGTGTTCAACCTCGCTGCGACACTGGGGAAACAGGGGCCCCATCCCCTGGTGGCCTTGTTTGGCTTGATTTTCGCCACTTTTGCTGCATTAGACGACTGCGCGAGATCCAAACATAAGTGCCATTGAGAACGAAGCACTACACTAGCGGCCGCCATGAATCGCGTATGATCGTCGCGCCTAACGTAGGGAGATTCCCATGTCACGCTGGACTGAACGGCGCGAGGGCTTGCGCCGCATCTTGACGGGGGCGCGCTGCGTCCATCCCGCCTCCGTGCACGACGCCGTCTCCGCGCGCATCGCCGAAGAGCTCGGTTTTGAAATTTCGATGCTCGCAGGCTCCGTCGCCTCGCTCGCGGTGCTGGGCGGACCCGATCTCGTGCTGCTAACCCTGAGCGAATTTACTGAGCAGGCGCGCCGCATCGGCCGCGCGGGCGCACTGCCGCTTTTGTGCGACGCCGATCATGGCTACGGCAACGCACTGAACGTCATGCGCACCGTGGAAGAACTGGAAACGGCTGGGGTCGCCGCGCTGTCGATCGAAGACACGCTGCTGCCGCAAGCCTACGCGACCGGCGGTAAAGCGCAACTCATCTCGCGCGCCGAAGGGGTCGACAAGGTGCGCGCCGCGCTCGCCGCGCGCACCGACCCGGCACTCGTCATCGCCGGACGCACCAGCGCGCCAGCGATCAGCGGTATCGCCGATGCGATCGAGCGCCTGCGCGCCTACGAAGATGCCGGCGTCGACGCGCTGTTCGCGGTCGGGATCAAAACCAAACACGATCTCGACGCCCTCGCCGCCGCCGTCAAGTTGCCATTGATTCTCGGCGGTGTCGGCAAAGAAATACGCGATCCCGCCTATCTCGCCGCACGCGGCGTGCGCATCTGCTTGCAGGGTCATCAACCATTCGCCGCCAGCGTGCAGGCGTTGTACCTAACGATGAAGGCGCTGCGCGAGGGTGTCGCGCCGGAGAGTTTGCCGAGTATCGCCGACGAAGCGCTCATGTCGCGCGTAGCCGGCGCCGCGCAGTACGCGCGACACACCAAGGAGTTTCTCGGTTGAGCATCGAGGAGATCAAACGCAGCATAAAAGTCTGCATGTTCGACCAGTACGGCACCGTGGTCGACATGCAGACCGGTCTGACCGAAGCAGTCACACCTTACTTGACACGGAAAGGCTGGCGCGGCCGACCCGACGCGCTGGTGACTTGGTGGCGGCGCACGCACTTCGAAAATTCAATGATTGACGCACTGTTGCTCAAAGAACACACGCCGTACCGCGAGATCGGCCGGCGCTCACTGGCCTACACGCTGGAGCGCGCCAGCATCGCACACACCGATGAGGAGGTGCGCGAGCTAGTCGCCCACATCGCATGCCTTAAGCCATTCCCCGAGGTTCCCGCAGCGCTGGCGCGCATCCGGGCGCGCTACCCGATCGTTGTGCTCTCGAACGGCGATCCTGACATGCTCGAAGCAGCGCGAGCGCACCACCAAATCGAGTTCGACAGAATCATCTCTGTCGCCGCCGCCAACGCTTTCAAACCGCACGCCGCCACCTACACCAAAGCCGCGCAGATCATGGGGGTACGCATGGAGGAAGTTCTGTTCGTCGCGAACCACAGCTTCGACTGTATCGGCGCCAAGGCCGCGGGCATGCGCACGGCATTCATCAACCGGCGCAATCGTCCCTTTGGTGAAACGCCATACCAGCCCGACCTCGTCGTAGCGGATATGACAGGTCTTGCCGACTTGTTGAAGTCTTAAATGTCGCTTGACCAGCGCTTGCGGGAACGCCGCCGTCGCGTCGGCAATACGACAGCTTGCGTGAAGTAGGGCGACGCGCCGCGAATGACCCCGAGGGCCAACTAGGGGCCAAGCACTGGGCCGGCACGACTTGCGTGGGTTTCTCGAGAGGCACAACCAGTTGGCGTGCCTTTCTCTAGCGCGTTCGCCATACGGAAACGAATACTGACTGATTGTCGCGCCATCGAAACTCGTCGCCGCCGCACCCGCGGTGATTCGATCTATTCCGAGCGCCGCAACCGATTGCCCGAGCGAGTTTGCCGTTCGCGAATGGCGCTAGGCGTAGCGCCGATTCTCTGTTTGCAGAATCGCGTAAAGGTGGATTGCTCCGAAAATCCCACCAAACCGGCAATCTCGGCTATCGGATACTGCGTATCCTGCAAGTAGCGAAGCGCTGCTTCGCGCCGGACGTCATCGCGTATGGATTCGAAGCTGGTGCCTTCTTGCGTAAGGCGCCGTTGCAGTGTGCGCGGGTGCATGGCCAACGTGGCCGCAACCGCGGACTTGTCAGCGAAGCGGCTACCCAGGCAGTGGCGCAGCGCAAGATGTACGCGCGCTGCGAATGCGGCATCGGGTTGCGGAAAACGTTGAGTGAGATAGTCCGTGGCGATTTTCAGCAGTGTCGCTTTGGCTGCGTGCACCGGCGCCGCCAGCATCGAGGCGGCGAAGTGCAGTGCGCAATAGGCCTGCCCGGTTCGGACAGGGACACCGAAGTAGCTCTCATGCGCCCTCGTACCGTCCTTGGGTACAAATGGTAGTGAGACTGCGGCCAGAGCGTAATGCTCGGCAGCCAACATCCGCAGCGTGCTGTGCGCGATGGCGATGCCGTGGTCAAACACCTGCGGCGCCACGCGCAATCTGCCACCATCTGAGGGTTCATAGCGTAGATCTATCACGCCTGGTGCTACGTCACTATGCAAATGAGTGCTTATCACTAGCGCTGGGCTTTGCACGTACAAGAAGCGAGTAAGGCACTTAAGTGATTCCGCGATGGTCGGGCAGTTCTGCATCGCCAGGGCGAGCGGCCCCAGCATGCTGATGTCTTGGTACTGTGCCGCGCGCAGTCCGATGTCTTGCAACCCCGTATGCTCGGCGCTTACAGCAAGCAGGTCGAACGCTGCTTGCAGCGATACGCGGTTATCCTCGTCCGCTAACATCTCTGCACTAAGACCGCAGCGCGCCAGCAGCGGCGAGGGATCATGGCCCAAGGCGCGCATCATGCGCTGATAACCTTGCATCCCACCGGCGCGAACGGTCGTCTCCATGTCTCGATATGCTAAATCTTTGTCCGGATCAGTCAATACAGGCCATTCGGACTGGCGCAAGATTCGCTCTAACAAAGGTAACCCTAAGGAGCGGCCTCATGCAAGCAGATGTGTTTGACGTGCTTGTTATCGGTGCTGGCGTGTCTGGAATCGGCATGGGATGCGCGCTCAAAACCCGCTGCCCGAATAAGAAATTCGCTATTCTCGAGCGGCGCGAGCGCCTTGGCGGCACGTGGGACTTGTTTCGCTTTCCCGGCGTGCGGTCGGATTCCGACATGCATAGCTATGCTTACCAGTTTCGGCCTTGGCGTTCATTCAAGGTGCTCGGCGATGGCGCTTCGATTCGCAGTTATCTCGCCGAAACCGCGCGCGAATTCGCTGTCGAGCCGCACATAATCTATGGCGTAGAGGTCAACACGGCGAGCTGGTCCTCAGCGACCCAGCTGTGGACGCTGCACGTCGCCGCTAGATCGGGGCGGCAACCACAAAAATATCGTTGCCGCTTTCTAGTGATGGGCACAGGCTACTTTGACTACGCTGCTGGTTATCGCCCATCGATACCTGGCCTAGAGCAATTCGCGGGACCGGTGGTGCACCCACAGCAATGGCCGGAAAACCTCGACTATCGCAACAAGCGCGTGATCGTAATCGGCAGCGGCGCCACTGCAATCACGCTCGTGCCAGCACTTGCGCAGTCAGCAGCGCAAGTAACTATGTTGCAGCGCTCGCCAAGCTATTTGCTCAGTTTACCGACGCACGATCGCCTGGCGCGGTTGCTTTGCCGCTTCGTGCCGAGCGCGTGGGCATTCGCGCTCGGACGGCGTTTGAGCATCACGGTCGGCAACTTGATTTACTATGCGTCGCGGCGCTGGCCCGAGCGGCTGCGTAAGCTTCTCGTCGCGAGTGTGCGCAAGCAACTGCAAGGCTCCGCGGACATGCGCGATTTCGAACCACACTACGGCCCCTGGGATCAGCGGCTTTGCATCGTCTCGGATGGCGATCTTTTCGAGCGCATTCGCGCTGGGAAAGTGCAGGTCGTCACTGACGAAGTCGAATGTGTCGAAGCCGATCATGTGCGACTAAAGTCCGGCCGTAGTATCGAAGCCGACATCGTCGTCACTGCCACTGGATTCAGTCTGAAAGCGCTCGGAGGTATCGACGTGCGCATCGATGGGAAACGCTATCAAGTCCCCGAAAACATGTTGTACAAAGGCGTGCTGCTTCAAGGCCTGCCGAACTTGGCTTGGATCGTGGGATACGTGAACGCTTCATGGACCATCAAGGCAGAGATGGCGGCCACGTACATCTGCAATCTGCTCAAACACATGGACGCAAACGGCCACGCTGTTGCGATTGCCCATGATCGGGAGGGCTGCCGGCTTGACGACAACATCATGTCGGTCCTAGACGCGGGTTACGTCAAGCGCTCCGGTAGCGAACTTCCGCGCCAAGGCAGCAAGGCGCCATGGCGCGTCACTCACAATCAGCGCGTCGATCGCCGCTTGCTGATAGAGGCTCCGATCGAGGACGGCATCCTGAGCTTCGAGCGCGCGCGCAGGCCTGCTCGAAGCGCGCAAGCGTACGTACGATCAGATTCAGACCGGAAGGTACGTGGGGCGAGCCTCTGGGCCTACCCTCGCAGGATCTCGTCCTCCGGGTGATGTCTCTTAGGTCTGTTCGGAGATCGCGTTCAAGACCTACTCGGTACCGCGAGAGGCTACGCCGCGCAGCGTAGCACCGTCCAACAATCCGGCGCGACTTGAGCTGCGCCTTAGTTGACTGGTGCTACTACTTTGCTTTGCGCTGCTTCACCGGCAGCGCCCGCGCATACGCCAATGCCTTGCGCATCACAGCGGTGATCTCGCTCGGCGAACGCTCGAGCGTGTCGGCGATAACCACGTACTCACGCATCGTGCGCCCCATCACGGTAAAAGCGGCAGCGTCCCCAGCTCGCAACAGTTCGTTGCGATCCGCCTCGGGCAGGCGCACTACCAAACGCTGCTCGTGCAGCCCGGTGAACATGTTGCCGTTCACGAACGCGCACGGGTAGCCGAACATCTGGCGCCGCTCGACGCCCGCCGCGCTGGGCAGGCAAGCATCGAAGCGGTTGATCAGCTCGGGGCTCGACTTCTGCCACTTCTTGTTTGCGGTGCTCGACATCGCGGCGCGCCTATGTGCTCGTGCTGATCGCGCGATTTGTGCTCATCAGTACCCGCGGCCCCAATACTCGCAAAAGCGCTCCACATTGCCCGGAAGCCAGGCTTCATAGTTAGCCCATTTCTCATACTGCGGCAGCTTCACTTCCTTAATTGCTTGATCGAAGCACTTACCCGCCGCCGCTAACGGCTTCACTGCTTCCGAAACGTCGCTCATGTACTGCTTGAGCGCGCGCACGTCGTCCTTGCTGCCAAACCGCCCGCCGGCGTAGGGGTGGCCCGGAATCATGCGCTCCCATTCGAGCGCCAGCACGCGATCGAGCGAATCGAACCAATCGGGGAGGTAACCGTCGGGCATGTCGCGAAACTGCACCGATTCGATCGGAATAAAGTCCACCGCAAACAAGATCTTCTCTGTTGGCAGCAGCATGACCAGCGAATTATCGGAATGATTGCGCCCCACGTAGTGCAGTTCCACGCGCACGCCGCCGAGCTCGATGACGCGGCTATCGTCCACGCTCTCGTCCGGCAGTACCACCACAGGCGAACGCAGCGTTTCTAGGCGCGCTTTGGCATTGCGATGCGCGATGAACGTGGCGCCGAGCTTCTTGAACGCTTCGCCGCCGGCGATGTGATCGTAGTGATGATGACTGTAGACGACGTAGCGGATCGGCGCGCTCGTTATCTTGCGAATCTCGTCGATGTAGGTCTGCGCCGCTTGCGGGCGCGCCAGCGATATCGGGTCGGTTGCGATTACGCCGTCCGGCGTTACCACGAACAACGACTGATGATTTTGGTAGCGAAACACATACACGTTGTCGGAAACCTTGCGCGTCTCGAACAGAGTACCCTGCTGCTGGGCGTGCGCAACGGGCAGACAAGTCCAGCAAAAACACAGCGCCACGATCAGCTTGCGCATTGGCTTCTCCGAGAACAAAGGAATAGTTTACGCCTTCCCACAGCTCGCTCGCCCCGAGACCGGGCAATGAGGATAGATCATTGCCGAGTCAGTCATTTCTCTGGGACAGGCGCGCTATACTCGTTGCCGTCACGCCAGGCGTGGCTGCTGCGCCTCGATCGCCTTAGAACAATCTCGCCGCGGCACTCAACAGATCTGCTTAAAGGAGGCGCCATGCACTACACCAAACTTGCCCGTTTCGCGTTCGCCGCCGCGCTAGCTTTCTGCGCCGCGCTCTATACGCTGCCGCTCCGCGCGGACGGAGGCCAGCGCATTAGTCAGCACGGCAAAGGCACCGCATCCGTACTGGTCGCCAACAGCCGCGGGAATAACATTCTGCGCTACGATCAACACGCCGGACGCTTCTTGGGCGAACTGGTGCCGGCCGGCGCTGGTGGCTTGTTTCACCCGGACACCATGATCATCGGCCCGGATGGACGCCTGTTCGTGTCTAGCGGCGAAACGTTGGCGGATTCGGCTATCCTGCGTTTCGACGCCTGCAGCGGCGCGTTCGCGGGCGTGTTCGCATCCGGCAACGGACTGCGGCGTCCCTACGGCATGGCGGCCGGTCCCGATGGCAAGTTCTACGTCGCGAGCTTCTTGAGCGATCAGATTCTGCGCTTCAATGCCGCCACCGGCGCGTTCATCGACGTGTTCGCCGCCGGTAACGGCCAGCCGGGCGGACTGAACGGTCCGAACAGTCTGTTGTTCGATGAACACGGCGCGCTGTATGTCTCCACCGAAGGCAGCATCGCGGTCGATGGCGTGGCCACCTTCCCCGGTTTGCCGAGCCAGATTTTGAAGTTCGATATCCGCACCGGGACTTCGTCGGTGTTTGCCGATCAACCGCCGCCATCGGCGGAAGGCTTCGGCTTCGTCAGCCTACTCGGCTTGGCCTTCGGCCCGAACTGCGAACGCTCACGCAGCGGCAACCGGCTCGGCCACTGCGACTTATTCGTCAGCGATTTCGCGGGCGACGTGCGCCGCTACAACGGCGAAGGGCAAATCGTGCAGGTCTTGTCTACCAACTACACCGGCACCATCCCTAGCCAGAATTTCGTCGGCGGTTTGTCGTTCGGCAAGCGCAATCTATTCGTCGCCGCGTTCAACAACGCCCTTGACGGCAACCCGGGCGCCGTCTTGCGTTACGACGGCCACAGCGGCGTCCCCCTCGCAGCGCCTGGACAAAACGGCGCGGTGTTCGCGCCGCAAAACGCCGCTCTCGCGCGGCCGATCGGCATACTCGCGCTCAACGAGGGATGCAAGCGGTGGTAGCAGCACTACGCACAGGGTATGGCCGAACCCTGATTTTTTCCCCGTTTTTGCTTGCTCGGGCCGAATTCACCACTGCGCCTCTTTATACTTTCTTCTCCGAAGCATGGAATTGCCAATGCCCGCCGCGAAACGAAGTTGCAGTCTCCCCGACTTGAGTGCCGCCCTCGCCCGCTTCGCCGACGAGCGCGATTGGGATCAATTTCACAACCCGAAAAACCTGGTGATGGCCTTGATCGCCGAGGCCGGCGAATTGGTTGAACATTTCCAATGGTTAACGCCGCAGCAAGCCACCGATCTGCCCGAAACAATCAAGCAGGAAGTGGCTCTGGAGATCGCCGACGTACTCTTGTTCTTGCTGCGCTTAGCAGACAAGCTCGGTATCGATCCGATCGATGCGGCGTACGACAAGCTCGAATTGAACGCGAAGAAGTACCCGGTTGCGAAGGCGAAGGGACGGGCGACGAAGTATACAAAGCTATGACAGGTGCAGCGTGACGGGTGACGAGTGATGCGATGAGCCTGTCACCCGTCACGCCTAGCCGTCATTGGTCATCTCTCATTGCTAACAACCACGACACCATGCTCTCCTACCGCCATCTCTTCCACGCCGGCAACTTCGCCGATGTGTTCAAGCACGCCCTGCTTGCGCAGTTGTTGGTGGCGCTTCATAAAAAGCAGACGCCGTTCTGCTATCTCGATACGCACGCCGGCACCGCGCTCTACGATCTGGGCCACGCGTGGGCGCAGAAGGCGCGGGAGCATGAGCAAGGCGTGGCACTGATGTGGCAACGCGAGGATGCCCCGGCGGCGCTCGCACCTTATCTCGAAGTAGTGCGGCGCGACAATCCCGACGGCAGACTGCGCTGGTACCCGGGCTCGCCGCGGATCGCGCGTGCGCTGCTGCGTGGGCAAGACCGGATGGTGTTGAGCGAACTAAACGTAGAGGATTGCGCCAAGCTGGAAGCGGTGTTCGCGAGCGACGCGCAAACTACAGTGCGCCATATGGACGGCTACGACGCGCTGAAGATGTACGTGCCGCCACGCGAGAAGCGCGGGCTGGTGCTGATCGATTCGGGTTTCGACCAGCGCGAGGAGTTTGCGCGCTTGGTGCAGGCGCTAAGGCTTGCTTATGCGCGCTGGGACACGGGCATGTACGCGCTGTGGTATCCGCTCATGCATCGCGGGGTCATGCGCCGCTTCGAGCGGCTGGTGGCCGAGAGCGGCGTGCGCAAAATCATGCGCGCCGAGTTGGCGCTGCACCCCGAGACTTGGACCATGACCATGCGCGGCTGCGGCATGCTGATCGTCAATCCGCCGTGGCAATTCGAACAAACCATGCGGCCGGTGTTGAAGTGGTTGTGGGAGGCGCTGTCACCTGCGCGCGAAGGCGGCGTACACGTCGATTGGCTGGTACCCGAAGCACCGCAGAAAACGGTGCGAACGCCGCAAAGAGCCAATACTAGGGTCAGATAACCCTAGACAATCTCCTCACCATTGATTTACGGGTTAATCCTCTCGCCAGTGTCCGGATTTTCCACCTAATTTCTCCACCAACCGGACGTTGTCCATGCGCATGCCGCGGTCGACCGCCTTGCACATGTCATAGATGGTAAGCAAGCCGATTTGCACCGCAGTCAGCGCCTCCATCTCGACGCCGGTGCGCCCGAACGTCTCGGCGGTGACCTCACAATCGACCGCGTTGGTAGTGGCGTCGATTTCGAACTCCGCGCTCACGCGCGTGAGCGGCAGCGGGTGACACAGTGGGATCAACTCCGAGGTGCGTTTGGCCGCTTGGATCGCCGCGATGCGCGCCACGCCCAGCACATCGCCCTTCTTCGCGCCGCCGGCTTGGATCATCGCCAGCGTCGCCGGCTGCATGACGATGCGCCCGCGCGCGCGCGCCACGCGGTGCGTCTCCGCCTTCGCCGCCACGTCCACCATATGCGCTTGTCCGCGTTCATCGAAGTGCGTGAGCTTATCGTTCATGGCTAGCTGCGGAGTATGGGGCTTTGGGGAACTTGAAAGCTGATCGCGTTATCATACCAGCATGAATTTTCGCCGCTTTTGCTCTAGGACGCGAGCGCCGCAGCGGCGCGCGCTGGCGGCTTGCCTGGCGCTCGGCATGGCGCTGCAGCCATCGCATTTGCCGGCGCAAAACCTTCCCGATCTCGGTGACAGCTCGCGCAGCGCACTCTCCGCCTCGCAGGAGCGCGCAATCGGCAAGGAGATCATGGGCAAGCTGCGCACCGACAATAACTACATGGACGACCCCGAAGCGCTCGACTATATCAACCGTCTCGGCGGCAAGCTGCTCGCTGCCAATCCGGAAGGCCGCCAAGACTTCGAGTTCTTCGTTATGCGCGATACTTCGTTGAACGCGTTCGCACTGCCGGGCGGCTATATCGGCGTACACACCGGGCTGGTCACGGCGGCGGAGAACGAATCGGAGCTTGCGAGCGTGCTCGCGCACGAAATCGCACACGTGACGCAGCATCACATCGCGCGCCTGGTCCAGGGTAGTCAAGCCAGTGCGCTGACGACGCTGGCGGCTGTCGCGGTGGCGATACTGGCCGCGCGCTCTAACTCGCAAGCAAGCCAGGCCGCGATCGCAGCGGCGCAAGCCAGTGCGATCCAAAGCCAACTGGATTTCACGCGCGAGCACGAGCGCGAGGCCGACCGCATTGGCCTGCATACTCTCACGCAAGCCGGCTTCGATGCGCGCGCGATGCGCAGTTTTTTCGAGCGCTTGCAACGCTATTCACGCCCCTACGAAAGCAATGCGCCTTCGTATCTGCGCACACATCCGGTCACCACCGAACGTATCGCGGATGTCGAGAACCGCTTGGCGCAGGTGCCGTACAGACAAGTCGTGGACAACCTTGAGTTTCAGTTGATTCGCGCGCGCTTGCGGGCGTTTTCGCTCGCCCCGCGCGAAGCGGTCAAGCTGTTCGATTCCGCGCCGGCCGAGAAAACGCCCATCGCACTCGCGGCCCATGCCTACGGCCAGGCCTTGGCGTTGTATCGCGCCAACGACCTCGCGCGTGCCGACGAGACGCTCGCGCCCGCGCGCAAGCAGTCAAGCGCGTTGATCGAAAGTTTGGCCGCACAAATCAAGCTAGGGCTAGGCCAAAAAGCCGAAGCGCTCGCGCTCTATCGCGACGCGGTCAAGCGCTTTCCGGACGCACGTGCGCTAAACTACGGTTACATCGAAGCGCTGCTGAGCGACCGCCGCAGCGACGCCGCACTGAAGTTGGTCAACGATCGGCTGCAACTCACCAGCGGCGATGCACATTTGCATGAGCTGCAGGCACGCTGCTACGCCGCTTTGGGGCAGCGCTTCCGCCAGCACCGCGCGCAGGCTGAGGCGTATGCACAGCGCGGCCAACTCGGCGCGGCGATCGAACAATTGCAGTTGGCGCTGCGCGCGCGCGACGGTGATTTCTACGAAACCTCGAACGCGGAAGCGCGTCTGAAAGAACTGCAAAGCGCGCTGCAGGCTGAACGCAAAAGCCAACCCAACGCGCGAGCGAACTAGTGGCGGCAATGCGAAACAACGCCACTGCGTCGGCATGGCGCGCGACACTGGCGGGGATGCTCGGCCTGGGCATTGCGGCATGCGCCGGTAACGGCGGCGACGGCAGCGTTAGTGCATCGGCTGGGCGCCGCTTGGCGCACGACTGGAGCAAGGGCAACTGTCTCGCATGCCACAAGATTCCAGGAGACGCACAAGCCATCACGTCTGCGGACATCGGCCCGCCGTTGCAGGATATCAAAGCCCGCTTCCCGAATCGCGACAAACTGCGTGCGCAAATCTGGGATGCGCGTGGCGTCAACCCCGATACCGTGATGCCGCCGTTCGGGGCCGCGCACATCTTGACGGAAAACGAAATTGATAAAATCGTCGACTATCTTTACATCTTCTAGCGCCACTACAGTGTTCCCATCGCGCCGCCAATGGCTCGCCACCGGCGCGGCATCCGCCGCGTTGACCCTGTTGCGGCGCGCTCCAGGGCTTAGCGCGCTCGCAGCACCAACTTTTCTGAGCAAGGTCGCGGCCGCGGATGCGCCAGACTGGAATGCCGCCGCCTTCGACGCACGCAACCTTAGGGACGCGCTGCGCCTGTGGGGCATCGCGGAAGTGCAAGAGACCGCGGACATCGTGTTCCCGAGCGCCTGGGACACCGCCGAGAATGGGGCGGTCGTGCCATTGGAAGTACGCAGCAATATCCCGGACACGGAATCGATCACTTTGTTCGCCGACAAAAACCCGCAACCGCTGATTGCGAGTTTCAACTTCTTCAATGGCACCGAGACGTATGTATCGACGCGCGTCAAGCTCGGCGAGACGACGCTGGTGCGCGCATATGTCAAAGCGGGCGGCAAGCACTATCTGGCAACGAAGCAGATCAAAGTCACCATCGGAGGCTGCGGCGAATACGAAGTCGGCGCGCCGCCAACGGGCAAGCCTTCGGGCGAGCCGATGCGCACGCGCACGACGCTGCGTGGCGATGTCGCGGAAATCAAGGTCCTGATGAGCCATCCGATGGAGACTGGGCGCCGCAAGGATGACAAGGGCAGGCTTATCCCGGCCTATCACATCAAGAACGTCGGCGTCAGCTTGAACGCGCACCCCGTGTTGCAAGCGCAGTGGGGCACGCCCGTTTCGCGCAATCCCTATCTAGCGGTGCGCGTACGCGGTGCCAAAGCGGGCGACAAAGTGCTGATCGCTTGGATCGACACAGCGGGTGAAAAGGCGCAGGTCGAAACCGTAGTGGACGTGCCGAAGACGTGAGGGGGATTGCAGCCGCGTCGCGCGCTCTGGCTGCGCTCCTGGCGGCGCTGATATCTACTGCGGAGGTCCACGCCGATCCTGCCGCGCAGCGCGCTGAGGTGATCGAGTTCTTTCAGCGTGCGTTTCCACAGTTTCCCCTAGACGACTACGCCCACGGATCACTGATGTTTCGCCCGGAGGCGCGCAAGCAGTTCGAGAGCATTATGGAGTTTCCGCCGTTTCTGAGCACAATCGATCGCGGCAAGCAGATGTGGGATCGGCCCTTCGCCAATGGTAAGCGCCTGGCCGACTGCTTCGAAGACGGCGGACGCGGCGCGGCCGCCAAGTTCCCGCGCTACGATGCGGCACGCGGACAAGTGGTGACGTTTGAGCTGGCCGTGAACGATTGCTTGCGCACCAATGGCGAGCGGCCGCTGGCGTTTGCCGACATGAACACGATAGGTGCGCTGATGTCTTACGCGCGTACGCTTTCTGACGGCGCACGCCTCGATGTGCGCGCGGATACTCCGGAAGCGCAAGCGAAGTTGGACGCGGGCAAAGCAATCTACTATCAGCGACGCGGTCAAATGAATCTTGCCTGCTCTAACTGTCATATCGGCCTGGCCGGGCGCTACATGCGCGATGAGATTATTTCGCCCGTCGTCGGCCAAGCAACACACTTCCCGGTGTTTCGCCGCGGCGGGGAAGAGTTGCTTACGGTGCAGGCCTACTTCCGGCGCTGCTTCACGCAGATTCGCGCGACCATACCGGCACTCGGCAGCGAGACGATGAACAATCTCGAGTACTACCACGCTTACTTGAGCAACGGATTGCCGATGCGCGCTTCGGTGTATCGAAAGTGAGCCCGTTTCGACGGCACAATCGCCCATGAGCTTGCATCCGAGTTGGCCTTTGATTCGGCGCATCATCTTTTGGGTGCTGCTGCTTGCGGGGCTTTCCGCCGTCGCACTTGCCCTGCAGAAGCGCCCGGAACAAAAGCCGGCTCAGCGCTATCGCACCGAGGCGGTGGACATAGGCGACATCGTGCGCACCATTACGGCGAACGGCACGCTCAATCCCGTGGTGATCGTCAACGTCGGCACTCAGGTGTCAGGCACGATCGCCAAACTGCACGCGGATTTCAACGATCAAGTACGCGCCGGCCAAGTGTTGGCCGAACTCGATCCCGCGTTGCTGCGCGCCGCCTTGCAGCAAGCGATCGCCAACCGCAACAGCGCGCAGGCCGATTTGCAGCTGGCGCGCGTCAAGGAAGCACGCTCGCGCTCACTGGTGCAGAAGGGATTCCTCGCTCAAGCCGAACTGGACGACGCCGTACAAGCCAGCGCGGCTGCTGCCGCCAAGGTCAAGGCGCTCGATGCGCAGATCGAGCGTGACAGAGCAAACTTGAACTACAGCGTCATCCGCTCACCGATCTCTGGCGTGGTGGTTGCGCGCAGTGTCGACGTCGGTCAAACAGTTGCCGCGAGCTTCCAGACGCCCACTTTGTTCCAAATCGCGCAGGACTTAAGAGAAATGCGCATCGAAACCAGCGTCGCCGAGGCTGATATCGGTTTCCTGAAAGAAGGCCAGCGCGTAACCTTTACCGTCGACGCTTATGCGGACCAGGTGTTCGACGGTGTGATCAAGCAGGTACGGCTTAATCCTACCATCCAGCAAAACGTGGTGACCTACAACGCGGTGGTATCCGCCGCCAACCCGGAAGCGAAGCTGCTGCCAGGCATGACCGCACATGTACGCGCGGAAGCGCAGCGCCGCGATGGTGTGCTGCGCGTACCCAACGCAGCGTTACGGTATAAACCACGCGATAGCGATACTAAAGATAGTGTCATCCCAGGACAAACTGTTCACCTGATTTCAGAGGGCAAACTAACGACAGTACAAATCAAACCTGGCTTATCCGACGGCACGCATACGGAAGTCCTGGGCGGTGCGCTCAAAGCGGGCGACCAGGTTGTGGTGCGCGAAGCGCAGAGCGGAAGAACTGAGTCCTCCAACTTCCGCATCCGCATGTTCTGACGCGGGCTGAACTCGCTTGCTCAGTCATTCATCATCGCACTCTGGGCTCGCATTTGAAGCGGCGGCAGCCGCGGCTTCGAGCAGCACCGCGCCGCACGCCGAAAAGTCTGCGCTATTGAAGGTAGTTGGGCTGGGCAAGCAATACCCGAATGCCGCGCCCGGTACACCGCCCGCCCTCAGCGACGTGAATCTGGAAATCGCGCACGGCGAGTTCATCGCGATCATGGGTCCTTCCGGTTCGGGCAAGACCACTTTCATGAACATCCTGGGCTGTCTCGACACGCCAAGCACGGGTCAATACTTGCTTGATGGCGTGGACGTCGCGCGCCTTTCAGTCAACGAGCTTGCGCATACGCGCAACCGCCTGCTCGGCTTCGTATTCCAGTCCTTCAACTTGCTCAAGCGCGCGCGGGTGATCGACAATGTCGCCTTGCCTCTCATGTACGCAGGAATGAGCAGAGGCGCACGCATGCGCCGTGCGCGAGCGCTGCTGCATCAAGTAGGGCTCGGACAGTACGCCAACACGCTGCCCAACCGGCTCTCCGGCGGTCAGCAGCAGCGCGTGGCGATCGCACGCGCGCTAGCGAATGACCCGCCGTTGATTCTCGCCGACGAACCCACCGGCAACCTTGACTCGCAGACCAGCGAGGAGATCTTGACACTGTTCGAGTCGCTCAACAAAGAGCGCGGCGTCACCATCGTACTGGTCACGCACGAAAACGACGTCGCCGCTCACGCGCAACGCAGCATCCGCTTCCGCGACGGGCGCGTCATCGAGGACCGGCGCACGCGATGATGCTGTTTACCGTAGCCGGCGAAGCGCTGCGCGCGTTGCGGGCGAACCGGTTGCGCACCGCCCTGAGCATGCTCGGCATGGTGATCGGCGTCGGCGCCGTGGTGCTCATGCTCGGCATCGGGCAAGGCGCGCGCGCGAACGTCACGCGCGCCGTGTCCTCGATGGGTAGCAACGTGTTGATCGTCATGTCCGGCAACATGACCACCGGCGGCGTGCGGCTCGGACAAGGCGCCTCGCCGACGCTTACGCTCGCGGACGCGGAGGCGGTGGGTAAGCTTGCATCCATCCTGCTGGTGAGCCCCACATCCAACAACAGCGCGCAGGTCAGCTTCGGCAATGCCAACTGGGCTACGAGCGTCGTGGGGGCCACGCTCAATTTCTTCGCCATCCGCGCCTGGACCGCCGAGCGCGGCGACTTCTTCACGGATGCGGATGTTCGCAATGCGGCGCAAGTCGCGGTGCTGGGTCAAACCGTGGTCAAGAACCTGTTCGGAGCCGAGGAGCCCGTCGGCAAGACCATTTCGATCAAAGGCAAACCGTTCGTTGTGCTCGGCACACTCGAGCCCAAAGGGCAGAGCTTGGACGGTCGCGATCAGGACGACACGATCGTTATCCCACTCTCTACTGCACAAGGCAAAGTCTTCGGCAATCCGTTTCCCGGCACCGTGCGCCTCATGATGGCGCAAGCGCGCTCGGGCGACGAGCTGCAAGCGGCGGAAGAGGAAATCACGCAACTGCTGCGCGAACGTCACCGTTTGAGCGGCGACGCCGACAACGACTTCACCGTGCGAAATCTGACCAGCTACGCCGAAACGGCGGCGATGGCGGCACGCACGCTCACGCTGATGCTCGGCGCGGTTGGATCGATCGCTCTCTTGGTCGGCGGCATCGGCATCATGAACATCATGTTGGTGTCTGTCACGGAGCGCACGCGCGAGATCGGCCTGCGAGTGGCCGTTGGCGCTCGGCAAGGGCAAATCATGTTGCAGTTTCTAGTCGAAGCAACTGTGATCTGTATTATCGGTGGCTTGCTCGGCGTGCTGCTCGGAGGCGTCGCTGCTTGGTTCCTGGCAAGCAGCCTGTCGATGGAAGTTGAATTGACTGCTAGCTCAGCTTTGGTTGCGTTCGCGTTCGCCGCCGGCAGCGGATTGCTGTTTGGGTTGTTTCCCGCGCTGCGAGCAGCTCGACTCAATCCCGTTGACGCGCTTCGGTATGAGTAAGCCTAATCACGTCAAACGTTCGGGTGCATCCCGGCATCGCCCGCTGCGGCCGACCAGTATGCATAGCCTAGAAAAACAAAAGCCCCTCGGGGGAGCGAGGGGCGTGAGGGCCTTTGATTATTGTTAGAGGTGGCAAACAGTTTCTTTTTGAGCCTTCCGCCGAAGACGCTGGCAAGAAGACTCACCTGTAAAAGCAAAGTGCATGCCTGATATTCAGCAGCGACGCGCACAAACGAAAACGCCTCCCGAAGGAGGCGTTCGTGGTTCTGGACTAGATTAGCAGCCCTTGGGTTTCAACTTCGCCGGAATGCTGAAGCCCGTGCAACCCCAGTTGTTGTTCGCTGTGTCGAACGTGTAAACGACGTTGAGGCCTGCGATCTGATCGTTGACGCCCGCGTTCTTGAACGTAGCCGTCACGGTACAGGTGGTACCGGCAACAGCGAAGGCCAAGCCCTGAACGTACTTGCCCGTGGTAACAGCACCACCCGGAGCAACGCAAGTCGCGGCAGTCAAACCGCCATCGGAGATCGCGTCGACCAAGCCGGTTTTCAGACCGTCGATCATCGTGGGTGCTTCGGAAACTTGCGCCTTAGCCGTGTAGTCTTGATAGGCGGGGATCGCGATCGCCGCCAAGATGCCGATAATCGCAACAACGATCATCAACTCGATTAGGGTGAAGCCTTTTTGCATTGCCTTCATGTAGTGCTCCTGTGTTATGGTTACCAAAGAAATTTGAATCTGCTCGCGTCACGCTATCAATTGCGCGTCTGTAGCTGGTAGAGCAATCGTTGTGCCAAGCTCCGCGCGCTGCACCAAGCGATTTCGCACTGTTGCCACGAGTTGGTTTTTTTAAGAACTACATCAAAGAGTTATCGAATTACCCGGTGCAACGCGAATGGAACTCGTCGGTTTTCCGATCGCATAACCGGAAATGAGTCCCTCTGCGAGATGTTTGCGCTGCCTGGCTGGCTCCTCTCGAGTCGGCGAAATGTGACCATCAACGTCAGCCGCGAGCACACCGAACGGTTTGGGAAACTAGCAAGCAAGACTGATCAGCGACCGCACGAAATACGGCCAGAAACACTGTCAGCGGTGTAATTTGCTGAGGACGAGAACCGCTATTTGATGCAGACCGCGCGCACCTGCGCCAGATCCGTAATACCCAGCAGAATTTTCTCGATACCATCCTGCTTGAGAGTGCGCATACCCTCGCTTAAAGCGGTTATGAGCATATCCGCGACGCGGGCGCGTCCTTGGATGTCTTTCTTGACGGCATCGGTGCCCACCAACAACTCGTGCAAACCGACACGGCCCTTGTAGCCAGTGTCGCCACAAGCCTCACATCCTACCGGCTCGTAGATCGTGATCTCGCCTTTCTGATTGCCGAACTGCTTCACCCAATCTTCGTAGATGCGCTTGTAGCCAGCCTGGGGATCCTTCTTCCACTCCGGCAGATTTGTTAGCTCTTCGCAGTACTCTGTCATGAGACGTTTGATCTCATCGGGCGTAGCGGTATGCGGCTTCTTGCACTTGGAACACAACCGCTTGGTCAAACGCTGCGCGAGCACCCCGAGCAAAGCGTCCGCAAAGTTGAACGGGTCCATGCCCATGTCCAACAAGCGAATGATGCTCTCAGGCGCGCTGTTCGTATGCAGAGTCGAAAGAACCAAGTGGCCAGTGAGCGACGCCTCGATGCCGATGGAGACAGTCTCTTTGTCGCGCATCTCGCCGACCATGATGATATCGGGATCAGCCCGCAGGAATGCCCGCATGGCTGTGGCAAAGTTGAGGCCGGCCTTGTTGTTCATCTGAACTTGCCGCAGGCCCTTCTGCGTGATCTCTACAGGATCCTCTGCAGTCCATATCTTCGTCTCGGAATCGTTCAGGGCTGCAAGCACAGAGTGCAACGTCGTCGTCTTGCCGGAACCGGTCGGCCCACAGACAAAGAACGCGCCGTAAGGCTTCGAGATGATGTTCTTTAGGTTCTCCACGTTACCCTTGGACAACCCGATCTTATCCAATGGCAGCGGCTCGCCCGAGGCGAGAATACGCATCACGACATCCTCTAACCCGCCGGCCGTTGGGATAGTCGCCACGCGCAGTTCGATATCCAGAGGCGCGAACTTCTTGAACTTGATCTTGCCGTCCTGAGGCTTGCGCCGCTCCGCGATGTCCAAATCGCACATGATCTTCAGACGCGTAACCAGGGGACTACGATAGCTCGCCGGAACCTCAATGTAGTTCACCAGGCTGCCGTCGCGGCGGAAACGGATCAGCGTCTTGTTCTTCCCCGGATAGGGTTCGATGTGTATGTCTGACGCGCTTTGGTTGTACGCGTCATAGATCATCTTGTTGACGAACTTGACCAGCTCGTTCTCGGAGGCCGCCGACAATTCCTCTTGGCTGACGGCGATAATTTCATCGGAATCGCCCTCTTCCATCGAAGATAAGAGATCGCCGATACTGCCGCTGCCCATCGAATCGCCATAAAACTGCTCGACGGTCTGATTGAACTCAATACCACTGGTTACGCGATAGATGATCCTGTGCTTCGGGAAAACGTGCTTCGCGATCTGCGAGCTGCGCAAGCGCTCGGGATCGGGAGTCACAACAATCAAGCCGTCCTTTGAATCATCCAACGGCAACCACTGATTATTCTCCGCGTATTCGCGCTTGATGGTCTTAAGTAGATCGATCGGCTTGACGCGATCGGCCTTGAATGGTTCGTAGTCGACGCCAAAGAACGATGCCAGCGACTGTCCGATCGCGCTCGGCTTAACTTGAAATTCTTCGACGAGAATTTCCTCGATATCTTTGCCTTTGCGCCTCGCAGTACGAGTGGCCAACTCCAACTCGCCCCCAGAAATCACCCCGTCGGTAATCAACTGGTCATACTTCGTGCGTAGCTTGTTGGTCGACTGACGCGAGCGCAAGGCCATAGCCAGGCCCTTGCACAACTCTTGCGCCAAGTCGACCGAAGCCTGAGAAAATGGTACGCCGTCGCGCGTATTGATGAGTTGAACGCAGCCAAGCAGCAGCTTGGGATCATCAGGATCAAGCACTGGCGCAACCAGCATCTGCTTTGTGCGATAGCCGGTGCGCTTGTCGACCTCCTTCAGAAAACTCAAGCGTGGGCTATGGCGCTTGAGTTCCGCCTCATCGTAGACGTCCGCGATATGCAACGTGCGCTTATGAAACGCAGCGAAGCCGGCGATGCTGGCCTCGGTAATCGGTAACTTGAGATCCCGAAAAGAAGTCAGCCCGGTCTTCACTCGCGCCACGAGCGCGAGCCGGTCCTCGCTGAGTGCGTAAACTGTGATTCGGTCCGCTCGAAAGAGATCGCAAATTTCTTGGCTAAGCTCGTTGACTTTCTCGTCAAAGCTTCGAGCTGCTTGAATCTTGGCAAGAATATCCGGCAAAGTGCCTGAGCCTTCGGCGCTACCAAATTCCTTTTCTGCAAGAGCACTCATCTCGAAGACTCTAAAAATTCAAGCCAGAGCAGAATATCACACGCTTGCAGCACGCGACTTGGTCGATACACATTGTCACAGAGCGCAAACACCGACTAAAACTCGAATACCTGACCGTTAGTTAACGGTCGCAATGCGCGAGAACTTTCGCGCAGTTCCTGCATGATCGTACTGGTTTCACCCGGTTTCATGTGAGTGATGTAGATCTCCGGATTGCCCGCCAGTTTGCCCAGTTCCGGTACGAGCAGCGCCGGACAATAGTGCTTCGAAGCCACGGCGATCGAACGGTCACGGTTCGGAAAGGCCGATTCCACAATCAGATAACGGGCGTTTGCCTGAGAATTAAAGTACTCCCATAGCGAATCGTTCACAGTTGTGTCGCCGCTAAATATCAAGCTGGCTGCACCGCTATCCAGGTGGTAACCGACCGTGGGCACGACGTGATTGGCTGCAATCGGCGTGATCTGCCGCCCTTCCAATTGCACCGTTTGCCCTACCATGATTGGCTCGAAGGCTAGATAGGGTTGGCCAGGCCGGGGTATACGTGTGAAATCTGGCCAGACGCGCCAATTGAACACATGCTCCTGCAACGTTCGGATAGTCGCTTCCAAAGCGTACACACGCAGGGGCTGGCGCCGCAGATGCCCAATGGAATCGATGAGCGCGGGCAGCAAGGCAATATGGTCCATGTGCGAATGCGTGATGAACACATGCTTCAGTTCGCACATGCGCCGCAGGGAAAGTGATCCCAAGCCGCTGCCCGCATCAATGAGCACGTCGTCGTCGAGCAAGAAACAGGTCGTGTGATCGTCGCCGCCAATGCCACCACCGCAACCGAGGACCGTGAGCTTCACGCGTGCTCTGCCTGCTCGCTACCCGGGGGTCGTCCGGAATCTGACGCAAACGTGAGAACCAGGCGCTACGACTTGTAGAAAAACTCCATCTTTACGCCAGCAATCTCGATTACATCGTTTTCTTTCAGCGACGCTGCCTGCGCGCCGACCGAAGCACCGTTGACGACCGGAAAACTTGCACCCTCAACGTGCGTAATGAAATAGCCGTTTGGCCGCTTGGTGATCACTGCAACTTGAACACCGGGCTTGCCGAGCGTCGTGAGAGACTTGGTGAGCTCCAACGTCTTGCCAGCGTTCTGCCCGTTGAGCACTTGCACCATCCCAACCGCCGACACGATGGGAGCTGTTGCAACCGCGCTGTTCGCTTGCGGTGCACGCACGTTCGAGCCGACCGATGTGCGGCTCGTCACGGTCGAGCGGGCACCGACCTGTGTGTCGCTCAAGCCGCGCTCAACTACGGCGGGCTGCGGCGCCAGATCGCTGGGCCGGCGCAGCACCATAGTTCTCTCAAATTCCTCCGCCGTGGTCGACGAAGGAACTTCATTCACATACTTGAGCTTGTGCTTGCCGATTTCAATGACATCGCCGTCTTGCAAAAAATGGCGCTTGACTGAAGCGCCGTTGACTAGAGTGCCGTTCGTGCTGCCTAGATCCTCCATGAAAGAATCATTCAGGATCGTGATGATGACCGCGTGCTTCCCGCTGACGGCAAGATTGTCGACCGGAATGTCATTATCAGCCTTGCGGCCAATCGTCACCCGTTCCTTGTCTAGCGGGAATTCGTTTAGTACTTGGCCATCGAGACTGAGGATCAACTTCGCCATGAGTGCACCCTATCGCTTGAACCAGGACTTGAGCCTGACCAACCAGCTGCGCGTAATCTGAAAATCATTCAACACTTTCACGAGAACCACGGAAATGTTGTCTCGCCCACCGCTATCGTTGGCTGCCTGAACTAAGTGCTGCGCCGCCAACTGAACATTGGATTGCAAAGTGAGTAGCGTAAGCCGGATCTCCTCGTCGTCGATCATGTCGTTCAGCCCATCCGAACACAGCAAATATACGTCACCGGGTATCACGTCATGCGTGTGGACCTCCGGCTCGACCATTGGATCCACACCGAGCGCGCGTGTTACCAAGTTCTTGTTGTGCGACAAACGCGCTTCTTCTTTGGAAATCACACCCTGATCGATCTGCTCCTGCAACAAAGAATGATCACGCGTCAACTGATCGAGGTGTTCTCCGCGCAGGCGATATAGGCGCGAATCGCCCACATGTGCGACTGTCAACAGATTATCGAAGAAAAGGCCGACCACCAACGTCGTACCCATGCCCGAGTATTCGGGGGTATGTTGCGCCGCTTGGTGCACGGCACTATTTGCACGGGCAACATGTTGGCGGATCAAGGATGCCGCTATCTCCTGCGCCTGCTCACGATCCATTTGCGACAGGCGGCATGTCTGCCAGTCCTGCTCGATGCCGTCGGCGATCAAATCAGTGGCCATGCCGCTCGCAACGTCACCGGCGTTGTAACCCCCCATTCCGTCGGCCAGCAAAACCAGCCCAGCCTCCCGCCGCTCCGCAACGTAGTCTTCGTTGCGCTTTCGCAAACGCCCAGGATCGGTCAAGCTAGTGATCTGCAGTGCTTCGATAATCTGCATCATTAAGCAAATCTGTTTATTTCAGCAACGCGCATTCTACTCGTCAGCAGCCCCAGGCATTCATTGCAATGAAATAGTGCTGTTGGCAACATCGACAATGCGCGATGTCCGCGCCAATCACCCAGCAAACAGCGCTCCTAAAGTTGCGGTCGCGCCTCATCAACAGCGCAAAACTGCCTGAATTCTTTAGAAAAGTCAATCGAGCTCCCCGTCCGAAGCGGTTCTGGCCTCGGAATTCTCCGGTCCGGCTATGGTAGACTGAACTGGTCGACGGTGACGAACTGCAGCCGTTGACAAACCACGTCCGTTGTCTTTTTGCCATAAGCAAGAATCGCGCCCATGGACATTCTCCCCGACATCGATCCACAAGAAACCCGGGAATGGTTAGACGCGCTCGACGCCGTACTTGAGCATGAAGGTCCGGAGCGCGCGCATTTCCTGCTCGAAAAACTCATCGAGAAGGCGCGCCGTTCGGGGGCCCATCTTCCCTACCGCGCGACGACTGCTTACCTGAATACCATTCCTCCGCACAAAGAGGAACGCTCTCCCGGCAACCACGAGTTAGAACACAGAATTCGTTCCTACGTTCGCTGGAATGCGCTTGCGATGGTCTTGCGAGCCAATAAGCATACCAACGTGGGCGGGCACATCGCGAGCTTTGCTTCCGCCGCTACTCTTTACGACGTCGGATACAACCACTTCTGGCACGCACCTTCGGCAGAATCGCTCGGTGACCTGATTTATTTTCAAGGCCACTCGGCGCCGGGCATGTACGCCCGCGCGTTCATGCTCGGACGCCTAACTGAGGACCAACTTGACAGATTTCGTCAGGAAGTTGACGGCAAAGGGCTATCTTCCTACCCACACCCGTGGCTCATGCCGAACTTTTGGCAGTTTCCAACTGTTTCCATGGGGCTCGGGCCGATCACCGCGATCTACCAAGCGCGCTTCATGCGTTACCTGCAGGATCGCGGCCTGGCCAATACTGAAGGTCGCAAGGTGTGGGCGTTCATGGGCGACGGCGAGATGGACGAGCCGGAGTCGCTCGGCTGCATCTCGCTCGCCGGACGTGAACGACTAGATAATCTAGTTTTCGTCGTCAACTGCAACCTGCAGCGTTTGGACGGTCCCGTACGCGGCAACGGCAAGATCATCCAAGAGTTGGAGGGCGATTTCCGTGGCGCGGGGTGGAATGTTGTCAAACTCATCTGGGGCTCCTACTGGGATCCGTTGATCGCCAAAGACCGCAGCGGCTTGCTGCTCAAGCGTATGGAAGAAGCGGTCGACGGGGAATATCAGACATTCAAGTCCAAAGACGGCGCATACGTACGTAAGCATTTTTTCGGCAAGTACCCAGAACTTCTGGAACTCGTCGCCAACATGACGGATGACGACATTTGGCGCCTCAACCGCGGCGGACACGATCCGCACAAGATCTACGCCGCCTATGCCGCCGCCGTGAAACACACCGGGCAGCCCACCGTCATTCTTGCTAAGACGATCAAGGGTTACGGCATGGGCGAGTCCGGTGAAGCTCAGAACATCACCCATCAGCAGAAGAAGATGGGCACGACTTCGCTCAAGGCGTTCCGTGACCGCTTCGGCGTGCCCGTACCGGACGACAAACTCGAAGAGATGCCGTACATCAATTTCTCGAAGGATTCGCCGGAACTGAAATACATGCGTGAGCGGCGCCTGGCGCTCGGCGGTTACCTGCCTCAGCGGCGCGTCGACGCACCCGTGCACAAGGTTCCTGCTCTAGGCGCTTTTGACGCCTTGCTCAAGAGCAGCGACGAGCGCGAACTTTCGACCACGATGGCGTTCGTGCGCATTTTAAGCACGCTCCTGCGCGACAAAGAAATCGGCAAATACATTGTGCCGATCGTACCGGACGAATCGCGCACCTTCGGCATGGAAGGCTTGTTCCGCCAACTCGGTATCTACTCCTCGGTCGGCCAGCTTTACGAGCCGGAAGATTCCGACGAACTCATGTATTACCGCGAGGCCAAGACCGGCCAGATGCTGCAGGAAGGCATCAACGAAGCCGGTGGCATGTCGTCGTGGATCGCGGCCGCCACTGCGTACAGCACGCACGGCGTCTGCATGATGCCGTTCTTCATTTTCTATTCGATGTTCGGCTTCCAGCGTGTGGGTGATCTCGTCTGGGCTGCGGGGGACTGCCAAGCGCGCGGCTTTCTGCTCGGCGCCACCGCCGGGCGCACCACGCTCAACGGCGAAGGTCTGCAGCATCAAGACGGCCAGAGCCAGTTGCACGCCTCCTTCATCCCAAACTGTGTCTCCTACGACCCGACCTTCGCGTACGAGCTCGCCGTCATAATGCAAGATGGCATGCGCCGCATGTACGAAAAGCAGGAGAACGTCTTCTATTACATCACCTTGATGAACGAGAACTACACGCACCCGGCATTGCCGGTGGGCGCGGAAGCGAACATTCTCAAGGGACTGTATCTGCTGCGTACGGCGGACGACAAGAAGGCGAAAGCTCCACGCGTGCAGCTCATGGGCTGCGGCACCATTTTGCGCGAAGTGATCGCCGCGGCGGATCTGTTGCGCAATGACTTCGGCGTCGAAGCGGACTTGTGGAGCGCGACCAGCTTCAACGAACTGCGCCGCGACGGCTTGAGTGCGCAGCGCTGGAATCTGCTGCATCCGAGCGAAAAACCGCGCCTCTCGCACGTCGAACAATGTTTGAGCAAACGCAAAGGGCCGGTCATCGCCGCCACCGACTACATGCGCAGCTTCGCCGATCAAATCCGCGCCTTCGTCCCGCAACGCTACGTCGTGCTTGGCACCGACGGTTACGGACGTTCCGATACGCGTGAGCAGCTGCGCAGTTTTTTCGAAGTCGACCGCCGCTATGTCACGGTCGCCGCGCTCAAAGCGCTCGCCGACGATGGGACCATCGACGCCAAAGTGGTGGTGCAAGCGATCAAGAAGTACGGTATCGACAGTGAGCGCGTCGAACCATGGAAGAGCTGATACTAAAGATAGTATCAACTCAAGAATAAGATTCACATTTATTTTCCATATTTTACTATAGGGGGTAACCTTGGCCACGCTGCAAGAAGTGCTCGTGCCCGACATCGGTGATTTCAAAGAAGTCGAAGTGATCGAGGTCCTGGTCAAACCCGGCGACAGCATCAAGAAAGAAGATTCCCTGATCGCTTTGGAGTCCGACAAAGCCACCATGGAAGTGCCCTCGCCTGTCGCGGGCACGGTAAAAGAGCTGAAGATTAAAGTCGGCGACAAGGTGTCACAGGGATCGATCGTGCTGGTGGTGGAAGCCACCAGCGACGCGTCCGCCAAAACCGCAACCGCAACCGCATCGGCACCGGCGCCTGCGGCAGCGAAGCCTGCCGCGCCCACAACGCCGTCCGCGCCGGCACCGTCGCTAAATATTCCGCCCCCGCCACCACCGACTTTCGCACCTGCCTCGCCGGCATTTACCGCGTCGTTGGAGCGCTCGTTGAGCAAAGCGCACGCGAGCCCCTCGGTGCGCGCCTTCGCGCGCGAACTCGGTGTCGATTTAGGGCGCGTGACGGGCAGCGGACCGAAGGGACGCATTCTCAAAGAGGACATCCAGCAATTCGTTAAGAGCGAGCTGGCCAGTCCGGGCAAAGCCGCCGGCGGAGGCGGCGGTCTGGGCTTTAACCTACCGCCCGCACCGGCGGTCGATTTCGCCAAGTTCGGACCAATCGAAACCAAGCCGCTGTCGCGCATCAAGAAAATCTCCGGGGCGAACCTGCACCGCAACTGGCTTTCGATCCCCCACATCACGCAGCACGAAGAGGCCGATATCACGGAGCTGGAAGCGTTCCGTCAAGCGCAGAGCGATGCTGCGGCGAAAAGTGGCGTCAAGCTGACACTGCTGGCTTTCATCCTGAAAGGATGCGTCGCGGCGCTCAAGCGTCACCCGGAATTCAACGCCTCACTCGCTGCTGACGGCGAGAATCTTGTGCTCAAGAACTACTACCACCTGGGTTTTGCCTGCGACACGCCTGACGGACTGGTGGTACCAGTCATCCGCGACGTCGATCAGAAAGGCATATTCCAAATCGCCAAGGAGCTCGCTGAGCTGAGCGCCAAAGCGCGCGAGAAAAAACTCTCCCCCAGCGACATGCAGGGCGGAACCTTCAGCGTCTCGAGCCTGGGCGGCATCGGCGGCACGCAATTCACCCCGATCATCAACGCGCCGGAAGTCGCCATCCTGGGCGCCAGCCGCTCGGCGATGAAACCCGTGTGGCAGAACGGTCAGTGGGTGCCGCGCATGATACTGCCCCTGTCACTCTCGTACGACCACCGCGTGATCGACGGTGCTTTGGGCGCGCGCTTCATCACTTACTTGAGCGGCGTGCTCGCGGACATGCGCCGCGCCATGCTCTAACCCATGAGCAATCTCATCGAAGTGCGCGTGCCGGACATCGGCGACTTCAAAGACGTCGAAGTCATCGAAGTGCTGGTCAAATCGGGCGACGTGATCAAACCGGAAGATTCGCTTATCGCATTGGAATCCGACAAGGCGACTATGGAAGTCCCGGCACCGGCCGGCGGCACCGTGAAGGACTTGAAGATCAAGGTCGGCGACAAGGTTTCGCAAGGCTCGCTTATCCTGATGCTGGAAGCGGGAGCGGCGGCTACGCCGAGCGCATTGCGCGCGCCAGCACCCCCAACTGCTGCTTCAGCGGCTGCGCCGACAGCTCCAACGAGCGCCGCCACGCCGCCGAAACAAACTTCGGGGGCCGATATCACCACTGAGGTCGTCGTGCTCGGCGCCGGGCCGGGCGGCTATACCGCCGCGTTTCGCGCGGCCGATCTCGGCAAGCAAGTTACGCTAATTGAGCGCTACGCGGCGCTCGGCGGCGTTTGTCTCAATGTCGGCTGTATTCCATCCAAGGCGTTGCTCCACGTCGCGAAAGTGCTCACCGAGGCGGAAGTCGCCGCCGAACACGGCGTCGAATTCGGCAAACCCAAGATCGATTTCGGCAAAGTGCAAGGGTGGAAAACTTCCGTCGTCGAAAAGCACACCAAAGGACTCACCGGGCTTGCCAAGCAGCGCAAGATCACTGTGGTTCACGGCACGGCGACGTTTGTGAACTCACATCAGGTACAAGTGCAAACCAGCGAAGGCAACCGGACGATCGGCTTCCAGCACGCCATCATCGCCGCCGGTTCGCAAGCCTTTAAGCTACCCGGTTTGCCGTGGGGCGATGCGCGCTTGCTCGACTCCACCGATGCGCTCGCGCTGAAAGTAATTCCTAAACGCATGCTCATCATCGGCGGCGGCATCATCGGCTTGGAAATGGCCACGGTTTACGATGCACTCGGTAGCAAGATCAGCGTCGTGGAGTTGATGGACAATCTCATTCCGGGCTGCGACCCCGATCTGGTGCGCCCTCTCGCGCGCCGCATCGGCAAACGCTACGAGCAGATCCTGCTCAAAACCAAGGTCACCAAAATCGAAGCTAAGCCGGAAGGCCTACTCGCCCACTTTGAAGGCGCCCAGGCCTCGGATGCGGCGCCCCAACCGCAACTGTTCGATGCCGTGCTGGTTGCGGTCGGTCGTCGGCCTAACGGCAAGGCGATCGGCGCCGAAGCCGCCGGCGTAAAGGTCGACGAACGCGGTTACATCCCGGTCGACAAGCAGCAGCGCACCAACATCGGCCATATCTTTGCCATCGGCGATATCGTCGGCGAGCCGATGCTGGCGCACAAGGCCACACACGAAGCGAAAGTCGCCGCGGAAGTCATCGCTGGGCACAAGGCTGCGTTTGACGCCCGAGCGATTCCCAACGTTGCCTATACCGATCCCGAAGTAGCCTGGATGGGAATGAGCGAAACCGAAGCCAAGAAGCGCGCAACGCAAATCGAAGTGGCCGTGTTTCCTTGGACCGCCAGCGGACGCGCGTCCGGCCAAGCGCGCAATGAGGGTGTGACCAAGCTGATCTTCGAGGCGGGCACGCGGCGCCTGCTGGGCGCTGGGATGGTCGGACCAAACGCCGGCGAGCTTATCGCGGAAGCGGTGTTAGCCCTGGAAATGGGCGCCGACGCCGCGGACTTGAGTTTGACGATTCACCCACACCCGACGTTGTCGGAAACGCTGGGTTTGGCGGCCGAAATGGCCGAGGGCAGCATTACCGATTTGCTCCCCGCAAAGAAAACCGCGCTTGAATCCACGTTCAAGCGCGGTTGATTTTTACTTTCAAGCTATCGCGAAAGGAACCGAGGTCCGCTACGCCGGGAGGAGGAGGAGAACCGGCTTCACGAGACCTCGGTGTTTCGCCGCTCTGGAGGAGGAGACGAGAACCCTTGGCCTACCGCGCCTTATCGAGCGCGGTCCCTGCAACTAGTTGAGCTGACTCGCGTCGTGCAAGCGATGCACTTCGCCTTGTAACCGCGCGCGGTAGCCAGACATCACATCCTCCAGCTCACGCACAAAATCTAGGTATCCTTCGTTTCGTGCGAACGCAGCGATGCTGGTGCGCGAGTAGCGGTGATCGATAGCAATGGCGGTCGCGCAATCGTCCGGAATGGTCTTGCGAAAGGTTTCGATCAGCGAATTGAGTTCTAACGACAACAGGGCCATGGTCTTTTTCCTTTTGTTCAGTGAAGCACTGGCTCGTGCGACGGCAACAGAGCGATCATTCCATCTGGGCCAACCGGAAACTCGTCGAGATCGAGGACTTCGTGAATCGCTTCGACCAGCGGGTGCCCCAAGCAAGACAAGTCACCTAAGGTCAGCGCTTGTGTCTCGCTTAACTCATCAAACTTGAGCATGTCGTCCAAGGGTCCCATGATTCGAATTTTCCTTCTACTTGACTGCGTTTTTGGTTGGCTGCGAACAGAGTTAAGCAACCGGTATGCCAGAATGTTGGCGACATAGATGCCTCGTATTTTATTGCGTCAGAACAATAAGTTACTGATGAACAAGCGGCCCAAATTCAAGCCAACCAACGTTTTAAATGCTGCTTGAACCAAGGTTCAGTCGTCATGTCGGCGTCGTGACGTCGACGCGACGACAGTCTTTTGGCAGCGGGCCATGAGCGCAGTGGTTCAAGTCCCACTTTGGCTGTTCGTACCGCTGGCGTTGATGGCGGCGTGGGCCGTGTTGGTGTTCGTGTTGGTGCCCGGGATGCGTTGGTATTTCTGGCGTCGCGGCCATGACGCCCTGCAAGAATTCAAAGCGCGCGCTAACACGCGCACGCCGGATCTGAGCGTCACGCGGCGGCGGATCTTGATCGACCGGCTGCTGCATGACAGCAAAGTTAGAGAAGCGATTGACACAGCGGTGCAAGCTCAACCGGGTAACCGCGCGAGCATCGAACGCCGCGCCGCCGAGTACGCACGCGAGATCGTGCCCTCCTTCAGCCCGTACTTGTACTTCCGCGTCGGCTATCGCTTGGCGCGCCGTCTGGCCACTTTTCTCTACCGCGTGCGCTTGGGTTACGTCGACGGACAGGCGCTCGAGCAAGTCGATCCGAACGCCTCGATCGTGTTCGTGAGCAATCACCGCAGCAACATGGACTACATCCTCGTCGCATTCCTCGCCGCGGAGCGCACAGCGCTTTCTTACGCCGTCGGCGAATGGGCGCGGGTTTGGCCGCTGCATGCGCTCGTTCGCTCGCTCGGCGCCTATTTCGTACGCCGCAACTCTGGCGATCCGCTCTATCGCGCCGTGCTCATGCGCTATGTGCAGTTCGCCACCGAAGGCGGCATTTGCCAAGCGGTTTTCCCGGAAGGTGGCTTGAGCCGAGACGGACATCTGCGCGCCCCGAAAATGGGGCTGATCGATTACATGTTGCGCGCGTTCGATCCCGCGAGCGAGCGCGACCTCGTTTTCATCCCGGTTGCGATCAACTACGACCGCGTAATCGAAGATCGCACGCTGCTGCTTGACACGCAAGCGGCGCCCGCACCCCGCGGCATCGGGCACGCTTTGAAGACCACGGCCAAAGCCATTGGGCGCAGCTTGCGGCTCATGCTGCAAGGACGCTGGTACCGCCTTGGCTATGCTTGCGTGAATTTCGGCACGCCACTTTCGACACGCGCATACCTGCAGGCCAACAGTAACGATTTGCGCCGTCTGCCGGAAGCGCAGCGCCACAATGAAGTCGCAAGGTTCGCGCAGCTTTTAATGCAGCGCATCGCGGGCTTGCTTCCCGTTACGCCGGTCGCGCTCATCGCCACTGTATTCGCGCAAAGCAGCGCTCGGGCGCTTAGCGAACTTGAACTCAAATCGCGCACGCTGGCGCTGATCGAACGCCTTACCCTAAACGGCGCGCATCTGTATATCCCACGCAAAGACCACGACTACATGGTTTCGACTGGACTGCGCATGCTGTTGCTGCGGCGCATCGTCGCGCAGCACGACGGGTTGTACTCAAGCGTCGCTGCGCAGCAGCCGATCCTGGCCTACTACGCCAACTCCATCGCACATTTGCTTGCACCGCGTCCGCCTGGGCAATCGGGCTAGCCGCGCACGCGCGTGCCGGTGTAGCTTTCTTCGATGTTGTCCTCGAAATAGCTGCCTGGCGAAGGCGCGTTCATGAGCCGGCGGTGCACTTCCGATGACACGCGCGCGTATTGCCAAATGGCACCGCTGCTGAACTCTACTTCCAATGTCTGGGTCTTAGTGTCGTAGCCGATCGAGCGGATCTTGCTGGCGCTGACTCGTTTGCGTTCCATAGCCTCGGAAAACGTGACCTCGCGCCCGCAACCATGCCAGGACTTTGCCGCCGAAGCAAGCTGTAAGGCGCGTGCCGCGTCTTCGTCAAATGGTCATCAATCAGAAGGGCCTGCAGGCACTATGCGCGGATCGATAGTCGTTTGTATTGCGCTCGCCATTGGGCTGAGCAGCCGCATCGTCTTGGCAAAAGAATGCAGCGCGAAAAGCGGTGTGCAGAGCACCGCTTTGCTCGAGCTCTACACTTCTGAAGGCTGCAATAGTTGCCCGCCTGCCGATGCTTGGGTTAACGAACTGGAGAAACGCGGCGTTGGCAGGGGGCGCGTCGTGCCGCTCGCGCTGCACGTCGACTATTGGGACTACATCGGTTGGAAGGACCGCTTCGCGCAGCCGCAGTTCACGCAGCGCCAACAGTTGATCTCGCGCCGCAATACGCTAAACACGATTTTCACGCCGCAACTCGTGCTCAACGGCGTAACCATGCGCCGTTGGGGTGACGACAGCAAACTCGCCACCGCGCTCGATCTCATACAATCCGGCAAGCCGCGCGCCGATATCGGCCTGAGTTTGCGCGAAACCCGCGCCGATCGCCTCGCGATCGAAGCCGGCGTGACGCTGCACGACCCGAACGCGCGCACGAACAGCGCGCTCTATCTCGCGGTATACGAGAACGGCCTTTCCAGCGAGGTGCGCGCGGGCGAAAACAGCGGGGTCACGCTGCGCCACAACTACGTGGTGCGCGCATGGCTCGGTCCGCTGCCGGTCGACGCAACCGCGGCGCGCGAAATCGATCTGTCGCACGACTGGCGCAAACAGAATCTTGGCGTGGCCGCCTTCGTGGAAGACCACGATACCGGGGCCATCCTACAGGCGCTGGCTTTGCCTCTTTGCCGTTGAGTTTGCTAGATACTGCTTTAGGGATTCTCTTTAGAATGCAATTCTAAGGGATTCTCGTGGTTATTCAGCCGCCAGTATTGCTCACTTAAGCCTGATTATCTTTGCGTGACGCGCGCTTGGCCTGCGCCGTTGCGCTCGACCCTGCCGTCCACCACAGCTGCAGTAGACCGATTGCGATCAACAGCATGCCTATCGCCTCGAAACGGTTTGGGCGTTCGCCAAACTGCAGCCATGCGAATATGACCGCGAGTGCCGGGATAGCGAGCGTGTTCAGCGTAGCAACATTCGCGGGCAGCCGATTGATGATGTAGGTCCAAAGCAACCAGGCGAGTGCGGTGCCCAACACACCGAGAAAAACCACCGCCGCCCAGAACTGCGGAGTCCATTCGACGGCACGTTCCGGCACAATCCACGCAAGCAACACCAACAGCGGCGCGCCCAGCAACATTTGCCAGGCGATCAAGGCGATGGCGTCCATGCGCTGCAATTCGCCACGAAAGCGCTTCAACACGATGGTGCCGATGGCCCAACTCAGCCCCGAGCACGTCGCAAGACCGGCACTCGCAAGCTTATCGCCCAGCTCCCACGGTTGCGCCACAAAAACGAGGCCGGCAAACGCCGTGCCCACAGCCAGCCATTGCAGGCCGCGCACGCGCTCGCCCAAGAATGGCCACGACAGCAGCACCACCCAAAACGGCATGGTGAAGTTGAGCACCGAAACGCGTCCAACGCCGCCAAGCGACAGCGCCCACAAGGTCAGCAGGATGAACAGCGTGGACTGAAACAGAGCCAGTAGCGCCACCGGTAGCGGCGCGCGCAAACGCGCGTCACGGCGCGTCACGATCACCACCGCGAACAAGCACGCGGCAGCCACGCAGGTGCGCAGCGCGGCGAAAAAGAACGGCCCAGAATAATGCAACGCGTACTTCATCGCGATCCAGGCGTAGCCCCAAATTAAGCACAGCAGAATGAGCGCCGAAAGCGCGCGGCGGTCGGCGGCTGGCTCGGTCACGAGCGGAGGTTATTTTGCGGCACGCCAGGCGTACGGATTGGGCTCACCGGGCGGGCGCGTACGGAAGCGTTTGTGAATCCAGAAGTACTGTTCCGGCATCTCCAGCGCGCGCTCTTCGATAAAGGCATTCATGCGGCGCGTATCAGCAGCGACGTCCTCGCTGGGAAAATTTTCCCAAGCAGGATAAAACCGCACCACATACCCGCGCGCCGCAGGCAACTGTTCGGTGACGCACGGCACCACCACGGCAGCGGTCATCTTGGCGAAACGCGATAGCACCGGCACGGTGGCGGCCGGCACATTAAAAAACGGCACGAAGATCGACTCTTCGGCGCCAAAATCGCCGTCCGGCAGCAAGTACAGCGGCGTGCCCTGCTTCAGCGCGCGCAACGCGGGGCGCAAGCTATCCTGACGCGCGAAGACTTCTGTCAATCCGAAGCGTGTGCGCGCGTGCTTGAGCAAACGATCGAGAAACGCATTCTTCTGGCGGCTGTATACCGCGGCGCCGCGATGCTCGGTGGAAAGACGCACGCCGCCGAAATCGAGCCCGACAAAGTGCGGCGTGAAGCAGATCAACGGCTGCTTGCGCTGCGCATAAGGCAGCGCGTGTTCGAGCCCCTCGACGCGCACCAGCTTTTGGATCCGCTCTTTCGAGCCCCACCAGAGGATACCGAGAGCAAGCGCACTCTGCCCGAGCGCGCGAAAATGCCGCCGCGCGATGCGTCGGCGCTCGGTTTCGCTCAAGTGCGGAAAGCATAGCCGCAAATTGATGCGCGTGGTGCGGCCCTGCCCCGCAATGTAGAGCAGCATCCCGAGCGTCTGCCCCAGCACCGCGACGACCGGAAACGGCAGCAGGTGCAGCAGCCAAAGCAGGAATATGCCGATGCGCGTGAGCATCTGGTGGAATAGGTAGGAAGACGCCGCGCCGCAGGCGGGCGGAGCAAAAGCACGAGTTTACCGAATCGGCGCCCGCTGAGGCCCGCGAAGTGCGCCGGGTCTGGTTTACACTGGCACGGTGAACGCCACAAACATCGCGGTCGAAGCCGTCAGCTGGGACAGCGCACAGGTCGAACTGCGCGCGATTCGCACCGAAGTCTTCGTGCACGAGCAGCAGGTCGCGCAGGCGCAGGAATGGGACGGTTTGGACGAGCACGCGCTGCATGTGCTGGCGCGCGCCGGCGTTGAAGCCGTCGGCACCGGGCGCTTGCTGCTGGAAGCCGGCAACATCGCCCGCATCGGCCGCATGGCCGTGCGCAAAGCGTGGCGCGGCCAAGGTATCGGCGCGGCGCTACTGCGCAAGCTGATCGCGCTTGCGCGTGAGCGCGGCTGCGAAGAAGCGTACCTGCACGCGCAAACGCATGCGCTCGCCTTCTACGCGCGCCACGGGTTCGTGGCCCAAGGCGATGAGTTTTGGGAAGCAGACATTCTCCACCGCAGCATGCGCTCGCAACTGCGCCGCTAGCGCTTTGATCTAATACTCACTCCAGAGTATAAGGAAGAGTGAGAATAGACAGGATTGAACCGATCGTACTACCTAGATGTATGGGCTGCGCCAAGGTTTCGACCTGGAGCACGGCGAGCGCATCGTTGCCACCCTCGGGTGCCGGCGCCGCATTGACGATCATGCCGCAGCTTTGCTCACCGAATGCCGCGCCGAATAGTTCATCGCCCGGCGCAGCTCTATCCACGTGCACCAGATACATGCGGCGCTTGAGTTTGCCCAAGTAGTGCGTGCGCGCCACGATCTCTTGACCCGGATAGCAGCCCTTGCCGTAGGTCAGCGCGCCGAAGCGGTCGAAATTTGCCATCTGCGGCACGAACTGCTCTTGCGTGGGCTGCGTGATCCAAGGAATGCCGGCGCGGATGTCGAGCCAACGCCAAGCCGGCGTGCCCACCGGGCGCGCGTGCTGAGCGAGCGCATCCCAACATGACGGCGCCTTCTCGACCGGCAGCACGATCTCGTAGCGCAGAGCGTCCAACTTGATGAGCGTCGCTGCACCGTGCGAGGTGACACCGAGCGCTTGATCGGCAGGCGCGCCGAGCGCCGCGCGCACGATCTCGCCGGCTTGCGGCCCAGCCAACCCCAAACGCACGAAAGTGTCGCTGGCATCGGCCAGCTTCACTTTCGAGCGCAAGATGTACATGCTTAAGCGCTTCTGCATCACTTCGCGCAGTTGCGCATCGAGCTGCAACAAGAATCCTTCGCCGCGCGGCCAAAGCAGGAAATTGGCGAGCAAGCGGCCCTTCGGCGAACAGTAGCCCGCGTAAGCGGCTTGCGCGGCGCTCAACTTGCTCACATCGCTGGTGAGTTGATTGTTGAGAAACTCACGCGCATCCGCCCCGCTCGCTTCCAGCAAGGCGAAGTGCGACAGATCCGCTACGATCGTAGCGGCCTGCGCAGCGCGCAATTCGTCTTCCTGTGCGCCGAAATGCGTGACTACGCCCGCCTCGATGCGCGCTGCACGTGCCGTGAGATGCTCTTGCCAGGAAATGTGCACCGATATAATCGAGCGATTGGAATTCGCATTACCTTACGGGTTCCCCGGCGACTATGCAATACGCTGCCGCGCCGCTGCTGCGGCTCGAATGGCAAGGCTCAAGGCGCTTGGCGTTGCTGCTTGGACTCGCACACGCCCTTAGCGCGGCGGCGCTGCTCGCCGTGCCGCTGCCTGGCTGGAGCAAGCTGCTGGCGCTCATCGGTTTATCCGTTAGCGCTTTCTTTCATGTACACCGCGCGCTCAGTCCCGCTGCTGGCGCTCCTCTGTTCAGGTACTGGAGCGCGCGCCGCATCACCGCGCTGGAACTGAAAAACGGTGCTGCCCACGCCGCGCGCACGCTCGGTGGGCAGTGGCACGAAGTCAAGTTGCGCGCCGAATTGGCGACACCGATGCTCGCCATCGTCCGCGTGCGGCTCGACGGCCGGCGCTGGCCGGCATTCGTCGTGCTCATGCCGGACATGCTGCCTTCCGAAGACTTTCGGCGCTTGCTGGTTCGGCTGCGCTGGGACGATCTCGAGGCGAACCACGCACGCGCGAAGAAGACTGCTGCATAGGGCTTCGCGTATAATGCGCGCTCCCGCCCATGCCATCGATTCTTCTCCTTCAGGGCCAGCCCGCCCTGTCCGAGTTTCGCATCCAAAAGCTGTTGAACACGCTGCGCGAAGCAGCGCCTGAGGTCCGCGGCCTCAGCGCGGAGTTTTGCTATTTCGCGCAGACGCAGCGTGCGCTCGAAGCGCGCGAAACAGCGTTGCTATGCACACTGCTCAGCGCGCGGGAGGACTCCAGTACGAACGATGGCGCGTTCTTATTAGTGGTGCCGCGTCTCGGCACGATATCACCGTGGTCCTCCAAAGCCACGGACATCGTGCGCCAAAGCGGTCTGGAAGCGGTGTTACGCGTCGAGCGCGGCGTACACTATCGCGTTGATGCGGCCCCGAAGGTTCTGACGCATCCGCAAATCGCCGCTGCGCTGCATGACCGCATGACGCAGTCAGTGGTCGACAACTGGCAAGAAGCGCAACGTCTGTTCGAACAATTGCCACCGAAACCGCTGTCGACGGTTGCTTTGCTGGCTCGAGGACGCAGCGCGCTGGTCGAAGCAAACCAAACGCTCGGGCTGGCGCTGTCCGAAGACGAAATCGACTACCTGCGCGACTACTTCACCGGCATCGGGCGCGATCCAACCGACGTGGAAATCACGATGTTCGCGCAAGCGAATTCCGAGCACTGCCGGCACAAAATTTTCAACGCACAATGGGTGGTGGACGGCGAGCAGCAACGGCAATCGCTGTTCCAGATGATCCGCCATACGCACCAAGCCAGCCCGCAGCGCACCGTGATCGCCTACGCCGACAATGCCGCGGTGATGCAAGGCGCCGAGATCGAGCGCTTTTATCCGGATGCGAACGGCGCGTATCACTTCCAGCCGGCGCTGACGCATACGCTCATGAAGGTTGAGACGCATAACCATCCGACCGCGATCGCACCCGACCCCGGCGCCGCCACCGGTGCGGGCGGCGAGATCCGCGACGAAGGCGCGACCGGTCGCGGCGCGAAGCCGAAAGCCGGATTGGCCGGCTTTTCGGTGTCTAACCTCCGAATCCCGCAGTTGCCCCAGCCGTGGGAGCAGCACGACTATGGCCGCCCGCGCCACATCGTTTCCGCGCTGCAGATCATGCTCGACGGGCCCATTGGCGCGGCAGCGTTTAACAACGAATTCGGCCGGCCCAATCTTGCAGGCTATTTCCGCACTTACGAGCAGGCCAACGGCGGGGTCATGCGCGGCTATCACAAGCCGATCATGCTCGCCGGTGGCATCGGCAATATCGACGCGCGCCACACTGCCAAACATGCGCTCGGGGCCGGCGCGCTTTTCATACAACTCGGCGGGCCGGGCATGCTGATTGGTATGGGCGGCGGCGCCGCGTCGAGCATGGCCACAGGCGCCAATTTGGCCGATTTGGATTTCGATTCGGTGCAGCGCGCCAACGCCGAGATGCAACGGCGCGCGCAAGAGGTGATCGACCGTTGCTGGCAGTTGGGCGAGGCCAATCCGATTCTCTCGATTCACGATGTCGGCGCAGGTGGCCTATCGAACGCGCTGCCGGAGCTGGCGCACGGTGGCGAGGTCGGCGCCACTTTCGATTTGCGCGCGGTGCCGAGCGAAGAACCGGGTATGGCGCCGAAAGAGATCTGGTGCAACGAGTCGCAAGAGCGTTACGTGCTGGCGATTGCGCCCGAGAGTTTGGCGCGCTTTCGCGCGCTGTGCGAGCGTGAACGCTGTCCGTTCGCAGTTGTCGGCGTTGCACAAACCGAGCAGAGCCTGCGTGTTGAGGACCAGCACTTCGCCAATGTGCCGGTCGACATGGACTTGAACGTTTTGCTCGGCAAACCGCCGCGCATGACCCGAAGTTTCTCGCGCACGCGCACGCGCCCGGCGCCACTCGAACTTGCGGGTATCGACCTCAAAGAGGCGCTGTACCGCGTGCTGCGTCTGCCGAGCGTGGCAAGCAAGAGCTTTCTCGTTACCATCGGCGACCGCACCGTGGGCGGATTGACTGCGCGCGAGCAGATGGTCGGACCTTGGCAAGTGCCGGTGGCGGACGTGGCGGTCACTGCGCTCGGCTACCGCACGAGTGTGGGCGAAGCGTTTGCGCTTGGCGAACGCACACCGCTCGCCTTGATCGACGCGCCCGCCTCGGGGCGCATGGCCGTGGGCGAAGCGATCACCAACCTCGCCGCGGCCGATGTCGAGGACTTGAGCCACATCAAACTCTCTGCCAATTGGATGGCGGCGGCCGGTTCACCGGGGGAAGATCAAGCGCTGTTCGACACGGTGCGCGCGGTTGCGCTGGAGCTGTGCCCGAACTTGGGCATCAGCATTCCGGTCGGCAAGGATTCGATGTCGATGCGCACTACTTGGCAGGACGGTGCGCAGAAGAAAGAAGTGGTTGCGCCGCTGTCATTGATCGCCTCTGCGTTCGCGCCGGTAGCTGACGTACGCCGCACGCTGACACCGCAATTGCGCACCGACTGCGGCCCGACTGCGTTGGTGCTGGTCGATCTCGGCGAGGGCCGCAACCGTTTGGGCGGCTCGGCGCTCGCGCAGGTCTACGGCGAACTCGGCGATACAGCGCCGGACTTGGACGATGCGGCGAAGTTAAAGGGATTCTTCGAAGTGACTCGCACGCTGCGTCGCGCAGGCGAAATTCTCGCTTATCACGACCGCTCGGACGGTGGCTTGGCCGCGACGGTGTGCGAGATGATGTTCGCCGCAAGGTGCGGGGTTTTGGTTGATACAGTCGATAGTGTGTCCCGATCAATCAATTTAGAGTTTATTTTCAGTGAAGAACTTGGTGCAGTACTCCAAATCAGGCAAGAGCGAACTGCATATGTCGTTGCAGAATACGCGCGGGCGGGCGTGCGCGCCGGTGTGATCGGCCACGTCACCAATGATGACTGCCTGACGCTCAAACACGCGGGCCGAACCCTGTTGCACGAAACGCGCACGGACTTGCAGCGCGCGTGGGCAGAGACTTCGTATCACATGCAAAAGCTGCGCGATAACCCCGCGTGTGCCCAGCAGGAATTCGATGCGCTGCTGCAAGCCGGCGACCCCGGCTTGAGCGTGGCGCTCACGTTTGGCTGGCCGCCACAGGCCGCAGCACCGGCTGCTGGCGGTGCACGAGCACGCGTGGCGGTGCTACGCGAACAGGGCGTCAACGGGCATGTCGAGATGGCGGCAGCGTTCGTCGCAGCAGGCTTCGAGGCCGTCGACGTCCACATGAGCGACATCATCGCCGGGCGCGTCGGTCTGGCAGGCTTTCAAGGGCTGGTCGCGTGCGGCGGTTTTTCTTACGGCGACGTGCTCGGTGCCGGCACCGGCTGGGCGAGCTCCATCCTCTATCACGCGCGCGCGCGCGACGAGTTCGAACGGTTCTTCCGGCGCGAGAACACCCTCTCGCTCGGTGTATGCAACGGTTGCCAAATGATGAGCCAGTTGCGTGATCTGATTCCTGGCGCCGACTTTTGGCCGCACTTCGTACGCAACGAGTCGGAGCAGTTCGAGGCGCGCTTCGTCATGGTCGAGGTACTCGATACGCCCTCGGTATTTCTGCGCGGCATGGCCGGCTCGCGCTTGCCGGTAGTGGTTTCGCACGGTGAGGGACGCGCACAGTTCCGCGACGACGTGCGACGGCAGCAGGCGCGCGGCTACGCCAGCCTGCGCTTCGTCGATCACCAGGGTGCAACGGCGCAGCGCTACCCGTTCAACCCGAACGGCTCACCCGACGGCCTGACCGCCCTCACCAGCCGCGATGGACGTTGCACCATCATGATGCCGCACCCGGAGCGGTGTTTGCGCACCTTGAATCTGTCGTGGCGCCCCCCCGAGAGCAGCTCCTGGGGCGAATACAGCCCTTGGCTGCAGATATTCCTCAACGCGCGCCACTGGCTCGCTTAGGCGAATCTCCAACCCTGCGAGTGCAGGCCCAGGGCTTGCTTAGGACCTGGGCACTAGCGTCTGAGGAGTCGTTTCGCAAGCTCGCTTTGCACGCCAGGGCACTTGTTGCCCCGTGGCGTCATCTTGCGCGCGGCTACTCGACAGAAAATGCGTGAATGTGAAGCAGCCTAATCTTTGTTTCAATTGAGCTATTGTCGCTTCTGGTAAAGAAGCGGAGGTATGAAGGTCGATGGTTTCAGCAAGGCAAGCGAGGCGGGAGCGCCAGGATGGCCGCGTCAGCTGCGCGAGCAGCCAAGGTCTTCACGTTGCCATATGGCCTAGTCTAGACGAGGACATGACTCAGCCAGCGCTCGAGCTTCTTCGCATGCGGCGCCCGCTTTGGAACCTGCCATGAGCGCGGCTCTTGCCACGAGAAATCAGCAACGCGACAACGCTGTACGCGACGCAGCTGAAAAACCGCCGCAAAGCGCAAGTTCCTCCGCGCCCGCGATGGAATCGAACGCGCCGGCGCCTCAACCAAGCGCACCACTAATCCTGCAACTGATTGCAACCGCGCTGGACCACGAGAAGTTCGCTAACGCAGCCGCGGCTCTATCCAGCGAACTCACGACGCAACTTCGCTGTGAGCGCGTGAGTATCGGCATCGTCAACGAAGGGTACATGGAGGTCGCCGCGCTTTCTCATGCCGGCACACTCGCTCAAGACGAGGCTTTGCTGCGCGATCTCAGCTCGGCGATGGACGAGGCGGCGACGCAAGGCGCGCTGATCCAGTACCCACCAGACTCGGCCAATAAGCCGCGGATCACGCTGCAACACGCCGAGCTTGCGAAGCGGCAACAAGTTGCCGCCATCGTAACTACCCCGCTGGTCTCCGAAACACGTTGTTTCGGTGCGATCTGTTACGAGTTCGCTGAGCAGCATCAGGTGGACTTGGCCACGCTTAGACTGGTCGAGGACATCGCGGCCTTTCTCGCTCCACCGCTCGCATTGAAGCATGCCTACGAACGCGCCAGCGTCGATCGAGCGTTGGGCAAAGCGCGCCGCATAGCAGGAAAGCTGCTCGGCGAGGGTCATGTGGGATTCAAGCTCGGTGCCGCAGCAACCGCTTTGCTAGTGGCTGGCCTTGCTTTCGTGCCGGCTCCGTTCTACGTGAGCGCCGAGGCGCGTGTCGAAGGTGCCGTTCAGCGTGCGTTGGTCGCTCCCACGGACGGCTACTTGAAGGAAGCGCACGTGCGCCCATCCGACCAAGTCAAAGCCGGCCAGTTGCTGGCGGAGCTGGCCGACGAAGATCTGAAGTTGGGCCGGCGCAAGTGGGAAAGCGAGTACGCGCAGGCTGAAAGCGCGTACGGCGAAGCGCTGGCTAAACAAGACCGCGCCCAAGTGGTCATGCAGCAAGCGCGCATGGAAGAAGCGCGGGCGCAACTCGAACTCACTCAGCAAGACATCGCGCGCTCGCAAATCGTGGCGCCGTTCGATGGTGTCATCATCAAGGGCGATTTGACGCAAGCCCTCGGTGCGCCGGTCAAACGCGGCGACCCGTTGCTCACGATCGCACCGAGTGACGTCTATCGCGTGATCATGGAAGTGGACGAACGCGATATCGCCTACTTGCAAACGGGCCTCCACGGAGCGCTGGCACTGAGTGCGCTGCCAGGCAAGCCAATGGAAATCGAAATCGTGCGTGTCACACCAGTCGCACGCAGCGACCAAGGGCGCCACTACTTCGAAGTGGAAGCTACGTTGATCAAAGAGCCCGCTGCGCACATGCGTCCCGGATTGCGCGGCGTTGCCAAAGTATCGGTGGGCGAGCGCTCCGTGCTATCGAATTGGACGCGCCGCACCGTGAACTCGATCCGACTATTGCTCTGGTCTTGGTTCGGCTGATTCCATGCGCGAATCGCTTTACAGTCCCAATTGGTACCGCATCGCGCATTTAAAACCTAAGCTGCACCTGCACGTACGTGTCGAGCGCCAGCTCTATCGCCATCAAACCTGGTATTTGCTGCGCGATAGTACTTCCGGCAGGCATCACCGGATAAACGAACTCGCGTATCAATTCGTCGGCCGTCTGGATGGCCGTCTCACTGTGGAGCAGATCTGGAATGTGCTCGCCGAAGAATTGGGTGATCGGCGCCCAACCCAAGACGAGATCGTTCAAACGCTCATCCAATTAGCAGAATTGGAGTTGATTCAGCCGGACCGCAATCCCGAATTCTCCGAAGTGTTTCAGCGGCGCGAGGAACGTGCGCGCAAGCGCTGGAGTAACGACGTCAACCCACTGTCGTTCAAAGTGCGCTTGTTCGATCCGAGCGACTTCCTGGCACGCTTTATTCGCGTTGCAAAACCACTATTCAGCTTGCCGTTCCTATGCGCGTGGATCGCACTCGTTGCAGCCGCGTTACTCGCCGCACGCGGCAATTGGGATGTGATCGTAGCTCACACCGCGACGGACGTCTCGACGCCGCGCTTCCTGCTACTGACTTGGCTGTGCTACCCGTTCATCAAACTGGTGCATGAATTTGCGCACGCATTCGCCGTAAAGGTTCTTGGTGGACACGTACGCGAAATGGGCGTGCGCGTTCTGTTTCTGACTCCGGTACCCTACGTCGATGCGAGCGCAGCAAACGGCTTGCGCGGCAAGTGGCAGCGCATCATGGTCAGCGTCGCCGGCATCATGGCCGAGGTGCTCCTGGCGGCGCTGGCCTTGTTCGTATGGATATCGATTGAGAACGGGTTGCTCAAAGACGTCGCGTTCGTCACGATGCTCATCGGCGGCATATCGACGGTCCTGTTCAACGGCAATCCCTTACTGCGTTTCGACGGCTATTTCGCGCTCGCCGATCTGCTTGAATTACCGAATCTTGCACAGCGCAGCAATGCCTACTGGATGTACCTTGCGCAGCGACATGTTTGCCGATTGCGATCCGCGCCCTGCCCCGCCGCGAACTTGACCGAGCGGCTCTGGTTCCTCGCCTATGGAGCAAGCGCGCTAGTCTATCGGTGGCTGGTGTCGATCTGGATCGTTCTATGGATTAGCGGCAAGTCGGCCTTCCTCGCTATTGCGTTGAGTGTTTGGTTCATGTTCACGCTTATCGTGAAGCCTGCGGCTGCGGTCGTCGAGTTCCTCTTGCTAGCACCGCAGTTGGCTCGAATCCGGGTGCAGGCGATTGCCATTGGCGCCTGCGCTCTTGCGGCAATCGTTGCTGTAATCCTGTTTCTTCCAGTGCCTTCTTCCACCTTAGCCCAAGGAATCGTGTGGCTGCCTGAGCAAGCCCGCGTACGAACACAAACGGACGGCTTTGTCGAGGAAATCCTCGCCCAAGATGGCAGCTTTGTAAAAGCGGGCGAAACGATAGCCCTGCTGAAGGCCCCTGACCTCGAAGCAAAGCGCAGCGAGCTAACCGCCAAGCTTGAAAGCCTAGAAGCTCAATACCAACGCGCACTAAGCGCCAGCCCCGGCGAAGCGACGGTCGCAGAGCAAGCGCGCGATCAAGCTCAAGCCGAATTGTCACTAGTCGAGCAGCGTCTCGGCGCATTGCGCATAGCTAGCCCTGCCGAAGGCAGGCTGGTGATGCCGCACCAGAACGATTTGCAGGACGGCTTTGTGTCGCGCGGCACAGCGCTTGCCCACCTCATCACTGATTCGACACTGGAAGTTCGCCTGGCTGTGCCGCACAGCGACGCCGCACTAGTGCGCGAACGACACGACCGGATCGAGGTGCGGCTTGCTGAGCATCCCGAGCGCGCCTTGGCCGCACATTGGTTGCGTGAAGTGCCTGCCGCGACTCACGTCCTACCGGCGGCGGCACTAAGCGAGTCTTACGGAGGCAGCATCACGACCGATCCGCAAGACGCAGATGCATTGCTTACCCTGGAACCGGTCTTTGTATTTGACGTAAGTGTTCCTTCCAAGCGCTTTCAGCGAGCCGGCGCGCGCGCTTGGGTGCGTATCGACCACGGCAGCGAGCCCTTGGCCGCCCAGTGGGCTCGGAGTGTGCGCCGTATCGTCTTGCGCCACTTCACGGTCCAATCTTAGACGTATCTGTATGCGCACAGCGACGCTTCCGATCCCCGGAATCGTGTTCGGCACCTATCCCGAAAAACGCTCACCCGCCGTGACCGGCACGCGCGCGCTAGCTGCGCTACTGCGTCCCAAGCTGTTCGGTGATCGCTTGCTACGAGCGAAGTTCAGCTCTGTACGCGCCTTGATGGCCTCGCACTCCGACAACAGCCTTGACGCCATTCCCGCATTCAGAAGCAAGCTACATGCTACTCGCGCACAATTGGGTCGCGACGGCTTCACACCTGCGCTGGTCGCGGATAGCTTTATCCTAGTCAGCAACGCGATCCACCGGCGATTGGGCTACCACGTGTTCGACACACAGCTCTACGCAGCTTGGATCATGCTGCACAATCGCTTGGCTGAAATGGCGACAGGCGAAGGCAAGACCGTTGCCGCCTCGCTCGCAGCGGCAACGGCCGCATTGGCCGGCATACCCGTGCACGTCATAACCGCCAACGACTACCTGGTGCAGCGCGACGCCGAACTACTGCGGCCAGTCTACGAAACCATAGGACTCAGTGTCGGCTACGTAACTCAAATAATGGACGAGCAGCAGCGGCGCGAAGCATATGCATGCGACGTGACCTACTGCACGGCCAAGGAGTTGGTATTCGACTATCTGAGAGACGGTCTTGGACGGCGAGCCCACGCGAGCGATCTGCACGCGCGCGCGGCACGACTGAGTTCCAACAGCCACCGCGCGCCGGTGCTACGCGGCCTTTGCATGGCAGTGATCGACGAAGCAGATAGCATCTTGATCGATGAAGCCCGCACGCCGCTAATACTGGCGCAGGCCCTCAACAACGAAGCACAGTCGAATCTCTATCGCGAAGCGCTTTCAGTAGCGGCCGAGTTACAAGCGTGGCAGCACTACCGATTGGACGAAACCCATCAGACGGCGGAACTCACCGAAGCTGGCGTCATTCAATTGGAGCAGCGTTGCGGCGCCTTAACCGGTGGGTGGCGTGACCGGCGCTGGCGTCACGAAATGGTTACGCTCGCGCTGGCGGTTCAGCATCTGTTCGTGCGTGATAGGCACTACATCGTGCGCGACGGCAAAGTGATACTCGTGGATCAAACAACCGGACGTGCCGCAGCGGGGCGGATCTTCTCGCGCGGCATCCATCAGATGATCGAACTCAAAGAGGGCTGTGTCGTCACAGGTGAGCAGCGCACGATTGCTCAGATCACTTACCAACGCTTCTTCCCACGCTACCATCGCTTATGCGGGATGAGCGGCACGCTGCGTGAAGCAGGCACTGAGCTGCAGAGTGTCTACGGACTTGACACCAGCGTCGTGCCGTTGCGCCAAACCAGCAAACGCCGCGTTTGGCCCATGCGCGTCTTTGCGAATGCGGGAGCAAAATGGACAGCAGTTGTGGACCGTATCGCCGAGTTGCACCGATCTGGCCGACCCGTATTGATCGGCACCGATTCCGTCGCCGACTCCGAGCAGCTTGCGCAGCGCTTAGCCAATGTCGGTCTGGCAGCACAAGTTCTAAACGCGCGCAACGACGGAACGGAAGCGACGATCGTCGCGCGCGCAGGCGAAGCCGGCGCCATCACGGTTGCGACTAACATGGCGGGCCGCGGCACCGACATCGTACTCGGCAAAGGCGTGGCTGAGCTAGGCGGCTTGCACGTCATCTGCTGTCAGCGCAACTCGGCGCGACGAATCGACCGTCAGTTGCAGGGTCGCTGCGCGCGGCAAGGTGATCCAGGCAGCACCGAAACGATCTTGACGCTCGATCAGGGACGGGTCCACAAGTACCTGCCTACCCACGTTCGGCGCAGTCTCGCGAATCCTCACAACACGAAAGCGCTGCCCTCGATGCTGGGCGGCGCGCTCATCGCACTCCCGCAACGCATCGAAGAACTTCGCCACCAATTCGAGCGCTGGCAACTGCTGCGTCGCGACATCCTGATTGATCGTCGGCTCTCATTCGCCGGTCGCGGCGAGTAACTGCCACACTGAAGCCTACTTTACCGAGCCGACCGCGCCGCGAAAGCAGGCCGACCCGGATGGGTTGGGATGGCGTCCCCACGGGGATTCGAACCCCGGTTACCGCCGTGAAAGGGCGATGTCCTAGGCCTCTAGACGATGGGGACGACGTTTGTTGGGTGGTGGAGGTAAGCGGGATCGAACCGCTGACCTCTTGCATGCCATGCAAGCGCTCTCCCAGCTGAGCTATACCCCCAAACCGAACGTCACATTATACAGGCTTGTCCGGAGCATGGGAATTTTAGACGCTCTAGGCCAACGCGTGCCGCATACGGGCGAGCACATCGTCCTTGCCGATCAACTCCAGGGTGGCGTCGATTGAAGGCGTGTGCGGTGTGCCGCATACCGCAACGCGCAGAGGCATCGCCAACTCAGGCATTTTGAGTTTGCGCGCGGCGAGCACTTGCTTGATCGCGGCGCTGATTTCCTCTCGGCGCCAGTCGGCGCGCGCAAAATGCTGCGCCAGCTCTTCCAGTGTTAAGCGCGCTGAGGCAGTCAAATACTGCGCGATCAGTTCGCTAGACGCGTGAACCGGCCGAAAAAAATACACCGCCGCATCGGCGAGTTCGACCATCGTGTTCACCCGCGCCTTTAAGAGTTCCGCTGCGCCAGTGAGCTTGCCGCTGTCGAACGGACCGGCGACGCCGTGACTAGGCAAGCGTCGTGCGAGCGCGGCACCCAGAGCCACACTGTCGTGCGTCTTCAAGTATTGCTGATTGAGCCATAGTAGTTTTTCAGGATTGAACTGCGCGGCCGAGCGGCTGATGTGCTCGAGGTCGAACCAATCGACGAACTGTTGCATGGAGAATACCTCCTCGTCTCCATGGGACCAACCTAAGCGCGCCAAGTAATTATTGAGCGCAGCGGGCAAGTAGCCGTCCTCCTCGTACTGCATCACACTCACCGCGCCGTGGCGCTTTGACAAGCGCTCGCCATCCGAGCCGAGAATCATCGGCACGTGCGCGAAGTACGGCAGGCTCGCGCCGAGCGCCCTGAAGATATTGATCTGCCGCGGGGTATTGTTAACGTGATCGTCACCACGGATGACATGGGTCATGCGCATGTCGATGTCGTCCACGACGACGCCGAAGTTGTATGTCGGCACGCCGTCGGCGCGCAGGATGACCAGATCATCGAGTTCCGTGTTGCTGAATGAGATGTCGCCCTTCACCAAATCGCGCCATGTCACCTCGCCTGAATCCGGATTGCGAAAACGCACAAGCGGTTCAGCGCCTGCCGGCGGCGTTTTGCCCTTCGCGTTCTCAGGGCGCCAGCGCCCATCGTAACGTGGCTTTTCGCCGCGCGCGCGCTGCTGTTCGCGCATCAGCTCGAGATCTTCCTTGCTCGCGTAGCAGCGGTAGGCGTGGCCGTCCTTGATGAGCTGCTCGGCAACTTCGCGGTAGCGCTCGAGGCGCTGCATCTGATAGAACGGCCCCTCGTCGTAGTCGAGCTTGAGCCACGCCATGGCGTCGAGAATCGCCTGCGTGGAAGCTTGCGTGGAGCGCTCGCGATCGGTGTCCTCGATGCGCAGAATGAACTTGCCGCCGTGCTTGCGAGCGTAGGCCCAAGAGAACAATGCGGTGCGCGCGCCGCCGATATGAAGATAGCCGGTCGGGCTGGGCGCAAAGCGAGTGCGAACGCTCATGAATTTCTCGTGCGATGTGACAAGGACCGCGTTGCGGCGAAGTCGCCTATTTTACGCGCGCGGTGCTTCAGTTCTTCGCAGCGCGCGCTGCAGCACACGCGCAACGTGCAACGCCTCGCGTTTCGCGCCGTCGTGAATCTGATGCCGGCAACTCGTGCCGTCGGCCACGATCAACGTGTCTTCGGCGGCGTCGCGCACCGCCGGCAACAGTGCGGCTTCGGCCATGCGCATTGATACACCATAATGCTTAGCCTCCAAGCCAAAGCTGCCCGCCATTCCACAGCATGATGTGCTAACAGTATCCACCTCGAGCTCAGGAATTCGCGCGAGTACGGCTTGCACGGCAGGCATGACGTCAAATGCCTTTTGATGACAGTGCCCGTGCAACAAAGCGCGCTTCTGCGGCAGCGCTTGCACCTCCAAGTGCATCCGCCCCACCCGGCATTCGCGCTCGATGAATTCTTCGAACGTCAGCGCAGCGCCGGCAATCTGACGCGTGGGTTCGCTCGGCAACAAGGAAAGGAATTCGTCGCGCAGCGTCAATAGACATGCGGGTTCGAGTCCCACCACCGCCACGCCGCGCTGCACGTAAGGCATGAGCGCATCGATCAAGCGCTGCGCTTCGCTACGCGCTTGATCGACAAGGCCCGCGGCGAGAAAGGTGCGTCCGCAGCAAAGCGGGCGTTGCGCATCCAGCCCACGCGCGAAGTGCACGCGGTAGCGCGCGCGCGCAAACACTTCGAGTGCCGCATGCACGTTTTCGCTTTCGAAATAGCGGTTGAAGGTGTCGACCAGCAGCACCACTTCGCCCGCCGGAGAATTCACGCTCTGCGCGGGTAGCTGAGATTCGTCAAAGTAATCGCCGCGCCAACGCGGCAAACTACGCTCGCCGGCGAATCCAAGCGTTTTCTCCAATAGCCAGCGATAGCCGGGGATGTGTTCGTACAGATTGCCCAACATAGAGAGCCGCGCCACCCGCGGCGCGTAGCGCGGCAAATACGCAACCAAACGCTCGCGCAGCTTAAGCCCATGCGCTCGCGTGTAGTGATGCATGGCTTCGATCTTCATCTTCGCCATGTCGACACCGGTCGGGCACTCGCGTTTACAGCCCTTGCAGGAGACGCAAAGATCAAGCGCTGCGCGCACTTCGGCGGAGGCGAGCCCCCGGGTGCCCAGCTGCCCTGACAGCGCCAAGCGCAGGGTGTTCGCGCGCCCGCGCGTGAGGTGCGCTTCATCCTGGGTCGCCCGAAACGAAGGGCACATCGTGCCGGCGTCGAACTTGCGGCAGTGACCGTTGTTGTTGCACATCTCCACCGCTTTGTCGAACCCCCCCGCCTCGCTCCAATCGAGCACGCTGGGCGGTGACAGCGTGCGATAGCCGGGCGGATAGCGGAATAGCGAACGCTCGTCCATTCTGCTCGGGCGCACGATCTTCCCCGGGTTCATGACGTTCTTGGGATCGAACCAACTCTTGATCTCGCCGAGCGCGGCGGTCAAGCGTGCACCGAAAAACGGCTCGATCCACTCCGAGCGCACCAAGCCGTCGCCGTGTTCGCCTGAGTAGGCGCCCTTGTATTCCTTCACCATCGCGCACGCTTCTTCCGCGATCGCGCGCATCTTCACCGCGCCGTCGCGACGCATGTCCAGGATCGGACGCACATGCAAGCAGCCGACCGACGCATGGGCGTACCAAGTGCCCTTGGTGCCGTGCCTGGTGAACACCTCGGTCAAGCGGCGTGTGTATTCGGCAAGATGTTCCAGCGGCACGGCGCAATCTTCGATGAACGATACCGGCTTGCCGTCACCTTTCATCGACATCATGATGTTGAGGCCTGCCTTACGCACCTCCCACACGTCGCGCTGTAGTTTGCCGTCAGTGATCTCGACGACGCTGCCCGGTAGACCAAGATCACCGAGCAACTCGACGAGTTGCTTGAGCTGCGTCTGGTTGGCATCCTTCACCTGGCCAGCGAACTCCACCAACAAGATTGCGTCGGGCTCGCCTTTGAGAAAGCGATCCACGGTGGCGCGAAACGCGCCGATCTCGCGCGAAAGTTCGATCATCGTACGGTCAACCAACTCCACCGCGGTAGGTCTCAATTTGACGATGTGCTGCGCAGCAGCCATTGCGTCATAGAAGCGCGGAAAGTGGCACACGCCCAGAACTTTATGCCGCGGCAGCGGCGTAAGCTGCAAGTGCAAGCGCTCAAAGTACGCGAGCGTGCCTTCGGAGCCCACCAGCAAACGCGCCATGTTGTGCGTATCAGGCGACAGGCAATCCAAGTTGTAGCCCGCTACGCGCCGCAGCAGTTTGGGAAAACGCGCGGCGATCTCATCGCGCTCGCGCTCCCACAGCGCGCGCGTTTGCCGGCACAATTCCTTGTAGCGCGCGGTGCCGGTGACCTCGCGTACGTCGCGCGGCACCGCGCCGCAATGAATCAACTCACCGCTCGGCAATAGCGCATCGATGGCATTGACGTTGTGCACCATGTTGCCGTGCGCGATCGAGCGGCTGCCGCAGGAGTTGTTGCCCGCCATGCCACCGAGAGTAGCTTGCGCCGCGGTCGACACGTCGACCGGGTACCACAGCTCGTAGCGCCTCAACCAAGCGTTGAGCTGATCGAGCACAACGCCCGGCTGCACCACCACACGCATCTCGTCCTCATCGAACGAGACGACTTGATTAAGCCATTTGCTGTTGTCGATGACCAGCGCCGCGCCGACCGTCTGCCCGCATTGAGACGTGCCGGCGCCACGCGGCAAGATCGGCACGCCTGCTTCGGCGGCGACTTGGATCGCGGTGCGCGCGGCCTGCGGCGTTTTTGGCACAACCACGCCGATCGGCATGATTTGATAGATCGACGCGTCGGTTGCGTAGCGCCCGCGCGAAGCGGCATCGAAATAGACGTCGCCTTCGACCTCGCGGCGCAAGCGCGCTTCGATCGGGTGCACCGCCACGCGTTGCAGCGCGATGAACTTGCGGCGGGGGAGAAACGACTGCTCCAAAAGGGATTTTGCGGTGGAAGGTTCGTGCATAATAGTCGCATTCAAGCCGCGCTGTAAAACGAGGGTACGATGACATTCGCCACCGGCCGACACTTCCTGCAAATCCCCGGGCCCACCAACGTGCCCGAGCGCGTACTGCGTGCGATCGATCGGCCCACTATCGATCACCGCGGCCCGCAGTTTGCGCAGCTCGCGCGCGAGTGCTTGGACGGCTTGCAGGCGGTGTTCAAGACACGTCAACCGATCGTGATCTACCCCGCCTCCGGCACCGGCGCATGGGAAGCGGCGCTGGTGAACACGCTTTCGCCCGGCGATGCCGTACTCATGTACGAGACCGGGCATTTCGCCGCAACGTGGAAAAAGCTGGCCGAATCACTTCAGCTAAAAGCACATTTCATCGCTGACGATTGGCGCAACGGTGTGCGCGCGGATGCGATCGAAGCGAAGCTCGCCGAAGACAAAGCCCATGCGATCAAAGCCGTGTGCGTGGTGCACAACGAGACCTCGACCGGCGTGACCAGCGATATCGCTGCCGTGCGCCGCGCCCTCAATCGCGCGCAGCATCCGGCGCTGCTGATGGTGGACACAATCTCTTCGCTGGCTTCGATCGACTATCGCGCCGACGAATGGGGTGTGGACATTACTGTCGCAGGCTCGCAAAAAGGACTCATGCTGCCGCCGGGACTGAGCTTCAATAGCGTGAGCGAGAGAGCGCTCGCCGCAAGTAAGACTGCCTCGCTGCCGAAATCGTACTTCCGCTGGGCTGACATGCTGGAAGCGAACAAGAACGGGTTCTTCCCTTACACACCGGCGACTAATCTGCTGTACGGCCTGCGCGAGGCACTGGCCATGTTGCAGGAAGAAGGGTTAGAGCATGTTTTCGCGCGCCACGCGCGTCACGCAGAAGCAACTCGGCGCGCGCTGCAAGCCTGGGGGCTTGAAGCGTGGGCGCGTAACCCGCTCGAGTACAGCAATTCGCTCACTGCCGCGCTCATGCCGGGCGGACACGATGAACGCGAACTCCGCCGCGTGGTTCTCGAACGCTTCGACATGTCGCTCGGCTCGGGTCTGGGCAAGATCGCGGGGCGAGTTTTCAGAATCGGCCATCTCGGTCACTTCAACGATTTGATGCTGTGCGGCACGCTCGCAGGCGTCGAGATGGGTCTTGCCGCAGCCAGCGTGCCGCACCAGAGTGGCGGCGTGCAAGCAGCGATGGCGCACCTCACCGGTGAGGGCACGACCAGCAAGACCAACGATCCAAGTACGGCACGGGCCGCCTGATACTAATCATACGATAGCTATGGCAATAAGATTGGTAGCTATTTATTGAAGTATGCTATACCGTGTATGAATTTTTGACCGCACTTCCAGTTTGACCAGCGTCCGCGCCTATGGTCTAATCCGCTTCCCTTCTCAGGGCGGTTAGCTCAGCGGTAGAGCACTGTCTTCACACGGCAGGGGTCACTGGTTCGAACCCAGTACCGCCCACCAAAAAATCAAAGGGTTAGAGAATAGCGGCCCGTTTTCTGCGAGCCTGCACTTTTCCTAATGCCCACTGATAGCGACACCGCCATCGCGCCGCGCAACTGGATTCGCGACGAACTGCACGCTGAAGAAGCGCAAGAAGCCTAGGCGATCGCTGCGCTTGGCGGCGGGGAACCGCACGCCTTCGCTCATCTAATCTTCTTCGCGACAGCGTACGAATTGCCCTCCTCGCCCGCCGCGCTCATGCGTCAGGCGCAGCAGATGAACGAGCACACGCAAGCGTTCATGGCGCACAATTTTGCGGTACGAAGCGGAGCTGCGTATCGCAAGCGAAATCGGGATGGGCACTACCGTTAGCTTCTACTTGGCCATAGCCTAATCTCCTGGGGACTTTCGTGCTGCTGTTGCTGAGATTAGGCGACACTCACTATCCGTGGCTCGGTGCCGCGCTATCGCCCGCGTGGAGAATAGCGCGAGGAATCAGCACCAGCTTGCCGAAATGCTGCACCGGCGGATCATCGCTCGACAGACAGATCTCTCGCAGCGCGCGCAGTACCTTGCCGGCCACGGTGTCGAGGTAGTACCAGCGTTCCAGCGCAGCTGATGAAAGCGCGCCCGGTTGCGCAGCGCCCGCTTCTTCGTAGAACGCGCGCAAGTCGTCGCACGCATTTTTCACGCGCGTAACCATCTCCGGGTCGCTATCTCCCGAGAAGGCCACGCTCAGACGCCCGACGATGAACTCGCCTGCCTGCTCGGGCGTCAACCCGCTCAGGCCGTAGGTCGTGCGCTCGTTGCTTCGCGCAATCTGGTCGAACCACGGCCGCAGTTGCGCGATTTCTTCCCGCAGCGCCTGGCCCAGCGCGGCGGTGCCTTGTAGCGCGGTCGGGGGACGGCTGAAGTTAACGGGGCACGAGGCACCCTCGAAATCCGCGCTTGGCGCGTAGGCGATTTCGGTTGCGAAATCGCGCAGAATCGGGCCTGCGGGTTCCTCGAGCAGCGCAAGCGCCGCCATCAGCACGTCGGCTTGAAGCTTCGGCTCATGCGGCGCGCCGAATGGCCGACCGAGCGCAAACGGCACCCATAGCGCCCGCGGCGGGCGCATGACTTCGGTGTGTTCGCGCACCAGGCTAACCAGCGTCGTTGCAACCCCTTCTTCCTCCAAATACTGACCGATGGCGCTCACGGCGCACGTGCAATTCGGTCAAACTGGGCAGAGCACCGCCGCATCGACGCCGTCGCGCTTTAGTAGACCAGCTAACTGGCGCGCAGTGTGCTCGAATTGTGTGGGCGGAAACGGCGCGCCCATGAACGAGTAGTGATAGTCGGCCACCGAGCCGATCGCCCCCTCATCGGCTAACTCGCGCAGCCGGTCCACCGGCAAGACGACGTTCACGTCTTGGCGGTAACCGGTGCGGTCGAAGTTGACCGAGATATGACTCATGACCAATTCGCTGGCCGCGGTGTCGGACGGTATGACGCGATACTCCGTTGCACCCGCGCCGCTGCCGAAGGAGCGATCTCCGCGGCGATGCAGGCCGGCGGTGCTTATCAGCGCGACACGGCGCTCGCGCAGCGCTGGGCCGTGCACCCATGGACGGGTGGTAAAGGTGGGCGCTCTGCGCCCAAGATTGAGCAGATGCTCGCGCTCCCATTCGGGTAAGTCTGCCAGGCGAACCATGTTTGCTTCCTTCTCGTTAGTTATCGGCGAATCGTTACTCTAGCGCGCAGCCCGTTCACGGACAGGCAGCACAGCAAAAAAACAATAGAGCGCGCGTTTTAGTCGGCACCGGAGGCTTTGGCTGCGTCGTTGAGCCGATGCGCTTTGCGTCCCCCGCGCGCTGTTTATTGGGCAGCCTCAGCGTGATTGAGCAATATGCGTGCTGCGGCGACGCTGCGATCTACTAGTGCGCGCGCGCCAGCACGCAGCTCGCGGCTGCCTTTGACTTCGACGACGTTACGCTCCATATCCTCGGCCGATCAGCCACGCGAGTGGGCTGTGTAGGGAAACTGCGGAAACAAGAATCCGAGTTCCGCGAAAAATTGCATCGACTGGCCCGCCACCGCCTGCACATTGTCCTGTCCACCGGTGATGATGAAGGCTGCGACTTTGCTTCGAATGAGCACATTGTTGCGCAGTGTCATCTGGTTTTGTACGCAGTTGAGCCGCTCCGCCATTTTGAAGTAGAGCGAGCTGGCCGCCCCCCCAACGGATCGGGGTGGCGATGAGGACGACATCGGCCCACACATCGAGCGCTATGTCCGCACTTTCACCTCAACGCCTGCCCAGCGCTCGACATACTGCACAATCTTAGTGAAATCCTCGTTCGCGCCGATCTCCTGGCACGCGAGGAACCACGCCTGGCGCACGCCCTGACCGACGAACATCGGCACACCAAGCGCGTCGGCTTCTTCCAAGCACAGCTTTACGTCTTTGTACATGAGGCCGTTGGTGAAACCGAAGTTGAATAGGCGCGGCACGATGGCGCGTGGAAATTTGTCCTGCGAGGCGCTGTTGCGCCCTGTGCCGGCGTTGATCACATCCAGCATCACGTTCGGGTCGAGCCCGGCCTTGACACCCATCACCATCGCCTCCGAAGTGATCGCCATCGCAGTGGCGGAGAGCAGATTGTTGGCAAGCTTCATCACCTGCCCCATGCCCGGCTGCGCGCCGAGGTAAAACACTTTGCCGAATACCTCCAGCACCGGCTTCAGCCGCTCCAGCTGTGCCGCGCCGCAGGCCGTCATCACCGCTAACGTGCCTTTCTTCGCGCCGGCGACACCGCCCGAAACAGGCGAATCGACTAGGTCGATGCCCTTGGCGCTTAGCACTTGCGCGATCTCTTGCTCCACACGCGCGCCGGTGGTCGATAGATCGATAATGGTGCGCACTTTCGTACCGCTTGCGACGCCGTTCGCGCCGAGAATCACCTCGCGCACGATCGCCGGCGTGGGCAGACTCACCAACACCGTCTCAACCTGCGACGCCACCTCCGCCGCCGACCGCGCTACCTGCGCTCCGCGCGCCGCCAGCGGCTGCGTCGCCTCCGCGCGCGCGTCGAAAATCGTTAGCGTGTAACCCGCGTCCAACAGACGCCCCGCCATCGGCCCGCCCATTTGGCCGACGCCGACAAAGCCTAAATGTTTGTTCACGACACCTCCACCCCTGTAAGACTCTTCGAAACCCGTAAGTCTACTCGACGAAAAGAGGCCGCGCCTGTCCGTTGAACATGAGACTGCCTACTTGCCTAACACCTCTCCGAACCAAACCCATTGCTTGCCGTCGAAGCGCTGCAAGCGCAGCCGCTCGATCGGTTGGTGGTCGGTCGGACTCGTATCGAGAGTTATACCGTCCAAGAACAGCGGCATCGCTACATTGCGCAAGCTCTGCGCTTGGCGCATCACACTGGCGCGCGTCAAATCGTCGCCGCAGCGCTTGAGCACTTCGATGAGCGCCTTCGCTGCGTTATAGCCGTACGCGGACTGATCGATATCGTCGACCGCCTCCGGGAAGTACTGTCTCTGCCAGGCGAAGAACTCCTTCATGCCTGGTTCGTTCGCCCATTGAGGATCGGAAGGATCTTTCGCGAAGTACGCCTGAGTGATCCCTACGCTTTTCTCCAACCCTGCCGGCTTCAGGGTTGCGTCAATCGAGCCTCCACTGGTCGTCAGGATGCGCAGTGGGCGCCAGCCGATATCCCAAATCTTACGGATTGCTTGCGCGGCGAACTTGGGTGTGGCGGCCAGTACCACCGTGTCGGCGCCGGAGGCTCGCATCGAGATAACTTGCGAATCGACATTGGTGTCTGCGATCTCGTAGCTCTCCCGTGCCACGATCGCCCGCGCAGCGCGCGCGCTGTAGCCTTCATCCAGTCCTTCTAGATAGGACTTGCCGATGTCATCGGACTGGTACAGCACGGCAACTTTCGCGTTCGGCCGCTCTCCAAGCAGATATTGAGCGTACACGCGCCCCTCGGAAACGCCGTTCGGCAACCAACCGATGCTCCATGGATAGTTTCTGTAGTCGCCGACCTTTGGGCTCATGGTAGAAGCAAAAATCATCGGCACTTTCTTCGCGTTGGTGTACTTGATGATGGCACTGATCGGTGCCGTGCCGAGCGGCTGAAACAAGAACAGCACCTGTTCGTGTTCGACTAGCCTGCGCGTCTGCTCCACGGTCTTGGACGGATTGAAGCTATCGTCCAGACTGATAAGTTTGATCTTGCGGCCGTTCACACCGCCCTCGGCGTTAACTTTGTCGAAATACGCCCGATGCGCGCGGCCGGTGATACCAAAGGCGGATACCGGTCCGCTGTAGGGCATGGTTTGACCGATCTTGATTTCGGTATCGCTGGCACCGGGGTCGTAGTTACCGGCGGCGGAAGCCACGCCAACCTTACACGCGAGAGCTGCAGCAATCGCAAATCGGGCAGGGGAGGCAGGAAATCTCATGCGTTCTATCCTCCTTTGTTCGTCAGCGCAATGTTTGAGCGAATCTGAAAGAGCTCCCCCTCCCGTTCGAGGGGGATTCATCGGCCGGAGCGTGCTAGCGCAGCTTATAGGTGCCCGTATTGCGATGACAACGCGCATAGGTGTTGGGGGCCACCGCAGGCACCTCGCCGAGGGCTTTGTAAGCGCCCTTACCGGTCATTCCGGTGTATTTGCCGCTGCCGCCCACGGCGATCCACTCGCCTTCAAACGGATTCTTTTCCGTGACATCCATGATCCACTTGTCGCCGTCCGCGTCGGTGATCTCACAGTAGCCGCCGCCGCGTTCCTTGCCGTCGAACGCAGAGTAGGTGCCGAAGCAGCGCGAGGACTGCAAATCGAACGGCCCACCGCCGGGATTGGCGTGGATCGCCGCATAAACTTTGTAGGCGCCGAACATCAGCTTATCCGTGACCGTCACGGGCTCTTCCATAGAAGCAAAGCAGTAGTTGAAGTCGAGCTTGCCTTCCTTCGGCATTTCCACTTTGGCAGCATTCGCGGCGCACAGCGGTAAAGCCACTAAGACGGGCAAGCACAGTTTACGGCGAGCGTTCATACTGAATCCTCCTTGCGTTTGCGTTTCGATGAAGGTCGTCGTTCTTGATAGTTCCTTACGATCGCCCACAAGTCGCGCGCCGAGCGAAAACCAATCTGCTGACCGGTTTGCGGGTCTTCGCACACGCCAACCCACCTCTCGGTGGAGTCAAGCGTGCGCGCGTAAAGGCGCAAGATGAGGGTGTGACGCTGATCCAATGGCACGCTCCCAAGAACGTGCGCTCAGGCTAAGGTGGGTAATACTACGAATCGACTACGAATTCACAACAAAGGTCGCGTCTGCCAAATAAGATGCAGTATATGCTCATGAATCGCTCTGGTTATCATAAACCGATCGGTACAGTACCTCCGTATCATAAGACGGCTTAACACCGAGCACGACCGACAGGGTTTGTCGTAGGCGACGATAGACGCCCAATGCCTCAGCACTGCGCCCGGCTCGGAGGTAACAGCGCATCAACCCCTGATGAAAGCGCTCGAATAGATTGTCAGCGTCGACGCCACGTTGATATAGCTTCGCAGCTGCATCCCAGTTTCCTTCTAACTCCAATGCTTGTGCTGCGATCTCAATGATGGCAATGAACTTGCTGCGCAAGCGCTCGCGCATCGGCAAAGCCCAGCCGGCATCGGCGTCGGCGCTCAAGAAGTCGCCGCGGTAAAGGGACAACGCGCGCGCAGCATCGCTTCGTTGCGCATCGCTCGCGTCGAAAGCGAGAGCGTCCACCCAAACGACGGCTCGATTGAGTCCGATTTTGCCATCGCCAACCTCTATCGCCGCCACGTTTCCAAGTAGCTTGCGCAAGCGAGTCATGGCTACGTTGAGCGACTTCGTGGCGGCGTCACCTTCCTCCTCGCGCCAAAGCACGTCGATCAGTTTGCTCTCCGGCACTTCGGTACCGCCAAAGGCCACGATCGCTTTGAGCAGCGCCAACAGTCGCGCCGGCGGTTTTCGCCCATAAGCGAGGGGCGCATCGTCGACCAGGATCTCGAAGTTGCCAAACGTGCGGACTTTGATAGGCCAGGGCCAGTTCTCGTTCGTTGGATCGTCGGCACTGATGCACCACTTGCGGGCAAGCGTGCGCACAGCAAGCGGTTCGATGTCGTGTTTCAGAGCAATAGCAAACATCCGCGGTAGCCACCAGTACACCCAAAGCAATCCCGCGATCTGGATGGGGTTATCGGCGAACCCAAGCGCGTCGCGCAAGCAACCTAGCGCGCCCGAGGTTTCATCGCAGCGCCATGCCAGTTCAGCCTCGATCATTGCAGCTAGCGCCTCGAGTTCCTCGCAGAGCAAGATCTTCCTCAGTCTTTTGTACTCTCCCAGCGCCGAACGCGCTTCCTCAAGATCGCTCGATTCAATCGCGTACACCGCGATCATGAGCCAACATCTTGGTTCACGCAGCCGAATGCCGCGCCGGCAATGCACTTGAGCAGCTCGGGCGTAGTGCTGGGCTTGGCGAAAATCTTTGTGCTTTGCATACCACCACGCTTCTGCTAAGCCGCTCGGTGTGGCGCCGATATGATCATCCTCACGGCCGGTCTGACGAACCGCATCGAGTAAGCGGCGCGCCTGGGTATCTTCGCCCGCCGCCAACAAGGCGATCGCGCCGAATCCCTCTACCACCTGACGGTAACCGCCCGGTTCCAGCGCAACCGACCCGAGCGCGCGCTCAGTCAGTGCCCACGCCTTCTGAAAATCGCCGGTAACCAGATGGTACTGAGACAACCACCACAGTCCCGCAAGCCTGCAAACTGGATCAACATCATCGCTCGCTTCCAGCGACCAGGCGATCTCGACGAGGCGAGCGCAAGCGGCACTATCGGCCGAAGAAATCTCACAACACAGCAAGGATGCGACCAAGCTCAGCTTCTCGCTGGCACTCATTTCCGCCCGATGCAATTGCTCGGAGAGGTAACGTTTCGCCTCCGTGAAAAACGGAGTGCTTCCGCGTCGGCGAGTCGCGATGTCGAGGTAGGTTCCGCACGCCTCTCGTATCGCTTTGTTGCTAGGCCGGTCAAGCAGAGTGGGCAATACAACTTCGAGACGCCCGCCCAACTGATCCAACTCTTGCGGTTCAGTGCCTTCCATGAAAATCACATCAGCGAGCGCACGAATGGCCAGGAGCTCGCCGATAATATCGCCCGTTTCGAAATAGCCCAGATAGGCACGCCTAAACGACCTGCCTGCATTTGCCGGATTCAGGGGAAATCGTGCACAGCCCTGCCAGTAAAGCAGCCAGGGATCCCGTTCAAGGAGCGCCTCCGGAATGCCGCGAAACCACTCGCTCAGGGTACGCCATCGACCGGTTTCGATCATGACACTTGCATGCGTTCGGATAAGCCGCGCCACTTCGGCCGGAGCTTCCGCGCAGAAGAACAATTGAGCCGCTTCGGTCTGTAGCCCCCTGTCTTCGAGCAACTTCGCGCAACGCAATTGGAGGGTAGCGCGTTCGGCTAGTCCTAGAACGGCTTCTACTTGTGAACGAAGAAAATCCCGAAACAAGTCGTGATATCGATAGGCGCGCTCACCTTCGGCCGTGCGATCGATGAAAAACTGCTTTTGATAGAGTTCTTCGAGTACTTCGCCCGCGCGTTCGTCACCCGTAAGTTGGACAGCCATTGCCGCCGACACCTGTGGCAGCAACGCTGTGGCTAGCAGCACTTTGCGCGTGCCGGCGTCGATGGCTCCTAACATCTCGCGCGCGAAATAGTCGAACAGCGCTTCATTCGAGTCGAACGCGTGCGCTCGCCAATCCGCAGCGCTCTGACTTCGTGCCAGCATGAGCACGACACCTGCCGCCCAACCACCACTAGCTTCATGTAACTGCTTGCGCGCCGCAGCCTCGACGCCGGCGGCCGCGAGCAGCGCGTTCGTTTCAGCTTCGCTCAAGCGAAGCTGGTCCCAGGCCAATTCCACCACGCGACGATTCGCGCTCAAACGTGACAGCGCGAGCGGCGCCCTAACGCGGCTAACAGCAAGCAGATTAATGCCAACAGGAACTTCGTCGCATGCGATGCGCAAGATTGCGTCACAGCTTTCTCCGGCGGCGTCCTGATAGTTGTCCAGCACGAGAACCGCGCCTTCCGGCATCCTTGCGAACAGCGCGCGAAAGAAGCGCCGCGTGAAACCGCTCAGATCTTGCGCTTGCCCCGAAGTCAAATACGGAAGCTCTGCATTCCTGGTACGCGCGTTTTGCTTCGCGAGCTCCGCCAAGTAGAAGAAGAACGTGGCTGGATCGCTGTCACCCTCGTCGATTTGATACCACCATACCGGCGCGCCGCTCGCTTCCAGGTAGCTCGCTGCGAGCGTAGTCTTACCCGAGCCGGGTGGTCCGGCGATCCAGATGAGAGGACACTGCCGCGCCTCATCCAGCAACCTGAACAAGCGTTCGCGGGGCACCGCTTTGTGAAGCCGGGGTGCGGTGAGTTTGGCTAACCTAGCACGGCGGCGCAGTGTAGACTCCCCGAACGCGCATTCTGCAGTAATTTGGACGGCACATTAGCACATTGCCCTCAGCGCCTGGGTTTCACGCTGATCACCGTCGGCGCGGATTTTGTGCGGCGCCGTAGCCTGAGTTTTCTGCCTCTTGTCGCTGCGGCAAGCTGCGCGCTCAAACCGGCAAGCGCCATTGGGTGGTGTCGGACGCGGCCCGCTGGGGCTACGCGCTGCTAGCGGCGTCGGCCTATGCTTGGCTGACGGGTACCATCGCGCTCGCCTACTTGCCGCTACTGGCTACCCTTACGCTTGCGCCCGCGTTGCGGTCGATTTTCGCGGCACGCGAGCTGCTGCGCTGGGCGTGGCAACCCGCGAAGCTTGCGTTGGCGATCCGTCTGACCATCGCCGCAGCGCTCGCCCACGGCGCGCGGTTGTACCTCGCCTTAGTCTTCGAAGCGCAACGATAGCGCCGCTAGCCCTTGGCCAGGGGAGCGAACTTGTCCACTGCGAGCAAGATTTCATCGCGCGTGCCGTCCGCCAAATCCAACAAGACGCGCTGGATGCCGGCTTCACGGTAAACATCTAGCGCCGCGGCGTCCGCCGGTGCGCCGAATACCGTGATCGAGAGCGTGCTTGGGTCGCGGCCTGCCTGCTCCGCCGCCTGGCGCAAGCGCACCACCGCGCTCTTCGGCTCCCACCCGCCACGCGGACGCGGGAACCAGCCGTCGCAAAACTCCACCACCCGCTTGAGGGTGTGATCAGTTTCGCCGCCAAGAAAGATCGGTGGATGCGGTCTTTGTTTCGGTTTGGGATACTGCCAAACCGGATCGAAGTTGACGAACTCGCCGTGAAACTCGGCCGCCTCTTGCGTCCACAACGCCTTCATCGCCAGCACGCGCTCGCGCATCAACTTGAAGCGTGTGTCGTAGCGGGCGCCGTGGTTCTCCATTTCTTCCACATTCCAGCCGCCGCCGATACCGAAGATGAATCGGCCACCGGACAGAAAGTCCAAGCTCGCCACCGCCTTCGCCGTCACGATCGGATCGCGCTGCGGAATGAGTGCGATGCCCGTGCCAATCTTCAGTTTGCGAGTGACCGCCGCGGCAAACGACAGCGCCACGAACGGATCGTGCGTATGCGAATAGCGCGGCGGCAGCACCGGCCCGCCGGCCCACGGTGAGCGCCGACTCGTAGGTATATGCGTGTGCTCAGCAACGAACAGCGATTCGAATCCGCGCGCTTCCAGCGCCTGCGCAAGCTCGGCGATGCCAATGCCGTAGTCTGTGGGAAAGTGGAAAACGCCGACGTCCATAACATCGCCTCCTTGCACTTAGGTCTCTTGATAAGCTCGAATATACTATTTCTGCCTTTCCCAACGCGCATCGGCGCGGCGCCAACGTGATTTCTTCCCCTTCATCGCTTAAGCGGGGCGCGACCGGCGTTCTCCTCGCGGGCACGTTGGTCGTATGTGGTTGCGGCCCCAACAACGCTCCCATGCAGACGACGCGCACGGCAACAATCACTGCCGTGCAAGCCGCCATTGCGGCGGCCGACCGCAGCGCGGACGCCTACTACGCCAAGAACTACGCGCCGGTCGAAGCGCGCTACTGGACACACATTGCCGGCTGGATGGCGGTCGACTGGGTGGAGCGTTCGGTCATCGCGCAGCGCCCGCCCACCACCATCATCGACCTCGGCTGCGGCTATGGCACGCTGCTGGCCTACGCCAGCGAGGTGTACGGCGCGGCCGGCACTTGCGTGGACGTCGAGCCATATCTGCAGCCGGCGGTCATGCAGCGCTACGGCCTGTCTTTCGTCACCGGCAACATCGAGAAAGATCCACTGCCGAACGGCCAACTCTACGATGTAGCCATCATGACTGAGGTGCTCGAGCATTTGAATTTCCAGCCCGTGCCGACGCTCAAGAAGATTCACGCGAGCTTGCGCCCGGGCGCTTCGTTCTTTCTATCGACACCGGATGCCGACGGCGGCTGGGGGCGCACGACGAAATACTACCCTTCGCTTGCCGCGATTCCGCCGTTCGATCCCAATAAGAAGTGGATTGACGATCACATCTGGCAATACAACCAAACTGAGCTGGAGCAAGTCCTGCGTGAGGCGGGCTTCACTATCCGCAAGATCGAGCGATCGGACGGACCGCAGGGTAAGCACTTCAATGTTTGGGCGGTGAAACCGCCAGCATGAGCTTGACGTTCCCTAAGACACCCATCTCAAATTCTCGCGCGCAATGTATTGCGCCGATTGCTGGCGACGCGTGCACCTCACGTTTGCCGCGCACCGCGTCCTACTTCCGCGACTTACTCGATCCCGACAACAACTCCGCCGCGTGCTGCCGCGTGGTGTCGGTGATCTTCACCCCGCCCAGCATGCGCGCGATTTCCTCGATGCGCGCGGGGCGATCGAGCGCAGTGATGCTGCTCGTTACCACGCCCTTGCTTTCTCTCTTGGCTACACTGAATTGATGGTCGGCGCACGCGGCCACTTGCGGCAAGTGCGTGACACACAGCACTTGCCGGTCCTTTCCCAACTGCTTAAGCATGCGTCCGACAATCTCGGCGACCTTGCCGCCAATGCCGGCGTCCACTTCGTCGAAGATCAAAGTGGGCACCGCCGCCACGTTGGCGAGCACCACCTGAATCGCCAAGCTGATGCGCGAGAGCTCACCACCCGAGGCGATCTTGCCGATGGCGCCGAGCGGCAAGCCCTGATGGCTACTGACTTGGAACTCGATTTGCTCATAGCCGTGCGCCCCAGGGGCAGGCAGCGGTGTGAGCGCAACTTCGAAGCGCGCACCGCTCATCGCCATGCCTTGCAACGAATCGGTCACTTTCGCGCTCAACTCTTTCGCCACGCGGCGGCGCTCGCCGCTGAGCTTGTCTGCGAGCTTGGCGTAGTCGCGCTGCGCGGCGTCTTCTTTCTGGCGCAGCTCGTCGACCGAACCGACCGCCCCGAGTTCGCTCAAGCGCTGTTGCGCGTCGTTGAGCAACGCCGGCAGTGCCTCAGCGCTTACACGATACTTGCGCGCGGCGCGGTGCACGCCATCGAGGCGCGCATCGATGTCTTGCAGCCGCTGCGGATCGAGATCAAGCCGGTCGCGGTAGAGTCGCAGCGCGTGCGCGGCTTCCTGTAGTTGCACGTCGGCGGATTCGAGCAGCGCGACGACTTCGTCGAGTGCGCTATCGTACTCAAGCAGCGCGCGCAAACGCGCGACAAGCGCCCCCGCTTGCGCCAGCATCGCACCTTCGCCTTCGGCCAGCGCATCGTAGGTCGCGCTCGCGCCTTCGAGCAGACTCGCGGCGTGGGCCAAGCGTTTGTGCTCGTCTTGCAGTTCGCGCCAAGCCTCCGGCGTGAACGCTAGCGCTT
>CAZAWU010000002.1:0-67217 GCA_964488915.1 uncultured Burkholderiales bacterium
GGCAACTTTCCGAACCACCATCCCGATCCGTCGGTGCTGCACAACTTGGAAGACTTACAGCGCACGCTGAAATCGACTGATGCGGAACTTGGCCTCGCCTTCGACGGCGACGGTGATCGTTTGGGCGTGGTGACCAAAGACGGCTCCGTGATTTTCCCGGATCGTCAACTCATGCTGTTTGCCGCCGATGTGCTCAAACGCAATCCCGGCGCGGAAATCATTTTTGACGTGAAAAGTACGCGCAATCTGTTCTCCTGGATCCGCAATCACGGTGGGAGACCGACCATGTGGAAAACGGGGCATTCGCTCATCAAAGGAAAAATGAAGGAAAGCGGTGCCCTGCTTGCCGGCGAGATGAGCGGTCACATGTTCTTCAAAGAACGCTGGTACGGCTTCGATGACGGGCTGTATTCCGGTGCGCGTCTGCTGGAAACGTTGAGCCGTGAAGCGGATCTGAACAAAACGCTGCACAGCCTGCCCGACGCGGTGAGCACGCCCGAGTTGCAGATCAAGCTCAACGAAGGCGAAAACTACGTGCTCATCGATAAGCTGCAAAAGAGCGCGAAGTTCACTGATCCACGCGAAGTCATTACCATCGACGGACTCCGCGTTGAGTACGCCGACGGCTTCGGCCTAGCGCGTTCGAGCAACACCACGCCGGTCATCGTGCTGCGCTTCGAAGCGGACAACGATGCCGCCCTCAAGCGTATCCAAGAAGATTTTCGCCGCGTGATCTTGGGCGCGAAGCCAGACGCGAAACTGCCGTTCTGACACGAACAACATCAAGGAGCCGAAATGGATTTAGGAATCGCCGGAAAGAAAGCAATAGTCTGTGCCGCTAGCAAGGGCTTGGGCAAAGGTTGCGCGGTGGCACTTGCGCGCGAAGGCGTCGATGTGACCATCGTGGCACGCACGGCGGAAACACTTGAAGCAACGGCGGCGGAAATCCGCAACAGCACCGGCGTCAAGGTTGTTGTCGTGGCAACGGATATCACTACCTCCGAGGGGCGCGCCAAAGCGCTCGCTGCATGCCCAAGACCCGACATCCTGGTCAACAACGCCGGCGGTCCGCCGGCGGGTGATTTCCGTCAGTTCACGCGCGATGATTGGATCAAAGCGGTCGATGCCAACATGCTCACGCCAATCGAACTCATCAAAGCCACGATCGACGGCATGATCGAGCGTAAGTATGGGCGCGTCGTCAATATCACTTCGAGTGCAGTGAAAGCACCGATCGACATCCTGGCTTTATCAAACGGCGCACGCAGCGGTTTGACCGGCTTCGTCGCCGGCATCGCGCGTAAAGGCATCGCGCAGAACGTCACCATCAACAACATCCTGCCCGGCATGTTCGAAACCGAAACGCTGCGCAAGCGCAGCGAAGCCGGCGCGAAGATGAGCGGCAAAACCATGGAGCAAGTTCACGCCGAGCGCATGAAAGTGATCCCCGCCGGCCGCTTCGGTGAACCCGACGAGTTCGGGGCGCTGTGCGCATTCATTTGCAGCGTGCACGCGAGTTTCATCACGGGCCAGAACTTCTTAATCGACGGCGGTGTGTATCCGGGGACGTTCTAGTGCCCGGGGTAGGGAACGTTTAGCTGACGTTGGTGTAGTGCAGGTTGCAGCCACCGCTTTGCTTCGCGAGTACCAGGGCGCGGCCGGCTTCGGCGAGGAGCGCCACGCTTTGCGCCCCCGCACTCGCCTGGCTCGACATGCCGATGCTCAGCGTGAGAACCTTGTTCCAGTCAGCGGCCAGCACACTGTTGCGCACGCGCTCGGCAAGCGCGCAGCAGCCATCAAACCCAGTGTTGGGCAGGATTAGCGCAAAGCCGTGCGGGCTGTAACGGCTCAGCATGTCCGATTGACGCAAGCCGCGGCGCAGATGCTGCGCCAAGCGTTTCAATAGTTCGTTCGAACCGTCGTGGCCGAGCGTGGCTTGGTGGTAGGCGAAGCGGTCGATCTCGAGCAGTAGAAGAGAAATCGGCAGTTCGTAGCGGCGCGCGCGGTCGGTTTCTTCGTCGAGACGCGTTTCGAAGGCGCGGCGGTTGGGCAAACCGGTCAAGGCATCGATGGTGCTTTCAGTGTTCAAGCGCACCAGCGCATCGTCGAGGCGTGTTTGATAGCTGGAGAGCTTTTCCCGCAACTCATTGCGCGCGGCGCTCACTTGCTCCAAATCGACCTGCACTCGCCGCAGGGTGAGTTGGGCGGCGACTTGCCGGGCGAGGATGCGCAGGCCGTCGGCTTGCGCTTCGGTCAGCGTACGAGGCACGCAGTCCATGACCGACAAGCAGCCGAACGGTTCGTCGTCTTCAGTCGGGATAGCGGCGCCGGCATAGAAGCGCACGCGCGGCTGTTGCGCCACGAACGGATGGGTGGCGAAGCGACTATCCGCGACCGTATTCGGGACGATCAGAGTCGCATCTGGCGCTGCAAATACGTGAGGTTCGAAGGCGACGCGCGTGTCCACACTCGCAAGCTGTTGTCCATGCGCGGCCAGGAACCAAACGCGGTCGGCGCGCAGCAGGCTCACGCTAGCGATGGGCGCATCGCAGAGTTGGCCGGTCAAGCGAGTGAGGGCGTCAAAATCGTTCGCTTCGGCCGAGCGGAGTGTCGGGTGCGAGGATTGGGCGTTCACGATGAGCAAACTCGTTCCAGAGGGATACCCTGGTAACGGCAGCTTGCCGTGTTACTTTAGGAAACGTTGCCTGAGAATAGGTTGATGATGGCGGAAAAGTCTTTGCCGCCGTCGCCACGTGCATTCATCATTTGGTAAAGCTGCTGCGCCAAGCCTCCCAGCGCTACCGGCTGCTTGGCCGCGCGCGCTGCATCCACCGCGAGGCCCAGGTCCTTTAGCATGAGTTCAGCACCAAAGCCGCCAGTATAGTACCGTGAGGCAGGCGCAGTCTGAATGACGCCCGGATACGGGTTGCAAGTATCCGAACTCCAGCAGCGCCCGCTGGAAGTGTTGATGATGCCCGCCAGCAGTTTCGGATCAATGCCGAGTTTCGCCCCCAGCATCATCGCTTCCGCCGTGCCGATCATGGAAATGGCCAGCAGCATGTTGTTGCATATCTTCGCCACCTGACCGTTGCCCGAGGCACCGCAGTGCACAAAGTTCTTGCCCATCGACGCCAGGACCGGTTTTGCCCGCTCGAACGCCCCGGGGTCACCGCCGACCATGAACGTCAACGTTGCGGCTTCCGCGCCGCCGGTGCCACCGGAAACAGGCGCATCGAGCATAGCATTGCCACGCTTCGCCGCGAGCGCGGCGACCGCGCGCGCCGTGTGCGGATCGATAGTGCTGCAATCGAGCAGTAGGGCGTCGCGCTGCGCAGCAGCCAACACCCCATTCGCTGTGGTATAGGCCTCGCGCACGTGGGGTGAGGACGGCAGCATGGTGATGACGACCTCCGCTACCCGCGCGGCATCCGCTGCGGACGCAGCTGCCGCGGCGCCCGCGGCGCATAGCGCCTCGACCGGCTCAGCCGTGAGATCGTAGACCGTCAGCGCATGGCCTGCTTTGAGTAGGTTGCGCGCCATGGGCTTGCCCATGTTGCCGAGGCCGATGAAGGCAATTTTCATTGGAAGTGAAAGGGTGAATACGTGAAGGGTATTTCCCTCGCTCGTCGCTATTTCAACGCGATCGTCGTGTTGACTTTGCCCGCCGACACCGAGTCATCGAACCAGCGCGCGGTGACCGTTTTCACCTGTGTATAGAAATGCACGGCTTGCTTGCCGTAAGGTCCGAGATCGCCGAGCTTCGAGCCGCGCGAGCCGGTAAAGCTGAAAAACGGCACCGGCACCGGAATCGGCACGTTGATGCCGACTTGGCCGACATCGATCTCGTTTTGAAACTTGCGCGCAGCGGCGCCGCTTTGCGTGAAGATCGCGGTGCCGTTGCCATACGGGTTGTCGTTGATGACCTTGATTGCTTCGTCGAGCGTGTCAACGCTCACGAGCGAGAGCACCGGCCCGAAGATTTCGGTTTCGTACACTTTCATGCCGGGTTTGACGCCGGAAAGGATCGTCGGTCCGACGAAATTGCCGCTTTCGCGGCCGGGAACCTTGATGCCGCGCCCGTCGAGCTCGATCTTCGCGCCTTCTTTTGCGCCGTCGTCGATCAGACCTAAGACGCGATGCTTGGCAGCTTTCGATACCAGCGGGCCCAAGTCGGCGCCTTTCTCCGTGCCGTCTGCGACCTTGAGGGTCTTGGCCTTCTCAACGAGATCGGGAATCCATTGCTTCGCTTCACCCACCAGCACGCCGACGCTCACTGCCATGCAACGCTGCCCCGCGGCGCCAAAGGACGCACCGATGAGTGCGTTGAGCGCTTGCTCTTTGTTAGCGTCGGCCAAGACCACTGCGTGATTCTTGGCGCCCATCATCGACTGCACGCGCTTGCCGTGCTCGCTGGCGAGCCTGTAGACGTGTTCGCCCACATGGCAGGAGCCGACAAACGACACCGCCACGATATCCCTGTGCGTGCAAAGCGCGTCGACCGCTTCTTTGCCGCCGTGCACGATGTTGAGCACGCCCGACGGCACGCCCGCTTCAATGGCGAGCTCGGCGAGCAGCATGGGCGTCATCGGGTCTTGCTCAGAAGGCTTCAGCACGAAAGTATTGCCGCATACGATCGCCATCGGGAACATCCACAGCGGAATCATCGCCGGGAAATTGAACGGCGTGATGCCCGCGCACACGCCGATCGGCTGGCGGATAGCGTAAGTATCCACGCCGTTGGCGACATTCTCGGCAAACTCCCCCATCTGCAGGCTGCCGATAGCGCAGGCGTGCTCGATCACTTCTAAGCCGCGGAAGATGTCGCCTTCAGCGTCCGGCAGCGTCTTGCCTTGCTCCGCGGTGAGCGTTTGGGCAATTCGGCTCATGTTGTCACGGACTAGTTGCTGTAGCTTGAGCATGACGCGCGCGCGTGCCGCAATCGGCGTGTTGCGCCAGGTCTTGTACGCTTCTTTTGCGGCCGCGATGGCGGCATTGACTTCGGCAGGGGTCGCGAACGGCACGCGCGCCAGCACCTCTTGCGTGGCCGGGTTGATAACGTCCTTCCACTCGTCGCTGACCGAATCGACGAACTTCCCGTTGATGAGCATCTTGACGGTCGGTGTGGGTTTGGCGACGGCTTGCAAATTGGCTGACATAAAATCCCTGCGCGGCTGGATAGAATAGGCTGCAATTATATGCGCTGACGGGTTCGTCAGGCGGCGTACACGCAGCGCAGTGCACACCAGCGATGTTTGACCATCATCAAGCGCGAACCATAGCCGAGTCGTTCGATCTGCAGGCGCTGCCCGCGGAGTTCTACGCCAACCCATACCCGTACTACGCCGCGCTGCGCGAGTACGCGCCGGTCAAGCATCTGCCGGATGGCAGCTACTTCCTCACGCGCTACGATGACGTGAGCTACGTCTACCGCAACCCAAAGCTATTCAGTTCCGATAAGAAACGCGAGTTCAAGCCGAAGTTCGGCGATTCGCTGCTTTATGAACATCATACGACCAGTCTGGTGTTCAACGATCCGCCGCTGCATACACGCGTGCGCCGCCTCATCGCGGGTGCATTGACGCCGCAAGCGATCGCGGCGATGCAGCCCGGATTGGTCGTGCTGGTCGACCGGCTGCTCGACGCCATGGGGCGTAAGGACAAGGGGGATTTGATCGAGGATTTCGCTTCCGCAATTCCGGTCGAGATCATCGGCAATTTGCTAGCGGTACCGCACGAAGATCGAGGGCCGCTGCGCGGTTGGTCGCTGGCGATCTTGAGCGCACTCGAACCGGTCATCAGTGCTGAAGCGGCGCAGCGGGGCAACCGCGCGGTGGCGGAATTCATCGAATACTTGACGGGATTGATCGCAAGCCGCCGCGCCCAGCCCGGCGACCCAAAGCGCGACGTACTCACACGTTTGATTCAAGGCGAGGAGAATGGCGAACGTCTTTCCGAGCGCGAGCTGTTGCACAACTGCATTTTCTTGTTGAATGCAGGCCATGAGACCACCACCAACCTGATCGGCAACGGCCTTGTTGCGTTGCTGCACGCGCCCGAGCAGAAACAGCGGCTGATCCAGCAACCGGAGTTAATTTCCAGTGCGGTCGAGGAGTTCCTGCGCTTCGAAAGCTCCAATCAGCTCGGCAACCGGATCGCAACGCAAGCAGTGGAAGTCGGCGGCGTGGCCATGCCCGCCGAGACGCGCATCAACTTGTGCATTGGCGCCGCGAATCGCGATCCTCAGCACTTTGCCGACGCCGAGCGGCTCGATATTTCGCGCTGGCCGAATCGACACTTGGCGTTCGGCGGGGGCGTGCATCAGTGTATCGGCATGGGCCTCGCGCGCCTGGAGGCGGGCGTGGCCATCGGCCGGTTCCTCGCGCGTTTTCCGCACTTTGACCTTGTCGGCGAACCAGTGCGTGGGGGGCGAGCGCGATTTCGCGGATTCACTAGCGTACCTTGCAACCTGCAACGCTAACCGCCATTCCACGCAAACGCTTGGCGAGTTCGCAGAAAAAAACCAAGTAAACGACGCAAACGGTGCTAGATTTCACCCGGAGATGCGCAGCGATCTCAATGGTCTTTGTGGCCTATCGTTCCGGAGAGAGCAGAAAAAGGGTACAATTCCACGGCTTCGGAGCACCTCCGTAGCGAAATCTCCAAGCAAATCAACAACTCCCCGATAGCTCAGTCGGTAGAGCGACGGACTGTTAATCCGCAGGTCCCTGGTTCGAGCCCAGGTCGGGGAGCCAAATAAAACAGATAGGCGCGCATGATGTCGATGAACTCGCGCGTTTTGTTCTTTGTTCTCTTGACTGTACTTCTCTAGGCTAAGCCCTTCCGAGTGGCGCGTTGTTGGGGCAAGATGGCGGCCCGAACAACTTCAACGCTCTTCTCGTGAGCGATACACTCGTCGAAGTCCGAAACGGCATCGGCTTTCTCACGCTCAATCGTCCGGCGGCGCTGAACGCGCTGACCTTCGACATGCTCAAAGCCGTGCGCGCGCAACTGGAAGCTTGGGAGCGCGACCGCGGCGTGGCCGCGGTGGTGCTGCGCGGCGCTGGAGAAAAAGCCTTCTGTGCCGGCGGCGACGTGCGCGCGGTACGCGAACGCTTCCTCAGCGGCAGCAACGAGCACGAAGGCTTCTTCGCGTTCGAGTACGCGCTGGATCACTATATTCACCACTACCCGAAACCGGTGATCGCGCTAATGCGCGGCATCATCATGGGCGGCGGGATGGGGCTCGCGCAGGGCGCCAAGCTGCGCATCGCCACCGACACCACACGCATGGCCATGCCCGAGACGCACATCGGCCTTTTCCCCGACGTTGGCGGCAGTTACTTCCTCTCGCGCCTACCGGGCGAACTCGGCGCCTACCTAGGGCTGACCGGCCACCACGTACGCACGGCCGATGTCATGTACTGCGGGCTTGCCGATATTTACTTAGCCGGCGACTACACATCTGTGCTGGAAGCCGCAATGCGCGCGTCGCCGCAAGCCTTGCTCGATATACTCAGAGCGCAAGCCGCACCACCCCCCACCCCTGCACCCCTCGCGGCAGTGCGCGCCGCCTTAGATCATCACTTCGCGCTCGCGACAGTGCCGCAGATCCTCGCTTCGCTTGAAAGCGAGCAGCGCGACGGCTACCGCGAATGGGCGCAGACCACGCTAGAGACCCTGAACAAGCGCTCGCCGCTCATGCTTTGCGTCACGCTGGAACAGTTGCGCCGCGGCAAGCGCCTATCGCTCGCGGACTGCTTCCGTATGGAACTGAATATGATCTATCGCTGCTTCGAGGCCGGCGATTTCCTGGAAGGCGTGCGCGCGTTGTTAGTAGACAAAGACAACGCGCCGCGCTGGCGCCACGCACGCGTTGAGGAGGTGCAAGCAAGCGAACTCGAAGCCTTCTTCGCACCACGCTGGGATCCATCCTCCCACCCCCTTCGCGCGTTAAATTAGATAGGCCTGGACTACCAGACCTATCCAGGTGCTAGTATTCGAGTTTTGCGATCAAACGGCAAGCCACTGTTTGTACCAGCCGACCGCATTGCCTGAAGACAATGAAAAACCGTTCACATACGCATCGAAGTGCCCGCCCGGCAGAATGACGAGCTTTTTCGGCTCGCGCGCGCTCTCGAATGCATTGATCGCAACATCGGTCGGCGTGAGGATGTCGTTCTCCGCCACCATCATGAGAAACGGCGTCGGCGCGATGCGTGCGATGTAAGTCGCGGGACTGTATTCGATGAACTTCTCGATCGATTCCACCGTCACTTTATTCTCCCAGCGTGGCGCTTTTTTCTTGTGCGTCTCGGTGAACCACTTGTAGGAATCGCTTGTGTTGAGCACGGCGTTGTTGTCCTCCGCGACCACGGGCAAATAGCTCACCTTGCCCGACTTGTAGCGCTCAACGCGGTCCGCCTCGAGGAACTTGATCATGCCCGCCCCCGCGGCGCGCGGCACGATCGCTTGGAAGTTGGTCCAGCCGTCCACCAGCGGCACTTGGCAAGCCACCGCTTTGATGCGCCGATCGAGCGCGCCAAGGCAGATCACATGGCCGCCGCTGTAGGAAGAACCGAACACGCCGATCTTCTCCGCGTTCACTTCGGGCTGCGCTTGCGCGAAGGTGATCGCATTGCGGAAATCTTCGATCTGCTCCCACGGAAAGATCTGACTGCGCGGTTCGCCTTCGCTCTCGCCAAGGTAGCGGTAGTCAAACGTGATAGCGACAAAACCCGCCTGGGCGAAAGCTTGCGCGTAGTCGGTGAAATACATTTCTTTGACAGCACTGAAGCCGTGCGCAAGCACGATGCACGGACGCTTATCGCCGCTCTTCAAATCGGCCGGCAAATACTTGAGGCCTCTGCACTTGAGCCCCTTACTCACGAACTCGATCGGTTGCCCGCCTTCGGCCGCTTGTGCCGCGCCGACAACACCTGCCGCGCTCGCGAGAATCGCACCCGCGCCGATTGTCTTGACGAAATCGCGGCGCGAAAAGCCTGCTTCTTCCTGCTGCTTCGTCCCCATCCCTCTCCTCCTCTCAGTTGACCGACGTTTACCCTTCTACTACGACCTCCTCGTCGCCTTCGCGTTTTGGCGGCGTCACCGCAACGTGGCTCGGCTTACGCTCCATTTTCTTGGCTAGCGTGCGCAGCAGAACGTAGAACACCGGTGTCAGCAGCAAACCGAAGAACGTCACACCGAGCATACCGGCGAACACCGCAACACCCATTGCCTGGCGCATCTCCGCACCGGCGCCCGAGGAAAGCACCAGCGGCACCACGCCCATGACGAATGCGAACGAAGTCATCAATATCGGCCGCAGCCGCATGCGGCACGCGTGAATCGCCGCATTGACCGTGCTTTCACCGCGGTGCTCCAACTCTCGCGCAAATTCAACGATCAGGATCGCGTTCTTGCACGCCAAGCCGACCAGCACGATGAAGGCAATCTGCGTAAATATGTTGTTGTCGCCACCCATGCCGAACTTGCCGAACGCCCACACACCAAACATCGCCGATAGCAGTGCCATCGGCACGATCAGCACAACCGCTAGCGGCAACGTCCAACTTTCGTAGAGCGCAGCGAGTACCAGGAAAGCCAGCAGCACGCATAGAGGAAACACGAATACGGCCGTATTGCCAGCGAGGATTTGTTGGTAGGCCAACTCGGTCCACTCGAACTCGACACCGTTCGGCAGAGTCTCTGTCGCGAGTTTCTCCATCAACGCTTGGCCTTGGCCGCTGCTGAATCCGGGCAGAGGGCTTGCGTTGATGTCAGCGGCGAGGTAGGCGTTGTAGCGCATAGCGCGATCGGGCCCGTAACTCGGCGTAACCTGCAGCACTGAGCCGAGTGGCACCATCTCACCGCGCGCGTTGCGTGTTTTCAACTGCATGATGTCTTCGGCGTGCGAACGAAACGGCGCGTCGGCTTGCGCGATGACTTGGTACGTGCGGCCGAAGCGGTTGAAATCATTGACGTAGAGCGAACCCAAATAAATCTGCATGGTTTCGAACACATCGGTAATCGCCACGCCAAGCTGCTTGGCTTTGACCCGATCGACCTCGGCGCGCAACTGTGGAACGTTGATCTGAAAGCTGGAGAAGGTCGCGTACGGATTGATCACGCCCGAGCCGCGCGCCTTGTTGAGCAGATCCTGCGTTGCCTTATAAAGCTCCTCGTAGCCGACGTCGCCGCGATCCTCCAGCATCATCTTGAAGCCACCGCTCGTGCCCAGCCCGAGAATCGGCGGCGGCTGTAGCACGAACACGAAGCCGTCCTCGATCACGCTGAGCTTCTGGTTGAGCGCACCGGCGATCTCGACGCCAGTCATGCCGGGGCCTCTGCGCTCGGAAAAATTCTTCAACGTGAAGAACACGATGCCCGCATTCGGTGCGTTGGAAAATCCCGCAATCGAAAGTCCCGGGAACGCCACCGAATGGCTCACACCGGGATGCTCCAGCGCCATGCTCGACATGCGCCGAATGACGGCTTCGGTGCGGTCGAGCGAGGAAGCATCCGGCAACTGCGCGATGCCAATGAGATAGTTCTTGTCCTGCTCCGGCACATAGCCGCTCGGCACCAAGCGGAACAAGAAAACCGTCGCACCGATAAGCAGCAGGTAGACCAGCATAGCGGCGGACTTGACCTTCAGCACGCGGCCCACACCACCTGCATAGGCGTGCGACGACCACTTGAACAGCCGATTGAACGGCCGGAACACCCAGCCGAACAGCGTATCGAGTACGCGCGTCAGCGCGTCCGGTTTCGCGCCATGCGGCGGCAATAACAGGCGGCATAGCGCTGGACTGAGCGTCAGCGAGTTGAACGCCGAGATCACGGTCGAGATCGCAATCGTCAGCGCGAACTGGCGGTAGAACTGCCCGGTCAAGCCGCTGATGAACGCGATCGGGATGAACACCGCGCACAGCACCAGGCTGATGGCGATGATCGGGCCGCTCACTTCCTGCATCGCCTTGTAAGTCGCGTCGCGCGGACTCAAGCCCTCCTCGATGTTACGCTCGACGTTTTCCACCACCACGATGGCGTCATCGACCACGATGCCGATGGCAAGCACTAGCCCGAACAGTGTGAGTGCGTTGATGGAAAACCCAAATCCCAGCATCAGTGCGAAGGTGCCGACAATCGACACCGGCACGGCGAGCAACGGAATGATCGAAGCGCGCCATGTCTGCAAGAACAAGATGACCACCAGCACCACCAAGCTGATCGCCTCCAGCAGTGTGATCACCACTGCCTTGATGGAATCGCGCACGAACACGGTCGGATCGTAGACGATATCGTAGTCGATGCCTTGCGGGAACGACTTCTTGATCTCCACCATCGCGGCGCGTACATCGTCGGAGATCTGGATGGCGTTCGAGCCTGGCGCTTGCCAGACCACCACCGCAACAGCAGGTTTGTTGTTGAGCAGACTGCGCAGCGCGTATTGCGAAGCGCCCAATTCCGTACGCGCCACATCGCGCAGGCGGGTCACGGCGCCATCATCGGTCGCCTTGACGATGATGTCGCCGAACTGCTCTTCCGTCACCAGCCGCCCGCCCGCATTGACGGTCAGCTGATAGTCGGCATCCTTCGCCGCCGGCGGCGCACCGATAGTGCCCGCGGCCACTTGCACGTTCTGCTCGCGCACCGCGCGCACGACATCCGTTGCCGTCATGTCGCGCGCCGCGATCTTTTGCGGATCGAGCCACAAGCGCATGGAATAGTCGCCCGCGCCAAATATCTCCACCTGCCCGGTGCCGCGAATACGTTTGAGCCGGTCCTTGACGTTTAGCACCGCGTAGTTGCGCAAATAGACTTCGTCGTAGCGCGCATCCGGCGAAAGCAAGTGCACGACCAGGGTGAGATCAGGCGAACTCTTTACCACCGTCACGCCTAAGCGGCGTACGTCTTCCGGCAAGCGGGGCTCGGCCTGGCTGACGCGGTTCTGCACCAACACCTGCGCCTTATCGACATCGGTACCAAGCTTGAACGTGACCGTCAGTTGCATCACGCCGTCCCCGGTCGAACCCGATTCCATGTACAACATATCCTCGACGCCGTTGATCGCCTCTTCCAACGGCGCGGCGACGGTCTCGGCAATTACTTTCGGCGTTGCGCCCGGGTAAACAGCGCGCACCACCACTGAGGGCGGTACGACCTCCGGGTATTCGCTGATCGGCAGGCGCATGAGCGCCAGCGCGCCAGCGACAAAGATGACGATCGACAGCACCGCCGCGAAGATCGGCCGGTCGATAAAAAAACGCGAGATGTTCATGCGCTTATTTTTTCGATTCGCCCACAGGCGCCGCTGCTGCCGCCTTAGCGGACTCACCCTCCATCGGCACTTTCTGCGGACTGATTGGCATACCGGGCCGCACGCGCGCCATGACGTTCGCCATGACGATCAGTTCGCCCGGCTTGAGTCCCTCTCTGACCACGCGCAGCCCGTCCACCATCGGCCCGAGTTTTACAGGCCGGTACTCGACTGTGTTGTTCTGGCCGACCGCCAGGACAAACTTCTGGCTTTGATCGGTGCCGACGGTGCGGTCGTTGACGAGCAGCGCCTTGTACGTGCCGCTGCCGACCAGTTTCAAGCGCGCAAACAAACCGGGCGTGAACAGGCGCTCTTTGTTGCTGAACACGGCGCGCGCACGAATGGTGCCGGTCTTTGGGTCTAGCTGATTGTCGACAAAATCCATTTGCCCTTCATGCGGGAAGCCCTGCTCGTTCGCCAACCCCATGAAAATCGGATTGCGGACCTCACGCGCGCTGGCCCGCTCGCCCGCGCGGGCCAGCGCGACATACTTTAAATAGATCTGCTCGTCCCCCTCAAAGTAAGCGTAGATCGGATCGAGCGAAACAATGTTAGTCAGCAGCGTACCGTCCGGCGGTCCGGAGTTCACCAAATTACCGACCGTCACTTCCGCCTTACTGACGCGCCCGGAGATTGGCGCGCGCACCACGCTGAACTCCACGTTCAGGCGCATCTGCTCGACCGCCGCTTGCGCCGCGCGGATCTGCGCTTGCGCTTCGCGCTGCTCGCTCTGGCGCTCCTGCAAATTGTCTTTTGAGACGAACTTGTCGCGCATCAACTCTTCTGCGCGCTTCAAGCGCAGTCCCGTCAGTTCGGCGCGGCTGCGCGCGCTGGCAAGCTCGGCTTGCGCACGCTTCAAATCCGCTTCATACGGGCGCGGATCGATCACGAACAGAATATCGCCTTTGTTGACCTCCGCTCCTTCGCGGAAGTTGATGCTCTTGATGTAGCCGGAGACGCGCGGGCGCACCGCAACTTGCTGCGCCGCTTCAAGCCGGCCGGTAAACTCGTCGTACTCTTTGACGTCGCGCTCGATTACCGCGGCCACACTGACAGGCGGCGGCGGAGGCGCAGCGGCAGCAGGCGCAACGTTCGCCGCGGAGGCTTGCTCTTGCGCCGGTTTGCAACCTACGACACTGAAGAGGCCGAGTGAGAGCGCGGTGCTGGTTAGTGTGAGAACGATTTGTGAACGATTCATTTCGACGGTATTGGAGAGGCTTGCACCTGGGCAATACTACAGCATCACGCCCAGCGGCTCCGCCAAATCGAGCCGCAGCATTGCTTTAGCGATGCTTGAACCCCGGCTTGCGCTTTTCTGCAAACGCCGTCATCCCCTCCTTCTGGTCCTCGGTACTGAAGGTCGAATGGAACAAACGCCGCTCGAAGCGCACGCCTTCGGCGAGCGGTGTTTCGAACGCACGGTTCACTGATTCTTTCGCCATCATTACGATCGGCAATGACAGATCAGCGATTTTCTGCGCGGTCTTGATCGCCTCGGCCACCAGATCCGCTGCGGGCACGATGCGGCTAACCAAGCCGCAACGCTCGGCTTCTTGCGCGTCCATCATGCGGCCGGTAAGCGCCATCTCCATCGCCTTCGACTTACCGACGAAGCGCGGTAGACGCTGCGTGCCGCCTGCACCCGGAATAGTGCCGATGGTGATCTCAGGCTGGCCGAACTTCGCCGTCTCCGCCGCGAGAATGAAATCGCACATCATCGCCATTTCGCAGCCGCCACCGAGCGCATAGCCCGCCACGGCCGCGATCACCGGCTTGCGGCAGCTTGCGAGGCGCTCCCAATCGGCGGTGATGAAGTCCGCTTTGTAGACATCCATGTAGTTCCACTCTTTCATTACCTTGATGTCCGCGCCTGCGGCGAAAGCTTTCTCGTTGCCGGTGATGACGAGACAGCGGATGTGGTCGTCCGCCTCGAATGCCGCCACTGCCTTGCCCAGCTCTTTCACCAGTGCGGGCGAGAGCGCGTTCAGCGCTTGCGGTCGGTTCAAGCGAATCAAGCCGACGTTGCCGTGGGTTTCGACGAGGATGTTTTCGTAGGTCATGACGGCCCCGTATCGCGGTGAGAAAGTGCCGATTCTAACTCCCGCATGCTGCAGTCAGTCGCCCCCCGCTTGCTTCAGATCTGACCGAAGACCGTGCGAGCGCACCAATCCAATGGCGCATAACCGCCGCCTTCGCAGCTTCGGAGCCCGGTGCGAGTAGGCTCGTTTGATCTTATACTATTAAGAGCATATCCACATGTATGGCTCTCTATATAATTCATGTAGCTTATCTATGGGATGTATACCTACTACCGATGCATCAAGCTAGCCCCAGCCCAACCCGCAGCATCTGCGTACAATCGCAGATTGAGGTAACCCACTCGGAGCAGAGGTAATGACATTCGATTTCAATGGCACGCGCGTAGTGGTCTGCGGCGGCAGCCGCGGCATCGGCCGCTCGATCGCGCTCGGCTTTGCGCAAGCGGGCGCAGTGGTCTCTGTGTGTGCGCGCAACGCCGATGCGCTCGCCTCGGTGCGCGCGGAATTGGAACGATGTGGCGGGTTGGTGCACGCTGGCGTTTGCGATCTCGCGAAAGCGGATGACATCGCTAAGTACATTCCCCAAGCAGCCGCCGCGCTGGGCGGCATCGACGTGCTCGTCAACAACGCCTCGGGTTTCGGTTTGGGTAACGACGAGAACGCGTGGCGAGCAGGCCTCGACGTAGATGTGATGGCGACGGTGCGCGCATCCGCCGTGGCGGAACCGTACTTGCTGCAGTCGAAACGCGCGGTGATTGTGAACGTCTCTTCGATCTCCGGCTATCGCGCCTCGTCCCGCACGCCGGCCTATGCCGCGGTTAAGGCGGCGATCATCAACTACACCAGTTCGCAAGCGGCGCTGCTGGCGCGCAAGGGCGTGCGCGTGAATGCGGTGGCGCCGGGTTCAATCGAGTTTCCGGGTGGATTGTGGGCACAGCGCAAGACCAACGCGCCAGAGCTTTACAACAACACGCTAAAAACTATTCCATTCGGCCGCATGGGCGCGCCGGAGGAGGTCGCCAATCTGGTGTTGTTTCTCGCTTCGCCGCTAGCAAGTTGGATTACCGGGCAGACCGTCACCGTGGACGGCGGCCAATTGCTCGGCGCGTAGTCGTGAACTTTCGCATTTGGCGCCGCGCGGCGCACGCGGCTCTGGCAGTGCTTGTGCTATGCGCCTGTACGGCACGCGCTGAAAGCGTGGAAGTGCTAACCAACAACTACGACAACGCGCGCACCGGGGCGAACCTGCGCGAGACGGTGCTGAGCGCCGCCAACGTCAGCGCCAAGACCTTCGGGCGCCTATTCAGCTACACCGTGGACGGACCGGTGAACGCGCAGCCGCTGCTTGCACGTATCTCCGCACGGGGGCGCGAACGCGATATCGTGCTCACCGCTACCGGCAGCAATTCGGTCTACGCCTTCGATGCCCACGATGCCGGCGGTGCACCTCTGTGGACACGCCGCCTGGCGCAATTGCCAAACGGTGACATAGCAGCCCCGAGCAGTATTCTCAGCACGCCGGTGATCGATCGCGCGCAGAGCACACTCTACGTCGCCGCCGCACTGACGCTTCACAACAAGCCGAGCTTCGTACTGCACGCGCTTGATCTGCGCGATGGCAAGGACAAGCTGCCCCCGGTGGTCATCGCTGGCAGCGTCGAAGTCGACGACGAAACGATCGTATTTGAACCGTCGCCCACGCGCATCGCGGTGCAGCGCGCAGCGTTGGCGCTGGCCGCGGATAAAGTCATCATCGCCTTCGGCGGCGACTATTTCGAGGGCTGGGTGTTTGCTTATGCTAAATCCGACCTAAGCAAAGCGCCGTCGGTTTTCTGTACGACGTGTGCCAGCCGCGTAAGGGCGATTTCAAAAGTCGACTATCTCGACCAGCGCTGCATCGCGCTCGGACCCGGCGGCGGCATCTGGCAAGCAGGGCGAGGGCCGGCAGTAGATGCGGATGGCATGGTGTACTTCTTCACCGGCAACAAACAGCATGTGATCAAGGACGGCTGCACTATCCCCTTCGCACGCAATGCCTGCGCGGTGTGCAGCACCAACGACGGCTGTGAGTGCCAGGGCAACCGCTCAGCGAACGTGTGCCGCGGGCCAGATGCATGCAATGCAAATGAGGCACAGAGCAAGCGCACGTTCGACACCAACGAAGCACTGGTCCTACTCGATGCACGCAATGGCTTGGCGCTGAAGGGCTGGTTCCGTCCAGCGAATTGGGACGCGGCGGGCGTCGATGGTTTGGAGCTGAACGATCTCGATCTCGGCGGTTCCGGTCCGCTGCTGCTGCCTGGCGACAAGCAGCTGATCGGCGGCGGTAAGCAAGGTGTCATGTACACGCTCGACACGCAGCGCGAGCAAGACTGCATCGCTTCACTGGCGCGGCCTTGCATCGCCGCAAAACCGCTGCAGAGTTTTCAGTTGGCGCCGACGCCGGCGCGGCCGCACGAATACTTTCGCCACATGCTCGGCGGCCCGGTTCTCTGGGCGCGCGGCGCGCAAGACGGAGGCTCGCGCGTGTTCGTATGGCGGCAGAACGATTACTTACGCAGCTACGCGCTGAACAGTGAGTTCAGCGGCTGCGACACCAAAGACCCGGCGCCGGATACGTCGCACCGCTGCGCGAGTCTCGCGCAAAGCACGGAATTTCTGGACAGCAAACACCCCGGCGGTATCTTGACGCTTTCGGCCAACGGCGCCGATGCGGCTAGCGCGATTGTGTGGGCCACGGCCAATGCCTCCAACACCGGACCAGGCAAGCTAATGGCGTTTCGCGCAGCGCCAACATCCAGCGCGCCGGACGTACTGCAAAAGCTATGGGATAGCGACCAATGTGTCGAGGATCAAATTACCTTGGGCGCAGACTTCACACCACCCACTGTCGCCAACGGTAAAGTCTATGTCGCTACCGGCGCCAACCGCGTAGATGTGTTCGGACTGGTCGAACACAAGACGTGCACACCACCGCCACCGCAATCAACGTTGGGGCCGCTATTACAGTGACGTCCTATTCATCCAGGAGTGTGGTGACCTGGGGAATAACAACGATGCACCGTTGTGCGGCCAAGCAGACACCCTCAAAACTGAGCGGCCTCCAACTCGAGCACCGGCGCAGCGCCGTGCATCACGCTATGTGCCAGCGCACTTGCCAGCGGCAGCGCGTTGTTGGCATAGAAGTTTGCCGTAACGATCTTCGTTTTGTAGAAATCCGCGTCGCCTTGTTTCGCCGCCAGGCGCGCGGCGGCGACTTCAGCCGAACGCGCCAGCATCCAGCCGCCGAACACGGTACCGGCCAGCTTCATGTACGGCACTGCGCCCGCGAACACCAGCTTGGTCTGCGCCGCACCGTTCTGCATCACCCAGCGCGTGGCTTGTTCGAGCGATTTTAGGGCCGCGCCAAGCTGAGCAGTGATTGCCGCAGTTGCCTCGCTCGCGCTTAGGCGCGCAAGGTCGGACTGAATTTGTTGCAGCGCCATGGTCATGGTTTGCGCGCCGTCGCGCAGCAGTTTGCGGCCCATCAAGTCGTTCGCTTGTATGCCAGTGGTGCCTTCGTAGATCGTGGTGATGCGCGCATCGCGCAGATGTTGCGCCGCGCCGGTTTCTTCGATGAAACCCATACCGCCGTGCACTTGTACGCCCAGCGAAGCGATTTCGACCGCCAGCTCCGTACTCCAGCCTTTCACTACCGGCGTAAGCAACTCGACCCATGCTTGCGCCTTCTTGCGCTCCACCGGATCGGGATGATGCATCGCCTGATCGAGCTTGGAACCGTCGAAACACGCAAGCGCGCGCGCCGCTTCGATGGCGCTCTTCATCGTCATCAACATACGGCGCACATCCGGGTGATGCACGATGGTGACGCGCTCTTTGTTCGAGCCGCCGATATCGGTGCCCTGCACGCGCTCACGCGCGTAAGCGCGCGCCTGCTGGTAGGCGCGATCGGCGATGCCGACGCCTTGGATGCCGACGGCGAAGCGCGCCAAGTTCATCATGATGAACATATATTCGAGGCCGCGGTTTTCTTCGCCGACCATGTAGCCGATAGCGCCGCCCTTGTCGCCAAAGGCGAGCACTGCGGTCGGGCTGCCATGGATGCCCAGCTTGTGCTCGATGGAGACGCAGCGCACGTCATTGCGCTCTCCCAGCGAACCGTCATCGTTCACCAGGAACTTGGGCACCACGAACAGCGAAATTCCCTTCACGCCTTCCGGTGCGGTGGGCGTGCGTGCGAGCACGAGGTGGACGATGTTTTCCGCCATATCGTGCTCGCCATAGGTGATGAAAATCTTCTGACCGGTGATGCGGAAATGATTCCCTTCGGGGACCGCTTTGGAACGCACGGCAGCCAAGTCCGAACCGGCTTGCGGTTCGGTCAAATTCATAGTGCCGGTCCATTCGCCGGCAATCATCTTGTGCAAGAACTTTTTCTTCAGCGCCGGCGAGCCGCACAATACCAGCGCTTCCGTCGCCCCGCGCGTGAGCAGCGGGCACAGCGCGAACGCCATGTTCGAAGCGTGCCACATCTCGTCCACACAGCAGGCGAGCAATGTCGGCAAGCCTTGACCGCCGAATTCGGCCTCGGAGGCGAGGCCGTTCCACCCGGATTCGACAAACTGTGCGTACGCTTCTTTGAACCCAGGGGCGGTGACGACGCCGTTCTCGCCCCATTTCGCACCGGTCTTGTCGCCCGCGCGGTTGAGCGGGGCCAGCACGCCGCCGGCGAACTTACCCGCTTCTTCGAGGATCTGATCGACCAAGTCTTCGCTGACTTCGGCGAAGGTGGGCATTTTGTTCACTTCTTGCAAGCCGATCACTTCCTTGATCAGGAACTGCATGTCTTTCAGCGGAGCTTGGTAGTCGCTCATGATTCCTCCAGCGATGCGGGGCTTGCGCCCGTTTGTTCCGGTTACTTGCTCAAGGCTGCGGTGAGTTCAGGCACGGCTTGGAACAAGTCGGCCACTAACCCATAGTCGGCCACTTGGAAAATCGGCGCCTCGGCGTCTTTGTTGATTGCGACAATCACTTTGCTGTCCTTCATGCCGGCGAGATGCTGGATCGCACCGGAAATGCCAACAGCAATGTAGAGATCCGGTGCCACGACCTTGCCGGTTTGCCCGACTTGGTAGTCGTTCGGCACGAAACCCGAATCCACCGCCGCGCGCGAAGCGCCGATCGCGGCATTAAGCTTCTCCGCGAGCGCTTCGAGAATTTTGAAGTTTTCCCCATTCTGCATGCCGCGCCCTCCAGAAACCACCACGCGCGCCGAGGCGAGTTCTGGACGATCGGACTTGGTAAGTTCTTGGCCGACGAATTCCACATTCGCATTGACCGTGCCGGACGAAACGTTCTCGACCGGCGCGCTGCCGCCGCTGGCGGGCACGGCATCGAACGCAGTCGTGCGCACGGTTATGACCTTGATCGCATCCTTCGATTGCACCGTCGCCAGGGCATTGCCGGCGTAGATGGGGCGCACGAAGGTGTCGGGCGAGACGACTTCAGTGATGTCGGAAATTTGCGCGACATCGAGGCGCGCGGCCACGCGCGGCATGAAATTCTTGCCGGAAGTCGTCGCAGGCGCGAGCACGTGCGTGTAGTTCTTGGCGAGGGAGATTACCAGTTCGGCCAAGTTTTCCGCGAGCTGATGGGCATAAACCGGAGCGTCCGCAGCGAGCACTTTGGCGACCCCTGGGACTTGCGCGGCAGCTTGCGCAGCGGCGCCGCAGCCCTGGCCAGCTACGAGTACGTGAATGTCGCCGCCCAGTTTCTGGGCGGCGGCCACGGCGTTGCGCGTGGCCAGCTTGGTGTTGGTGTTGTCGTGCTCAGCGATGACTAGGGTGGGCATGAAATCGGTTGCTCCAAAATTAAGCTGACTGGATCCCGGCTTGTGCCGAGAAGATTTAGCACGCCGGAGGAAACTTGGATGGCCGCCTCCGCGGGGATGATAATGAGCTCATGCGGCTGTGCCTCACGAGATGACTTTCGCTTCGCTGCGCAATCGGTTGACCAAATCCGCGACGTCTTTGACCAGCACGCCGCCTTTGCGCTTCGGCGGCTCCTGCACTCTAAGCGTAGTCAAGCGCGGCGTCGCATCGACACCCAGCGTTGCGGGCGTCACCGTGTCGAGCGGCTTTTTCTTCGCCTTCATGATGTTCGGCAGCGTTGCGTAGCGCGGCGTATTCAAGCGCAGATCGGTGGTGATGATCGCGGGCAATTTCACTTTGATCGTTTCCAGGCCACCATCAACTTCGCGTGTGACCGTGGCCGCGTTGTCGGCGATTACAACTTTGGACGCAAACGTTGCCTGCGGCCAGCCGAGCAACGCCGCCAGCATCTGGCCCGTTTGATTGGCATCGTCGTCAATTGCCTGCTTGCCAAGTATGACCAATTGCGGAGCTTCCTTGTCACAGAGCGCTTTCAGCAATTTGGCGACAGCAAGCGGCTGCAATTCCACGTTCGTTTCAACTAGCAGCGCGCGATCCGCGCCGAGCGCGAGCGCGGATCGCAACGTTTCCCCACAGGCCGCGGCGCCCATGGAGACGGCAACGATTTCGCTAACCGTGCTGGCTTCCTTCAGGCGCACGGCTTCCTCGACCGCGATTTCGTCGAAGGGATTCATCGCCATCTTTACGTTGTCTGTTTCCACGCCGCTGCCGTCAGCCTTGACGCGGATTTTCACGTTGTAATCAACTAGCCGCTTGACGGCCACGAGAACTTTCATGCGAACTCCTGGAGAGTAACGAGTACCGCCCGATTCCAACTGCGGAAAAAGAGGTTATTTTACCGGCACTTGACCTTCCCCGGGCAGCTAAGGATATGGCAACATTGGAGTGTTTAACTCCCGGCCAAGGGAACGTTTCCGCCGTTGGCAACGTTGAATTGGTCAAAAGGCAACGTTTTGTTGTAAAATTCTGCAAAAGCACAGAGGGATACCGAGCGGATTTGGGCGGATTCCTATACTGCAGGCAGCGTTGCCGGACGGGAGGACCGGGCAGCGAAGCACTCTAGATAAACCGGGAACGTTGCAAAGAGAGGTTCGGAAAACAGCTATGGATATGAAAAACTACAACAGCGACAATCTGCTTGATCTCGCCAAGCGCAAGTTGGGTGTCGACAGCGATTACGCGCTCGCCCTTCAGCTCGGCGTGAACCGCTCAGTGATTAGCCGCATCCGCACTGGCAATCGTCGCATCAGCGCCAAGACGATTGTCAAGATCCAGGGCATCACGGGTTTGACCATGGAAGACATCAAGCGCGTCACTAACGACACGCGCCGAGTGTTCCGCTCGCAGCCCAAGCGCTATCGCGACCGCGCCATGTCGCCCGCGCCGAATCCCTCGAAAGCGACCAACCACATTGCTCGTTTGTTCGATTTCGTGCGCCTGAAACTGGGCCTGCGCTCGAACAAAGAACTTGCGAACATTCTCGAAACCGATGTCTCCGTGCTCAGCCACATGCGCACCGGATTCCGTCCGCTGAGCGCAAACGTGATCGTCAAGATCCAAGAGACCACCGGCCTTTCGCTCGAAGGCATCAACGGCATCCTGACCGGCAAAATGTTGCCGCCGGCCGTTCCCGCCAAGAAGCGCGCTTAATCGCCAGCGCCCCCGCCCGCTGAAAACGCCGAGCGCCCTGCTCGGCGTTTTTGTTTTTTGCAGCAAGCCACGCACGCGACGCGCTCTATATAATCGCGCACTCGCCATAGCAGCCAAGGGTTCATGTCCTCCCCCAACTCTCGCGCGTTGTTGGAAACGTTCGCAAGCATCGTCGGTGCAGCGCATGTCATCACCGATACGGAAACGTTGCGGCCTTATGTTATCGACTGGCGCGGCCGCTACGTCGGCAACGCCCTGTGCGCCGTACGCCCGGGCAACACAGAGCAAACCGCCGCCCTCGTGCGCATCTGCGCCCAACACAAAACGCCGATCGTGCCGCAAGGCGGCAACACCGGGCTATGCGGCGCGTCCGTGCCGGATCAACGCGGCAACGCCGTCGTGCTTAACCTCACGCGTCAGAACCGAGTACGCGCGCTCGATCTCGAGAACAATACCATCTGCGTCGAAGCCGGCTGCGTGCTCGCCAACGTTCAAGCGGCCGCCGCCAACGTTGACCGCTTGTTCCCCGTGAGCCTCGCCGCACAGGGAAGCTGCACCATCGGCGGCAACGTCGCCACCAACGCCGGCGGCGTGCAAGTGCTGCGTTACGGCAACACACGCGAACAAGTCCTGGGCATGGAGGTCGTGTTGCCGGACGGCCGCGTGTGGGACGGCTTGCGCGGCTTGCGCAAAGACAACACCGGCTACGATCTCAAACAAGCTTTCATCGGCGCGGAGGGCACGCTCGGCGTGATCACCGCGATCATGCTTAAGCTCTATCCGCGTCCACGCCAGCAGGCGACCGCTTGGGTCGCGCTGCGTGATCCTGCGGCAGCGGTTACGTTGTTGCAAGCACTACGCGAACAAGTCGGCGAGCGCGTTACTGCGTTCGAGCTGGTCTCGCGCTTGTGCTTGGAATTGGTGCTGAAGCACATCCCAGGCGCGCACGATCCGTTGCCTGAACCCTCACCCTGGTACGTGTTGATCGAATGCTCGGACGAAAATGCCGCCGCCACGCTTGGCAACGCGTTGGAACAAGCCCTGGCGCGCGCCTACGAACAGCAACTCGTCACCAACGCTGCCGTTGCCGACAGCGCCGCGCAGGCGCAAGCGCTGTGGGCGTTGCGCGAAAACATCTCCGAGGCGCAACGCTTGGAAGGCGCCAACGTCAAACACGACGTTTCCATCCCGCTATCGCACATTGCCGCGTTCGTCGCTGCTGGCGCGCAGCGCCTTTTGCAAGCGTTCCCTGGCGTGCGCTTGGTGGTGTTCGGGCATGTCGGCGACGGCAACTTGCACTACAACGTCTCTGCTGCCGAGGGGCAAGACGTGCGCGCATTCATGGCGCAAGCGGAAGCGGTCAACCGCATCGTGCACGATCTGGTACACGAAAATAACGGCAGCATCAGTGCCGAGCACGGCATCGGCCAACTCAAGCGCGAAGAATTACCGCGCTACAAGCCGCCAATCGAATTGGAACTGATGCGTGCGCTCAAGCGCGCGTGGGATCCGGACAACATCATGAATCCGGGCAAAATCTTCTAAGCGCTCTGCCGCGCCAAATCGCCGCGCGCAGAGGGTCGGCGCGATTCGCGCGCGCTCGTCAGCAAATAGCACAGCAATCCGACGAAACACGCCAAGACGAAGCATTTGTTGATGAACCAGTTCGTGCGCCAGATCGTCCACTCCGGCGCTGGGAGGAACAACGCGAACTTGGTCACGATGATGATGATCTCCACCACGGCAACCACCAGAGCAAGCGCATAGGTGTAGCGCGGCTGCGTGAGCAGCGCCCAACCGAGCCAGATGTGCGCGACCCACCAGAAGTCGAGCATCACGTACCGGCCGAGCGGCGCGCCTTCCGCCAGCGCGAACGCGACGGGAAAAATGAACTTGATCACCAGCGTCCACGCCGCCAGGATGAACAAGAAGTGCGCGAAAAAGCGGTTGGCGGATGATACCGACGGCGCAGCCATGCGCTAGCTCAACAATGCGGCCGTCTGCCGCGTGAACTGCGCGATCGGTACGCCCGCCGGACATGCGTTCAAGCACGACTGATTCGCGCAAGTCAGACACGCTACCGCGCCGCCGGCGATCTGCACATACTCTTCTCGCGCCAAACGCGCATCACGGTAGTCGCGCGCATACATGCGCGTGCGCAGCACTTCAGCGATCTGCACTTGTTGCGGGCAGCTTTCTTCACACGCATTGCACGCCGGGCGACAGTAGTTACCGTCCTGCAGCTGCGCGTAGCGCGCGAGCAGATCGATATCGTATTGGCTCAGCTTGGCATCGCCGGAGGCGCCGAGGTATTCGTCGATCTGCTCCTTGCTCGTCATGGAAATGATCGCGGCGTCCACGTTCGGATTCGTCAATGTCCAGCGCAGCGCCGCTTGCGCGAATGTACCGCCGCGCTCATACGGTCGCATGTCGTTCAAACGCCCGCCCATCAGCACCTTCATCGCCACCACGCCGACATCTTTCTGCTTCGCCTTCTTCAACACGCGCGGTAGATCTTCCTGGATCGCGGCCCAATGAAAAGTATGCCGCAGCTTATCGACGAAACCAGGATCCGTGCCAAAACTGTGCGCCACCAGAATGACATCGACTAAGTTTTTTTCGATCGCGTAGTCGAGACATTCGACCAGGTGCCCGCCGTGCCCGGACATGCCACGAAAGCGGATCTTGCCCTGCTTCCTCGCCAGCTCCGTTGCTTCCAACCATTCCGGGTTTTGCATGCGGCGCACATCGTTGACCGAGTGGTTGAAGTAGATGTCGACGTAATCGGTCTGCAAGCGGCGTAGACTGGCTTCCAGCGAGCGCATGATTTCCGCGCGCGTCTCGCTCGCACCCGCCTTGGTCTTGGTGGCGAGAATCACCTGCTCGCGCTTGCCGCGCAGCGCTTGGCCGATCGCTTCTTCCGAGCTTCCGCCGCGGTAGCTCTCCGCCGTGTCGAAATAGTTGATGCCGCGTTCGAGCGCGTGCTGCACGAGATCCGGATCGGCTGAACTGGCGGAGCCGAACGACACATCGGAAATCTTGAGTTCGGTGCGCCCCAGCCGCACTTGGCGTTGCACGCGCGGCGCGGGTGCCGCGGCGCTCGGCGTGACTGCGGTGCTTAGTCCCAGCGCGGCGGTGGCTGCAAGAAAATCGCGTCGATACATTCGCTTTGCCTCCTCGTCACCTGGCTCCAGAGACAGGCGTGAGTAACCATTGAATAATCGCTACGGCCTTTACTCTTGAACACATACTGCCATGCTATCGGTGTGAATCAGCCCCGCCCAAGCGCATAAAATTCGCGGTTCGGCCGCATCCCGGTCAGATTCGCCATGCGATTTGACAACGCGAATAGCGCCGCAATTCCGCCGATGTCCCAAATATCGTCATCCGTGAATCCATGCGCGCGCAGCGCCTCGAAATCGCTCGGCTCCACTTTGTAAGATTCCGCCGCCACTCTCACGGCGAAATCCAGCATCGCGCGCTGACGCGGCGTCAGTGGTGCCTTGCGGTAGTTGACTGCGATCTGATCGCCGAGCAACGGGTCTTTCGCGTAGATGCGCAAAATCGCGCCGTGGGCCACCACACAATACTCGCAGTGATTCACCGCACTCGTTGCCACCACGATCATCTCGCGCTCGGCTTTCGTGATGCTGCCTGGTTTCAGCATCAGCGCATCGTAGTAGGCGAAGAACGCACGGAACTCGTCCGGCCGGTGCGCCAGCACGATGAACACATTCGGGATAAAGCCGGACTTCTCCTGCACCGCGAGGATGCGCTCGCGCACATCAGTGGGTAGGTTTTCGAGTTTTGGGACAGGGAAGCGGGAGATCGGCAGGTCAGGCATGGACTCGGATTAGCTCATTGGGGAAGGCAATGAGTATAAACCCGAAGACCATGAATTCGACCGCACCGCCGGCAACGGCCAAGCACCGGCGGCGCGATTGGCTTCTGACGTGCGCGGGCGCCGCGAAAGCCGACGGACGCGCCGCGCCAGTGCGCTATGGCTTCGCCACCAACTTCGGCACGGAAACGCTGCCTTTGAATTGGATGCTCCAGTTGATCTTCTTGATTGGAACCTGTGCAAACGCATCCCCCTCGGGTGCGGTTATGCGCGCGGAACTCACTTCTCCCGGACACACCTCGCCCCAAAACACCGGCTGGATCAACATCATCTTGCCGTCGGGCATATCGGTTAAGAAATTGACCGTACCGCCGCCGGGGGCGCATTTGCTCGTGTCGATCTTGACGTCGACCTGAACGAGATCGCTGCTGCCCTGCGAGCCAATGGCGCGCACGCTGCCCGCTGCAGATTCGTGCCGGGCACCACCGGAGCGAATCGGCAAACCCAAGAACTGCTCAAACTGAGCCTTCGCTTTCTGCGAAGGTCCATACGCGCCGGCGAGCATCCACCGGCCCTTGGTTCCATCGGGGGCATCAAACCCTTCGATATCCACCCATAGATAGGACGCGCTATACGGGCCGGTGTTGTAGCCGTCCGCCGTCGTATAGATGTTGATGCCGCCGGTCATTTCTTTGGTCGGCGTCACGCCAGGGGGCAGCATGCGCTTGAGTGCGGCTTCGTCCCACGTCACGCCCGTCGTGATGGTATTGAAGCCCGTGAGCAAATAGGGCGGCGGCACGAGGGCGTCTTCACTGTACGCGGCCGCGACAAAACTCAAGCCGACTGCCGCGACGCTTGCTGTACATAGCGCATGACGATTACGGTTCATCGCGAATCTCCTTTGTACGTGTTGGCAAGTGATGTGACCTGACGGCCCCAACGAGAGGCCGGTTGGCAGAGCAACGTTCCCGAATGCAATCCGAACGCTCCGCTACTTGCGTTCGCTCTCCCAGGCTCCGGAACATCCGAGACTCGCATCGCGGGACGAGGCTACGTCAGCGCCTCAACGCACAGTTTTCACACTAGTTGGGTACGTATCCCCTCGGTATCAGGGGGGAATTGTGTGGATTGAGCGTTAGGACGGACGAAAAACTTACGCGAGCAAGAACGCGCGCACCGCCTCGATTTGATCTTGCGCCATCAGCGCCGGCGCGTGGCCGACGCCGTCGAATTCCACTGCCTGCGTGCCTGGTCGCGCAGCGAGCATCTGCTCGAGCGTGTCGGCGAGCAGCAAATCCGATTGCGTGCCACGCAGGACCAGTGTTGGGCAGCGCAACGCCTGCCACACCGGCCAGAGCGCGATGTCGTTCAATGGGCCAGCGAAGGCGTGCCCTATACTGGGGTCATAATGCAACGTGTAATCTCTAAAATCCTTATTCTTCACGCTATACTGTGTGAGGTGATGCCATTGTTTAGATGTCAACGCACCAAAACCCGCGAGCGTCTCACGCAGGTACGCCTCAACCGCCGCAAGATCGGCGAACGCCGGGGCTTTGCCGACGTACTGCGCAAGCCGCTCCAATGCCGCCTTCGGAATGAACGGCCCGACATCGTTGATGACGAACTTACCGATCGGCGCGTTCGGCTGCGCGGCCAGCATCATGCCAACCAAACCACCCATCGAGGTGCCGACCCAATCGACACGATCGACGTTCAATCGCGCGATCAGCGCGTTCATGTCCGCGCAGTATTGCGGATATGCGTAGTCCTGCGCATGAGATAACCAATCGCTACACCCGCGCCCAACCACATCCGGACAGACCACGCGGAAATCGCGCGCCAACTCGCGCGCCAGAAAATCGAAGTCGCGCCCGTTGCGCGTGAGGCCGTGCACGCACACGACCACGCGGGGACTGTCTGCATCACCCCATTCGACGTAGGCGACGCGGTGGAAGCCGCGCGGGCCTAAGCCTTGGAAGTAGTGCTGGCGTGGCTCGATCACGTCCACGCACTAATCCAGTAGCGCCCGCTCACGCCCTTCCACCTTGTCCCATCCCTTCGCCTGATCCAATCCGCGCACATCCTTGAACACCGCGCCGACAACGTTCGCTTCGGTGAAGTCCGCGCCGGCCACGTGCGCACCGGTCAAGTCCGCCCGCGACATATTCGCGCCAGATAAATTCGCGCCGCGCAAATCGGCGAACTCCAGCACACACCGGTTCAAATCCGCTCCCGCGAGATCGGCGTTGCGCAGCTTCGTGCCCCGCAGTTTGGCACCGGCAAAGTTCACTTGCACAAGCTGGCTGCCCAAGAAAGACGCTTCGCTGACATCCACGCCGGAGAAATCCAGCCTGCTCAGATCAAGGCCGGATAGATCTTTGCCGGCTAAGCTTTGCATGCCGACATGATGCCGTTGTATCAGCAGCGCGGCGATTTCCTCGCGCGAGAACTCCGCAGCGTGACCCGTGACGGAGGCCACGGCCAGCATGGGGATAATCGCAGTGCACTTCATCCCAGCATGTCTTGCCAAATGTTCTGCGCCCAAGAGAATGCGAAATCTCCTTCGAGATTACTCGCTTCTTTCGACAAACCGCCGGCTTCCTTGACCGGTTCTAGCACCTTTTTCTCTGCGTTGTACTGGTGCACCGAAGCGACGTGGATGACTTGCTTGTCGTCGACAAAGCTGTAGCAAGTGTTTACCGCCACCGGCGTTAGGTTGGGCGCGTGCCCGCTAAGCAGCTCAATGATCGCCGCGGCGGCGATCTTGCCGTGCTGGTTTGCCATGTGGCCGGACTTCGGCATCGCCGGTCCGGCCAAGGTAGCGTCGCCCAGTACGTGAACGCCGGGCACGACTTTCGATTCCATGGTGAGCCAATCGATATCACACCATTTGTTGTTGGTGGTGATAAGTCCGGTGTTCTTCGCAATGTCGGCGGCGCGCTGCGGCGGCACGACATTGAGTACATCCGCCTTGACGTCGTCGAACTCCAGCTTCGCCGTCTTGGTCGCGACATCCACATCCATCAGCCTGCTGTTCGGCCGATATTCGATGATGCCGCCGTACATTTCCTTGAAAATCTTGTCGAACAGCGCCGGTTTGGAAATGATCTTGTCGTTGGCGTCCAGCACCAACACCTTGGACTTCGGCTTGGCTTGCTTGAAAAAGTGCGCCGCTTGGCAAGCACGCTCATAGGGCCCGGGGGGGCACCGGTATGGCGCCAGTGGAATACTGATGGCGAACACGCCACCGTCGGGCATCGCTTCCAGTTGCTTGCGCAGCGCCACCGTCTGTGCGCCAGCTTTCCATGCGTGCAGAATTTGTTCACGCGCGGTCGCGTCCCGCAGCGCTGGCACTTGATCCCAGAGAAACTCGACCCCGGGTGACATCACCAAGCGCTCGTAACGTAGCGTTTGGCCGCCGGCGAGTTTGACTTCGCGTTTCGCGGCGTCGACATCGATGACTTCGTCATGCACCACGTGCACGCGTTCTTTCTGCAGCGCCGCGTAACCGCGCGTGATGTCGGCGAGCGACTTGCTGCCGCCGATAATGAGATTCGACAGCGGGCAAGAAACAAATTCTTTGTCGCGCTCGACGAGCGTCACATTCACGTCCGGCCCGCCCCAGCGCTTCAAGTAGCGCGCGGCTGTCGCACCGCCGAAACCGCCGCCGATGACGACGACGTTGTATTTTCCGCCGCCGCTGGCGGTTGAGGCGCATCCGCCAAGGGAAAGTGAGGAAAACGCCGCGGCCGCCGCTGCACCGCCCTTCAGAAAATCGCGTCGATTCATCGTTCGCATGCCGCCTCCTATTTCTGCGCCGCGAAGTAGTCGGCGATCAGCTTGAGCTGTGCGTCGGTGAAGCCCTTGGCGATCTGATGCATGATCGTCGCAGGGCGTGTGCCTTCCTTGAATTCGGCAAGTTTGGTCAGCATATCTTGCGCATTTTGCCCTGCCAACTTAGCGACGCTGCCGGCCGAGCGCCCATCCGTGCCGTGGCAATTCGCGCAAGTCGCGGCCAAGTTGCGCGCAGTGTGGTCTGCCGCCGTACCATGTGCGAGCGCGCTCGGCACAATTGCGCAAAGCAGCAGCGCATGGAGAAGTTTCATTGAGTCGTCCTTGTGATGATTCGCGTCGATCCGGTCAAGTGCGCTGGATGCTGCACCGGCGTTGAGCGTCATTGTACGAGCCCGTGCGCACGCGGATTTCTTAAGCGCACATTATCTTATACTGCTAAATGCCTATGATGGTTAATCGCTATTTTACTTATTCTTAAGTGTACTCTGGCTACAGTATTACACTCGAAGCGATTTTCTAAGCCTTTCACGCTGTGCGCGTCCAAGACTCTTTGTTACAGTAGGCTTCCACACTTTGCCCAGAGGCCACCACCATGACCCCACCAGTCGATCCGAACAATGTGTTGATGACGGGCGAGAACTCATTTATCCGCTTAAGCAAGGATGGCGGCAAGAATCAATCCGACCGCATCAGCCATTGGCGCGTACTGTGGTGCCCCGCGGGCAGCGGTCACGCGCTGTTCATGCAAAGCGAATTGACCGGCGGCAAGGTGAAGATCTACGGCGATAACGTCGCGGTCGTACGCTGGCTGCAGCAGAGCATCGAAACGCTACTTTTTCCCGCTTTTGCTGACACCTCGCTCCCGGTGTCCAACGCCGAATTCGCCCGCGCCGGAGGTCCGCCGAGCAGCGCGACGGAAACAGTTATCTCCAGCCGGGACGAAATCATTCTAACGTGGCACGATTGCATCGAACCGTTCGTGCTCACCCAACCGCCTGGATTCAATAACCGTCCGATCGGTGTGTTCAGCACCTTCTTCCCTGCGCGTGCTGCACAGGTTGAAATGAACGGCAGCTTCGCCACCGGCAGTCCCTGGCCGGAAATGCGCGGCGACCGCCAATCCAGCAGCGCGTGCCTGGCGTGGTCCGAGAGTTGGGTGAAGCCGCGCGGCTAAGAGGGCATTTAGTTAAGCCGGCTGATTCGCGTCGTACACCTCGACGCGGTTGCGGCCGCTGCGCTTGGCCCGGTAAAGCGCGCGATCGGCCGCGCTCATCAGCACCTGCGCATCCCTGCCGTGCTCGGGATAGAGGGCTACGCCGCAAGAGATGCTGATGTGCCCGAGCGCCTCGGCGCGCGAGCGCACGCTCAGTTGCTCCACAGCACGGCGCAGACCCTCAGCACGCTCACGCGCCGCATCGCCGCCCGCCTCCGGCATCAGCACCACGAACTCCTCGCCGCCCAAGCGGCACACGACATCGCTCGCGCGCGTCTGCCGTTCCAATACCTGGGCGAGCGCTTGCAGGACTTCGTCGCCTGCCTCGTGCCCGAAGCGGTCATTGAAGCTCTTGAAGTAGTCCACGTCGAGCAGCAGCAGCGCCAACCCGGTAGGCTTGCGCTGAGCACGCGCCAGCTCGCGCACCAGCGACTCTTCAAAAAACCTTCGGTTGAAGAGTTTTGTCAACGGGTCACGAATGGATTGATTGCGCAATGTCTCGCGCAAGCGAATATTGGCGATGGCCAAAGCAACATAATCGGCCACTGTTTCAGCGTTGCTCCGGCCCGCCGTAGCCGAGAGCGGCAAAGCCGGTGCTACCGCGTCCCTTGCGCGTTGCTCCACGAACAACAAGCCCAGCGTCTCCGTTTGCGCCGACATGGGCACACATAGATAAGCGCCCGGCGCGTGGCTGTGATCAACGTGAGCGCACATCAGATCCGCGCTCGTGCCCGGCCACTCGTAGGGTTGCCCGCGGCGCAACGCCCAGCAACTCATGGGTTCAAACACGTGCTCGGTCACCACGACATCGCCCCAGCTCGCCACGCACTCCAAGTAGTTGCGCGAACTCGGCATAACATACAGAGCGCCGGCGCTGTCCGGCAAAAGCTGCGGCGCGAATCGCTCCACGCTGCGATAGGCTTCGGCCAAGCTCATGCACGCCTGCAGCGTTTCCGCCAGCTCGTTGAGTAGAGCCGTTTGGCGTTGGCTGCGCGCTAAAGCCTCGTTTACGCCAGCCAGTTCCTTGGTGCGCTCTTTCACTTGATGATCGAGCACCAGATAGGAATCGCGCAGCGCCGCTTCGGTTTGTTTTTGCTCGGTCACGTCGCGGTGCGTGCCGATCATACGCCGCGCCCCGCGCGCATCGGTGATGATGGTGCCGCGCGTAGCGATCCAGCGGTAGCTGCCGTCGCGATGCCGTAAGCGAAATTCAACGTCATAATTCGCGGCCTTGCCGTCGCGATACGCGACAGCAGCCGCCACGATGCCCACACGGTCGTCCGGATGGAGCCGGCTTTCCCACTCTTCGAACCTGCTCTGCAGCTCGTTCGGGCTGTAGCCAAGTTGCTGTTTCCAGATCGGCGAAAAATACACTTCGTTGGTATCGAGATTCCAATCCCAAATGCCGGTGTTGGAGGCTTGCACTGCCAACTCGAAGCGAGATTCATTCTCGCGCAACGCCGCGGTCATCTGTGTGGCGAGCGCCTCGGCGCGCGCGCGCCCCGTCGCCAAATTGCGCAGCGCGCCAAACAACAACAAACTTAAAGCCGTACCTCCAGCCAGCACCGCCCAAGGCCAATCCCCTAGCACCCGGCTCTCGTACGCGGGCAAACTGCCGATGTAAAGTCGCCAGTCGCGCCCGCTTACGCGCAACTCCACGGCGCGTTCGAAACGCGGACGGATCGATCCGGCGCCGCGCAAGACCTTGTCGCTGTCGAGCATCAAGGCATCAGGCTCGACTCGAGCGCCGTCGTACAACTCCAAATCCAAATCCAGCGGTTTGCCTTCGAAGATCCCTCGGAGCAAATCACCAACTCGAAATGGACTGTAAGCGTACCCGGCTAACGCGGCGCGCCGCTGCTCGACCGTCGCAGTAGGCACCCCACGGCGGTAAACAGGCACGTACATGAGGAAACCGGCTTGCGCATCCTGCTCGGTTTCTTGCACCAGTTTCACTTTACCGGACAAGCGCGCTTCACCGCTGTCGCGTGCCGCCTGCATCGCGGCGCGCCGCACTGACTCGGAGAACATGTCGTAACCGAAGGCGCGCAAGTTGCGTCCGGTGAATGGCTCCAGGTAGACGATTGCGGTGTATTCCTCGCGCGCACCGGGCGGGGTAACGTCATAAGTCGGAAAGCCCTCGGCGCGCACGGCGGCGATGTGCGCGGGCAGCTCTTCCGGTGCGATACGGGCGGCGAAACCCACACCTTGGATGCCCGGGTAGGCGCGATCCAGCACCAGCGCTTCGACATACTCACGCCACGCAGTACGGTTCAGGCTCGACGATGCATGCGCGAAACCAGCGACGCCGTGCAAGATCTGCTCGTAGGACAACATGCGCCGCTGAATCGCATACTTGGTCTGCTGCACATGGTTGTCGAAGTCCTCTTGTGCAGCGCGCTGCTCGCGGTCGCGCACGCTGCGCCAGACCCATAGTGTCGCCACCAACGCACAGACCAACACCACCCACGCGAGCGCCTTGCTCCAGGCCAACGAACGCGCTGGCGTTCCGCCGTCCCCCTTATTGTGATCGTTCTGCAAGTACTTGCTTCCTTACCCGCTGGGCCGGCCAGCCAATCACGCTGTTCCAGCTAGCTTCCTCGCTTGCTCACGCAAGACAAACTTCTGAATTTTTCCCGTGGAAGTTTTCGGTATCGGCCCGAAAATCACTGTCTTCGGTACTTTGAAACGCGCCAAGCGCGCGCGGCAGAACTCGATCATTTCCGCTTCCGTCGCTTGCGCGCCTTCTTTCAGCTCCACGAACGCGCACGGCGTCTCGCCCCACTTCTCGTCGTGGCGCGCGACCACCGCTGCGAGCATCACCGCTGGGTGCCGATGCAGCACATCTTCGACTTCGAGCGAGGAAATATTCTCGCCACCGGAGATGATGATGTCCTTGGAGCGGTCCTTGATCTTGGCGTAGCCATCCGGATACCACACGGCCAAGTCGCCGCTGTGAAACCAGCCGCCGGCAAAAGACTCTTCGGTGGCTTTTTTGTTCTTGAGATAACCCTTCATAGTCATGTTGCCGCGGAAGAATATCTCGCCCATGGTCTCGCCGTCCTTGGGGACCGGCTGCAGCGTGACCGGGTCGGCGACCATCATGTCTTCCTGTAGCTGATACGGCTTCCCCTGGCGGCCGTTCATCTGTGCGCGTTCTTCCAGCGAAAGCGCATCCCATTCGGGATGCTGCGGGCAGACTGCCGCCGGGCCGTACACTTCGGTCAGACCGTACACATGCATCAAGTGAAAGCCCATGCGCTCCATGCCTTCGATCACCGCTACCGGTGGCGCGGCGCCGGCGACGAATACGTTCACTCTGTGATCGATGCCCTGCCGCCATTCGGGCGGCGCATTGATGAGTGTGGCCTGTACGATCGGCGCGCCGCAGTAGTGCGTCACTTTGTGTTCGCGAATGAGGTCGAAGATGAGCTTGGCGTCGACCTTGCGCAAGCACACGTTGGTGCCTGAAACCGCCGCGATCACCCAGGGAAAGGTCCACCCATTGCAGTGGAACATCGGCAATGTCCAAAGATACACGGGTAGCGGTGACATGCCCTGCCACGCTAACACATTGCCCACCGAGCTCAGATACGCGCCGCGGTGATGCGTGACCACACCTTTCGGATTCCCGGTGGTCCCGGAGGTGTAGCCCAGGGCAATGGCGTCCCATTCATCGCCCGGTAGACGAAAAGCGAAGTTCGGCTCCCCCTGCTGCAAGAACGCCTCATACTCCATTTCGCCCAAGAGCTTGTTGGCCACGTATTTGCGCTCGCCTTCCGCATCGGCCGTATCGCGGAAATACTGCGCATCGTCGATATCGATCACCAACGGCCTTTTGTCCGTCAACGTCAGCGCCTTTTCGATGATGGGCGCGAATTCACGCTCAGTGAGCAGTACTTTGGCTTCGCCGTGGTTTAACTGAAACGCGATCGCCTCGGCGTCGAGGCGTGTATTGAGCGCATTGATCACCGCGCCGCTCATCGGAATGCCGAAGTGCGCTTCGTACATGGCGATGATGTTCGAGCACATGATCGCGACCGTATCGCCAGTGCCGATGCCGCACTGAGCTAGCGCGGAGGCGAAGCGCCGGCAACGCTCGTAGGTCTGCGCCCATGTGATGTGGCGCTTGCCGTGAATCAAAGCGAGGCGCTGGGGATAAACCGATGCTGTCCAGCGCAGGAAGCTCAGCGGACTAAGCGCCGTGTAGTTTGCTTGGTTCTTTTGCAGGTCGACGTTGTACCAATTTGGCATACGAAAAACCTAAGGTGCATGTGTGTGAGATACACAATCCCGTTCGCCCTGAGCCGGTCGAAGGGCCTCGGAAATCAGTGTGGTTCGACAAGCTCACCGCGAACGGAACAGGCAAACTGTGCGCAGGGCGCCTGCAGCCATTTCGCCCATTCTGCCCCGAGTCCGCTCGGTTTGCCACCACCGTTCGCTCAAGGGGCCTCGGTTATAATCGCCGCGCATATCCGATAGGAAAGGTGATGAACAAGCTCTATCCCAGCGCTCAAGCTGCACTTGCGGGCGTCGTCAAAAACAACCAACTTATCGCAGTCGGTGGCTTCGGCTTGTGCGGCATTCCCGAGGCGCTCATTGCCGCGCTGCGCGATTCGAGCGTCAAAGGCTTGACCGTCATTTCCAACAACGCCGGCGTCGACGGCTTCGGCCTCGGCTTGCTGCTGGAGACGCGCCAGATCAAGAAAATGATCTCCTCTTACGTCGGCGAGAACAAAGAGTTCGAACGCCAATATCTCGCCAACGAACTCGAACTCGAGTTCACCCCGCAAGGCACACTAGCGGAGAAACTCCGCGCGGGAGGCGCCGGCATTCCAGCGTTTTTCACCCGTACCGGCGTCGGCACACTGGTAGCCGAAGGCAAGGAAACGCGTGAGTTCGACGGTCATGTCTACGTTATGGAGCGCGCACTCAACCCGGAAGTGGCTCTCGTCAAAGCCCACATCGCGGATAAGAGCGGCAACTTGGTATTCCGCCGCACCGCACGCAACTTCAATCCTGCGGCGGCGATGGCCGGCAAGACCACCATCGTCGAAGTGGAACACCTGGTCGAAGTCGGCGACCTCGATCCTGACGACGTGCATCTGCCCGGCATCTACGTACATCGCATCGTCGTCAACGCACACCCGGAAAAGCGCATCGAGAAGCGCACGATTTCAGAGAAGAAGGCTTAAGCATATGCCTTGGACCCAAGACCAAATGGCCGCGCGCGCCGCGCAAGAACTGCAAGACGGCTTCTACGTTAATCTCGGCATCGGCTTACCGACGCTGGTTGCAAACCACGTGCGTAAAGACATCGAAGTGTGGCTACAGAGCGAAAACGGCATGCTCGGTATCGGTCCTTTCCCGACGGAAGATGAGGTAGACGCCGATCTCATCAACGCCGGCAAGCAAACCGTCACCACGATCGCCGGGTCATCCATCTTCGGTTCGCACGACAGCTTCGCCATGATTCGAGGGGGCAAGATCAATTTGTCAATCCTCGGCGCCATGCAGGTGAGCGAGAACGGTGACCTCGCTAACTGGATGATCCCCGGCAAGATGGTCAAAGGCATGGGTGGCGCCATGGATCTGGTCGCGGGCGTCGGGCGGGTGCTGGTGTTGATGGAGCATGTGGCGAAAAAGAAAGATGGCACCACCGACATGAAAATCTTACCCAAATGCACGCTGCCGCTAACGGGTGTCGGCGTGGTAAACCGCATCATCACCGATTTGGGGGTCATGGACATCACCCCGCGGGGAATTAAAGTTGTGGAACTAGCGCCGGGGGTAACGCAGGAGGAAATTCAATCGAAAACGGCAGTGCCGCTAGGCTAGGCGTAAGCTAGGCGCGACTTGTCTTTGCGCCGCGCGTACTCCAACTATTCGTTCAAGTTGTTGGCTTCTCACCAGTAGAGGCCCAGTGAGGGCCTGGTTCCACTGATCCAATCATCCTGAAGCAATTGGAGCGGGAGACGAGTCTCGAACTCGCGACCTCAACCTTGGCAAGGTTGCGCTCTACCAACTGAGCTACTCCCGCAAGAGCGAGCGCGAATTCTACGCGTTCGCGGCTCAACGTGTCAAACTGGTCAGCCTACAGGGCCATGTACTATCTGACAAATCACTTCTGAAGCAACCGACCAGCCCTTACTCTTCCTTAGTATAGATCAAGGCCTGCTGCATCGCCACGCGGGCCGAGCGCAGGCTGCGCATCAATTCACCGGAACCGTACCTGTCTTCGCGCAAGCATCCGGAATCAAGTGGGTATCCGGTGCGATCGCTTCCAGCGGCGACGCATAAATTGCATAGCCTGAGTCGCGATGCCACTGCAGGTAAGCGTCGACTTCGGCGTTCTGGGGCGATTGTGCCCCCGAGGTGGCGGTGCTTGGTCTGACTGCCTTGCCCGCTTCAGTCTCTGTCATTCGCCCCGCATTGGCGCTGATCGCCACAATGCTCAGTACTATCGCCAGGGCCAGTTTTTCGCGCATCGGTGCCTCCGCTTTGATCGGTTGGGGCCAAAAGTCTGGTGCAATTGATGCGCCGCGTCAACGCTTGCACCAGTGTGCTGCGGCCCCGCTCAGGTAGTATGGCTGACACGATGAACGCACGCATCGATCATTTGGTTGTCGTCGCTGCTTCGCTCGCACAGGGCGCGGCCTGGGTTCGCGCGAGCTTCGGAGCGGAGCCGGCGGCGGGCGGCCAGCATCTGTTCATGGGCACGCACAACCTATTGCTGCGCGTCGGCGCCGACGTGTACCTGGAGATCATTGCTATCGATCCCGCGCAACCACAGCCGGCGCGGGCGCGCTGGTTTGAGATGGATCGCCCCTACATGCAGGTCGCAGTGCGAGACGCACCGCGTTTGGTTCATTTCGTCGCACGCACGGACGATCTCGACTCCGCGATGCAGCGCGCCAAGCATGCGCCCGGCGTCGCGCTTGCCGCCTCGCGCGGTCAATTGCGCTGGCGCATCACTGTGCCGCAGGACGGCGCGCTCATCGAGCAGGGTTTGGTGCCGACTTTGATTCAGTGGCAAGGCGCCGCGCCGAGCGTGCTATTACCCGATTCCGCTGTGCGCCTGCGCCGTGTCGCAGCGAGACATCCTGAACCTGCGCGCTTGCAAACTCTGTACGACGCGATTGGATTGGAAGGCGTGACGGTCGAAGCCGGTACGCAGTCCGAATTGATCGCCGAGTTCGACACACCCGCGGGCGCGCTGCACCTTAGCAGCAAACCGACTGTCCGGTCGCGCGCCTAATTGTCGCGCTCGAACGCTTCGACCTCGACGCTATCGCTCGGGTACGCACGGCGAGCGACGCTCGCGACTTTCACGGCGGGCGCTTTACGCGCGTAAGCTTGTGCGTTGGCGGCATTGCTCCAACGCCCGTCTGCGTTGAAATAAACGGGTCGCGATTGATTCTTACGCACGCGGCGCACGCGAAACCATTGCTGTTTCATGACTAGGCTTCGATTTCTCTCGGCTTCTTGCGCGGCCGCGCGGCGATCGGCAATGCCATTCTGAGGTAGTGGAACATAGACCACAGCGTCAGTGCGGCGGCGACCCAAATCAGCCAGGTGCCGACTTGCTTCGCGTTGAACAATCCAAACACGCTGTCGCGATACAGTAAGAACGGAATCGCGACCATCTGCGCGATGGTTTTGATTTTGCCGAGCACCGACACCGCGACGCTTTTGCTTTCTCCCAATTGCGCCATCCACTCGCGCAGCGCCGAGATGGCGATCTCACGCCCAATGATGATGAACGCGACCGCGGCATTCACGCGGTTGAGCTCCACCAAACAAACCAGCGCCGCCGCCACCATGAGTTTGTCCGCTACCGGGTCGAGGAAGGCGCCGAAGGCGGAGGTCTGATTCCAACTGCGTGCCAAGTAGCCATCGAGCCAGTCGGTCAGCGCTGCGGCGATGAAAATTCCCATCGCGGCCAAATTGCCGTTGCGGCTGTCGATCAACTCTTCCGGGAGGTACAAAATTGCGACGAACAGCGGCACCAGCAGGATGCGCAGCCACGTCAGCAGCATCGGAATGTTGAATGGCATGCGTATCAGTTTACCGAAAAACCTTCTAGTCTCGAAACGTTAGTGTCGCAGCGAACGCTCAATGCAGTTGCGCATAAATCTTGTGCGCGAGTTCGCGGCTGATACCCTCCACCATCGCCAGATCGTCCGCGCTCGCCGAGAGCACACCACGCAAACCGCCGAAGTGCGTCAGCAGTTTCTGCCTGCGCTTGGCGCCGATGCCAGAAATCTCTTCCAACGACGATTTCACCCGCGCTTTGCCGCGGCGATTGCGGTGGCCAGTAATGGCGAAGCGATGCGCCTCGTCGCGGATCTGCTGGATGAGATGCAAGGCCGGATGATCGGCGCCTAGTTGCAGCGTTTCCTCGCGGTCGGGGAACACCAACTGCTCCAGCCCGGCTTTGCGCGCTTCGCCCTTGGCGATGCCGACGATCGGCACGCCGCTGACGCCCAGCTCATTCAAGATCTCGGCCGCCGCGCCCACTTGCCCTTTGCCGCCGTCGATGAACACCAGATCCGGCAGCACGCCCTCCCCCGCGCTGACTTTGCCGTAGCGCCGCGCCAGCACTTCACGCATGGCGCCATAATCGTCGCCGGGTTTGACTTCGCGCATGTTGTAGCGCCGGTATTGGCTCGGCTGCAGCTTGCCCTGGTCAAACACCACGCACGCGGCGACCGCCGCCTCGCCCATGGTGTGACTGATATCGAAGCATTCGAAGCGCTGGGCTTCCGCAGGAAGCGAAAGCGCGGCACGTAACTGTTCCAGCCGCTGCGCCTGCGCCCCGTCGCTGGTGCGCCGCTGCGCCAGGGCCAGTTCGGCGTTCTGCAGCGCCATCGTCAGCCAGTGGCCCAGCTCGCCGGTTGCGCGGCTTTTGATCTGCACCTTGCGGCCGGCCTGCTCCGAAAGAGCGGCCGCGATCGCCGCGCCGCCGTCCTGCTCGCCGTCGCCCAACTCGACATTGCTGAGGATTACGCTCGGCGCTTGCCGGTCGGCGTAGTGTTGCATCAGAAACGCCTCGACCACCTCCGCCATCTCCGCGCCTTCGGCGTTGCTGGGGAACAAGCTCTTGTCACCTAAATGACGACCGCCACGCACCATCACGAAATTGACGCAGACCATACCGCCTTCGGTGCGCGCGGCGACGATGTCGACGTCGCGCTCGGACTCGCTCACCACGTATTGCTTGGTGATGACGCGCTGCAGCGACTGGATCTGATCGCGAAACACCGCAGCCTGCTCGAACTCGAGCGCCGCGGAGGCAGCCTCCATCTGCTGCTGCAGCCCGCGCAGCACCTCCTCCGGTTTGCCCGCCAGGAACAACTTCGCGTGGCCGATGTCGCGCGCATAGTCGGCAACATCGATGGTGCCGACACACGGCGCCGAACAGCGCTTGATCTGGTGCAACAGGCACGGACGCGAGCGGTTGGCGAACACCGTGTCTTCACAGGTGCGCAGACGAAAGACTTTTTGCAGCACGCCGATGGTTTCGCGTACCGCCCAGGCGGTGGCGTAGGGACCGTAGTAGTCGTTGCTCTTGTCGAACGCGCCGCGATAGAAACGGATCTGCGGAAAGGCGTGTCCGGTCACCATGATATAGGGGTAACTTTTATCATCCCGAAACATGATGTTATAACGTGGATTTAAAGATTTTATGAGATTATTTTCGAGGATCAACGCTTCCCACTCAGTGCGTGTGACCGTCGTTTCCACACTCGCTACTTGCCCTACCATGATCTGGGTGCGCGGGCTGAGCGAGGTTTTCTGGAAGTAGGAGGACACCCGCTTCTTCAAGTCACGCGCTTTGCCGACGTAGATGACATCGCCTTGCGTGCTCAACATTCGATATACCCCTGGAAGATTAGGGATGTCTTTTAGAATCGTCTTGATATCCAGAGTTATTCCCCTAGATGTATCAAGGAATTAAAGCGCGGATTCGCGTGAATACTTCGGCGAACATCGGTTCGGTCAAACGCCCGGTCTGCGTGTTGTAGCGGCTGCAATGATAGCTATCGACCAGCCAGCGCCGCTCATCCAAACTGTGACGTGCCCCGTGCGCAAAGGCAAACGCGCGCGCTCTTAGATTCATCGCCTGCAAGACGGCATCGTGAGCGATCTTGCCCAATGCCAGCACCACTACTACCTCGTTCGAATTCTCAAGTTCATGCTTCAAGTAATTGTTGCACGTTCGAATTTCCGTGGTCGTAGGTTTGTTTTCCGGCGGCACACACTTGACCGCGTTGGTAATGCGGCAATCGGTAAGCCGCAAGCGATCGCGCGCATGCGCCGACGTTGGCTGGCTGGCGAATCCAAACCGGTGCAGCGTTCGATACAGCAGCAAGCCGGCATGATCGCCGGTGAACGGTCGTCCGGTGCGATTCGCCCCATGCATACCCGGGGCGAGCCCAACGATCAGCAGACGCGCTTGCGCATCGCCGAACGGTGCAACCGGGCGCGCATGGTAGTCCGGGTGCTCGGCACGCACCGCACCCAAGTATTCAGCCAAACGCGGACAGCGGCGGCAGTCTAAATTGAAGTCAGCGCTCGGCGCGCTAGACGGTTTTCGAGCAGAGGTCATGAAAGTGGCTCGCGGGCGCGCATTCTGAGGCAGGTCGGTGCGTCATGTAAAATGGCGGTCTTTTTCGAAGGGCGAGAGCAGTTTTCATGGCAAAGGTTAATGCAACGGAGATCCGCGCGGGCAACTTGCTCGAGTGGGACAAGCGCATCTGGCGCGTGCTGAAGTCGCACCACGTACACGTGGGCGGACGCGGCGGCGCGTACATGCAAGTGGAGATGAAAGATATCGAAGTCGGCACCAAGACCAACCAGCGCTTTCGCACCGACGAGAAAATCGAGCGCGCCTTTGTCGAACCGCGCGAGTTGCAGTATTTGTATCAAGACGGCGAAAACTACATCTTCATGGACAAAGAATCCTACGAGCAGTTGTCCTTGTCGGCGGAATTTCTCGAGGGTCAAACCGGCTTCTTGCTGCCCAACACCGACGTGCAGGTCAATTTTCATAACGAGCGCCCGATCGGTTTGGAATTACCGGCCTCCGTCGTGTTGACGGTGGTGGAGACGGAACCGGGCATCAGGAATGCCACCGCCACCACCACCTACAAACCGGCCAAAATGGACACCGGTATGATCGTACAAGTGCCGCCGTTCGTGAACGAAGGCGAAAAGATTCGCGTCAATACGGACACCGGCGAATACATCGAGCGCATGTAGCCGCCCGCCGCACCGCCACTTTTACGAACCTTTTACAAACTCTTCACCAACACCTCACCACTCATTCACGCCGCCTGACTAGTCTTCGCACTGAGCCGCGACCCGCTTTGGGCGCGGCGGCTAAAGGACTAACAAGGACAAAGGAAACGGCGATGAATCAACCCCAAGGCATCTCAAACATTTGCGCGCGCTTGTGCGCCGCGCTGCTCGCGTCGGCCGCGCTCGCGGCGCACGCGCAACCGGTCCAGTTGAACGTGGCGCTCGGTTCGCCGCTGGTGCTGGCTGGCGCCAAACAGACGGCGGTCGTCAAAGTGGCGCTGACCGGCGCCGAAGCGCAATCCCAGGGCGAGCGCACGCCCGTCAATGTCGCGATCGTGCTCGACCGTTCCGGTTCGATGGCGGGCGAGAAAATCGTGCACGCCAAGCAAGCGGCCGCCATGGCGGTCGAGCGGCTCAACGCCAGCGACGTGGCCAGCGTCATCACTTACGATGATGTGGTGAAGGTGGTTGTGCCCGCCACCAAAGTTGCCGACAAAAGTGTGTTCCGCCGCGCCATCGCTCGCATCCAGCCGGGCGGCAGCACGGCGCTATTTGCCGGCGTCGCTAAAGGCGCCACCGAAGTCGAAAAATACTTGCAGCGCGAACGCGTGAACCGCGTCATTCTGCTTTCGGACGGTTTGGCCAACGTGGGGCCTAGCTCGCCGGAGGAGCTGGGCAGCCTAGGCGCCTCACTCGCCAAGCAAGGCATCAGCGTCACCACCATCGGCCTGGGCTTGGGCTACAACGAAGACTTGATGGCACGCCTGGCCGGCATGAGCGACGGCAGCCACGCCTTCGTCGAGCATCCGCAAGAGCTCGCCCGCATCTTCGACGCCGAGTTCGGTGACGTGCTCTCCGTGATCGCGCAAGAGGTCAAGATCAACATCCGCTGCGCCGACGGTATCAAGCCGCTGCGCGTGCTGGGCCGCGAAGCCGATATCGCCGGACAAAACGTGGTGTTGGGCATGAACCAGCTTTACGGCGCACAAGAGAAGTTCGTGCTACTGGAAGTGGAAGTGCCCGCGGGGCAGGCCGGCCAGCAGCGCGCCGTGGCGGAGGTCGACGTCGCCTACTTCAATACCGGCACGCGCCAGACCGAGCGTTTAGCGAACAAAGTCGCGCTAAGCTACAGCGAATCAGCAGACAAAGTAGCGCGTGCCACCGACAAGAAAGTCATGGCGGACACGGTGGAACAAGTCGCCAATACCATCAGCAAAGAAGCAGTAAAGCTCAAGGATGAAGGCAAGATCACCGAAGCGCGCAGCAAACTCGAGGAAGGTGCGAAATACTTGGAGCAAAATGCGCAGCAATACCAAGACCCGAAACTGGGCCGCTTGAGCAGCGAGTTCAAGAAGGATTCCGCGGAGCTGGACGACGAGAAGGAGTGGAATCGCAAACGCAAGAGCATGGTCAAGCGGCAGTACTCAACCGAGAAGCAACAGAAATTTTGACAGTAACCGAGACAGTCGCCGCCGCGTGAATAGCCGCGGCGGCGTTTTCGATCGGATGAGCGAAACGCTTGCGCCGTAAAGCCCTAATCGCCCTGCTTCTTATCGTCGTCCTGCCGGTCGCGGCGTTGGGCTGGCTGGGCTTGCGCCTGCAAAGCAGCGAACGCCAAGCGTTAGAGCATCGCGTGCAGACGCTGATCGATGCGCAACTGGTCGCCATCGACGATTCACTGAGCGCCTATTTCACCGCCCGCCGCGGCGAGTTGCTTGCGGAGATCGATGCGCTCGCCGACGGTACCGCAGCCCTGCGCAACTATGCACGCGAGCGGCCTCTGGTGCGGCAGGTCTTTATCATGGACGCGAAAGGCGAGCGCCTGCACCCACCGACCAACGCAGCGCTGACCGAAGCCGAGCGGCGCTTTCTCCAGCGCAGCGCCGACATCTGGCGCAATCGCGACATTCTCTACCAAAGCGTCGAGGCGCTGCCCCCGCAAGAACAGTCGAGCAACGGCGAGCCGAAGCGCAGCGACGGTTGGTACGTGTGGCATTGGGGCACAGAAACGGACCTCATCTTCTGGCGGCGCAGCGCACAGCGCCTGATCGGTATCGAACTCGAACCGGCACGTGTGAAAGCCGACTTGATCGCCCTATTGCCGGCCAGCGGTAGCGCCGATGACAGGCTCGGGCAGGCGCGCGTGCAATTGATCGACGATCGCGGCACCGTGGCTTACCAGTGGGGCGCGTATCAACCCAAGGCCGAAGCAAAAGCCTTGGCGCTGCGGCCGCTTAGCCACCCGCTCGGCAGTTGGAAGTTGGCCTACTACGCGCCGGCCGTTGCCGCCGGCGGCGGCGCGCGTGCTCTTACCCTCGGCAGCGCACTCGCCGCGCTGGCGCTGGCGCTCGGCGGGCTGGGTTGGTTCTTGTATCGTGAGCACACGCGCGCAGCGCGCTTGGCCGCGCAGCGCGTCAACTTCGTCAATCAGGTATCGCACGAACTGAAAACGCCGCTGACGAATATTCGCATGTACGCCGAACTGCTGAACGAACACATCGAAGCCGCCGAGGAAAAACCGCGCCGCTACCTCGACATCATCGTCGCCGAGAGCCAACGCTTGTCGCGCCTAATCTTGAACGTACTTAGCTTCGGACGCATGCAGCGCGAGGTGCTGCGGCTGCATCGCCAACCGGGCTGCGTCGATGACGTAGTCGGCGCGACGCTGGAGGCATTTCGCCCGGCGTTGGAGACCAAGGCCATGGCGATCTCGTTCGCGCGCGGCGCACCCGCTACCGTCAGCCTCGACCGCGATGCGCTCGAGCAAATCCTCAACAATCTGTTCAGCAACGTCGAAAAGTACGCGGCCGGCGGCGCGCGCTTGGAAGTGACCACATCGCAAGATGCGCGGCGCAGCACCGTGCGTGTGCGCGACTACGGTGCCGGCATTCCCAGACGCGAGCGCGAGCGCATCTTCGAACCCTTCTATCGCCTGAGCTCCAAACTCAGCGATGGCGTCACCGGCACCGGTATCGGCTTGACTATCGCACGCGAACTGGCGCGCCAACACGGCGGCGATCTGCAGCTACTCGACAGCGAACCCGGCGCGCTCTTTGAAGTAAGTTTGGAGACAGCCGGAGGTCCGACATGAAAGTGCTGGTCGCCGAAGACGATGCGCACATCCGTCGCGGGCTGCAAGATCTGCTCGAAGGCGAGGGTTACACCACCATCGCCGCGCCCGACGGCGACCAAGCGCTGGCGCTGTTCGGCAGCGAACGGCCCGACTTTGTGCTGCTCGACATCATGATGCCCAAGAGCGACGGCTACCAAGTATGCCGCGAGATCCGGCGCGTGAACGCCGAGGTGCCAGTGATTTTCATCTCCGCCAAGTCGGAGGAGATCGACCGCGTGGTCGGCTTGGAACTCGGCGCGGACGATTTCATCATGAAACCATTCGGCACGCGCGAAGTTGTCGCGCGCATCCGCGCAGTCACGCGTCGCTGTCTGCGCCGCAGTGAGGAAACCGCTGCAGCGCAAGTCTTGCGCATGGGTGATTTGGAAGTGCTGCCGGCCGAACTGCGTGCGCGCCGGGGCGATCATGTTATTGAGCTGAGTCTGCGCGATGTGCGCATCCTGCAGCTGCTGCACCGCCAGCGCGGCAAAGTCGTCAGCCGCGAAGAGTTGTACAGCGAATGCTGGGGCCGCGCGCATTTTCCCAGCAGTCGCACGCTCGATCAGCACGTCTCAAAGCTGCGCAAAGCGATCGAGCTCGATGCGCGCAACCCTGCCATCGTTCTCACCGTGCACGGTATCGGCTACCGCTACGACGGTTAGCCACGCACAAGTCCGGGCGCGCCCGCCTCGGCTTCGTCGTATCTCGGCGAGTCGCTGGGTTATACTCGTTCGAGCCCGCTTTCGCTTTACTACCACACTTGACATGAATCGCAACGACGCTCTGCTCGCGGATTGGCATGCGCGTGCCCAACGTCTCCAAGACGAGGTACGCCATGCGGTGATCGGTCAGGACCCCATCGTGAAACTGATCGCCACTGCCATATTCGCGCGCGGCCATGTGCTGCTCGAAGGCGATGTCGGCGTCGGCAAGACCACCATGCTGCGCGCGTTCGCGCGCGCCGTCGGCGGAGCGTTTGCGCGCGTAGAAGGCACGGTCGATCTGCTACCGAACGATCTGCTCTACTACACCTACATCGCCGCCGACGGCAACCCGCGCGTCGATCCGGGTCCACTGCTGCAGCATGAAGACCGGTTATCAATCTTCTTTTTCAATGAGATCAATCGCGCGCGCCCGCAAGTGCACTCGCTGCTGTTGCGCGCAATGGCGGAGAAGACCGCGTACGCTTTCAGCCGCGAGTACAGCTTCCCGCATTTGACGGTGTTCGCCGACCGCAACCGCGTGGAGAAGGAGGAGACATTCGAAATCTCCTCCGCGGCGCGCGATCGCTTCATGTTCGAGTTGCAGGTGGAAACGCCGCGCGACGAGCCGACGCAGCGTGCGCTCATGTTCGATCCGGTGTTCCATGATACCGAGCTGCTGCTCGAGCGCGTCGCCGCCGCGGTGCTGCCGTATGCCGAACTAAACGTCATCGGCGCGCTCATTCAAGAAGAGGTGCGTGCAAGCCCCGAGTTGGAGCGCTACGCGCTGCAACTTTGGCAGGCCACGCGTGCGCCGCAGGATTTCGGCGTGCGCATCGATGGGGTCAACATGGCGCTGTTGCTCGCAGCCGGTGCCAGCCCGCGCGGCATGAGCATGCTGCTACGTGCCGCACGCGTCACCGCCTGGCTCGACAATCGCACGTTCGTCACGCCGGAGGATATCCACGGCGTATTTGGCCCGGCGATAGTGCATCGCATCTTTCTGAGCCCGGTGTACGAATTGCGCCGCGCCGAGATCGCCCACGCGCTCGCAGCGCAGATTCTCGCCAAGATTGCCGCGCCTTAACTTATACCGGCAGCAGGATTATCCAGTCTGTCAAAATACACAACATTCTTCATAGAATAGAACGTACAGTATTAACGATGTCGGGACAGATCCATTACCGCATTGCCTGGCGCGCCCGCACTGCTTTCCCCGGTGCGCATGCAAGCACGCAAAGCGGCGGCGGGCAGGAATTCAGTCATCACGTGCCGCTCATCGACGCGCCCGATCCGCGCCGGCTCGACCTGCATGCTTCGCTCAAAGATGCGTTCGGCAGTTGGCTGGTGCGGCGCTTCCGCCAGCGCAGCGGCATCTCCGTTTATGTGCTGGCGGACCTATCGGCTTCGATGGGATTTCGCGGTCGCGCGCATAAACTCAACACCCTCGCCGACCTCACGCAAGCGCTCGCCTACTCCGCGCATCGCAGCGGCGACCGGTTCGGATTTTTCGGTTGTGGCGAAAGTTTGCGCGCAGAGTGGTTTTTGCCCGCAAGCCAACAAGCGGGCGCCGGCCTCGCGCTGGCTGAGCGGCTGCGACAGTACACCCCCACGGACACGCATGCGGACGGGTTGCTGGAGGGTTGCGCTCACATCGCGCGGCAGCGCTCGTTGGTATTCCTGGTGTCGGACTTTCACTTCGATCTGGCTCTGCTCGACGAATTGCTCGCCCGGTTGACACGGCATCAAGTGATCCCGGTGGTACTGTGGGATCGCGCCGAGTTCGAAACACCGGCGCGCTGGGGCTTGGCGCGCCTGCGCGATGCGGAATCGCAGCGGACGCGCTTCGTCGTTCTGACACCGCGGTTTGCAGCCGATCTGTCGCGGCTGTTCGCGCAACGCCGTGCGCTGCTCGCCGCGCGCTTCATGCAGCAACAGACCAAACCGCTGTTCCTGTTCGACGGCTTCGATGCCGATCTCATTACCGCCTATTTCCACTCCGACGCTCCCGGCGACCCGGTCAGCGCTGACGACGATGGCCAAGCGATTCCTGCTTACGCTCACTAGCGCGCTGCTCGCGTGCTCGCTGCGCGGCGCGGCCGCGGCCCCGGTTGTGCAAGAACTCTCCAATACTGTCTCGCAGCATTTCGGCTTACTGGTCGGCGACCGGTTCACACAGCAGGTGCGTGTCGCGGTGGCGGCGCCGCACGAGCTCGATCGCAATTCATTGCCAAAGAAGGGGCGCGCCAACCGCTGGCTCGAATTGCAACACGTCGAGCTCAGCCACACTGCTGCCGCCACGGCGCACGACTACCTACTGACGCTGAAGTACCAAGTGATCACGAGTGACGAGATCGTCAGTCTCGCCGCGCTGCCGCGCCCGGCCCTGCGCTTCAGCGCTGCCGGGATGGAATCGCTCGCACTGCGCCTGGGCGAACAGCACGTGAGCATCTCGCCCATCAGCGATACCGATGCTTGGGAGCGCGAGGGCTTGCAGGCGCTGCGCCCGGAGCATGGGACGCCGCTCATGGACGTGACCGCGACGAAACAGCGCATGGCGGGCTACGCCGCGGCATTGGCGCTGCTTGGATTGTTCTGGCTCTATCGCATCTACGGTGCGCCGTTTGTTGCCCGCAGCCGCGGCCCGTTCATGCGCGCCTGGCGCGCTTTGCGACGACAACAGGCCGGCGATGCCGCCGCGCTTCGCAGTGCGATGTTGCAACTGCATCGTGCCTTCGACGCTACTTTCGGCAAGAGCGTTTTACGCAGTGAAGTCGAGACTTTTCTTGTGCAGCACCCACGCTTCGCGGCGCAGCGCGACGCCATCGAGCGTTTCTTCGACGCCTCGCGCTACGCGTTTTACGGCGATGCCGGCGGCAGCGCAGCGACTCTGGCCGAGTTGCGTGAGTTCGCTCGGCGCTTGAGTTTGGTCGAGCGAGGATTGACGTGAAGTTTGAGTATTCGTGGGCGCTCCTGTTGCTGCCGCTCGCGCTGCTAGCTCTGTTCGGCCGCAGCCGCAGCGCGCTCACCTATCCTTGGCTTGCGCTGACACCGCGGCACCGCGCTTCGACTCTGCTCGATTGGCTGCTGCGCGCGTTGCTCCTGCTGGCGCTGGCGGGGCTGGCGTTCGCGTTGGCACGGCCGTACCAGCCGGAAGCGCGCGTCGAGCGCTACGGGCGCGGCGCGCAGATCGTGCTGCTGCTCGATCGCAGCCGCAGCATGGATCAAGGCTTCGGCCGCCGCGAAGGCGACGGTTCCGGCGAAAGCAAGGCGCGGGTGGCGCAGCGACTGCTGCTGCAATTCACCGCCAAACGCCGCGACGATCTGTTCGGCATGATGGCTTTCAGCGGTTTGCCGATCCCGGTGGCCGATTTCACGCAGCAGCCCGAGTTCGTGCGCGCCGCCATCGCGGCGACGACATTGGACAAAGGCTTGTCGGAAACAGACATCGGCCGCGGTCTGCTCGCCGCACTGCACTATTTCGACGATCGCCCCTACACCGGCTCGCGCATCGTGCTGCTGGTTTCCGATGGCGGCGATCGCATTGACGTCGATCTACGCCAAGAGATCACGCGCCTGGCGCGCTTGCATCGAGTCGGACTCTATTGGATTTACATACGCTCCTTCTACAGCCCCGGGCTGAAAGACGTTTCGGACGAGTACGCGCAGACCGTGCCAGAGATGTTTCTGCATCGCTTCTTCCAATCTCTCGGCGTGCCCTATCGCAACTACGAGGCCGAGGATCCGGAAGCGATGGCGCGCGCAATCGAAGACGTGAACCGCTTGGAGACGCTGCCGATCCGCTACCAAGCCGTGCTAGCGCGCCAAGACCTCGCGCATTGGGGTTATGCGGTGGCTTTTGTCGCACTGGCATTGGTCGCCGCCGCGCGCTTTGCCGAACGCACGCGCTGGGCATGAGCACGCGCACGTTGCCGCGCTCCGCACGGTGGAGTATCGCCGCCGCCTTACTGTTGTTGGCGTTGCTCGCGTTCGAGACGTGGCGCTTGCAGCAGCAGCAAGGCGTCAACGCGCGCGTTCTTGCAGAAAATCCGCAGACGCTCTCCGCGACCGATGCGCTGGAAGTGATTCATGCCGAAGCGCTGCGTCTAGGGCATGCCGGCAAAGCACGCGAGGCGCATGAATTGTATGCGCGCGTGGCGATGCACGGCTCGCGCGAGTTGCGGCTGCGCGCGGAATACAACCACGCTAACTTGTTGTTGCGTGAAGCGCTGGCGCTGCGCGGCGACAGTGAAACGGACGACGGACGTTCACTTCCCGTGCTGGAGCTGGCCAAGGAGTCGTACCGTAAGGTGCTGCGCGAAGCGCCGGAAATTTGGGACGCACGCTACAACTTGGAACGCGCTTTGCGCCTTGCGCCTGAGCCGCCCGAGGTGGAGGAAGGCGCCGGCCCGGCCCCGCGCCAGCGCGAGCGTGCCCCGACGACTATGCGCGGGGAAACTTTGGGGTTGCCATGAAGCTGCGCTTGCGCAAGGGCGAGGCTTGGGCGCTGCTGACCGCCCTGTTGCTGATCGCAGCGGCGCTGCTGCGGCCCAGCATGCAACGCAGCGGCGCGCTGCATTCGTTGCTGATAGTAATCGACATCACGCAGAGCATGAACGTGCGCGACGTTCGGCTCGAAGGTCAGCCGGCTAGCCGGCTGGTGGCGGCGAAATCCGCCGTTCGCCAAACCATGCTCGACCTGCAATGCGGTTCGCGCGTCGGGCTCGCTGTTTTCAGCGAATACCGGACCCTCACGCTGTTCGCGCCGGTCGAGGTATGCGCCAATTTCACCGAACTGAGCGCGGCGCTCGAGCGCATCGACGGCCGCATGTCTTGGGCCGGCGCCAGCGAAATCGCCAAAGGCGTGAGTTTCGCGCTGCGCACACAACACGCCTTAGCAGAGCGCCCGTTGATCGTATTCTTCACCGACGGGCACGAGTCGCCTCCGCTCGATCCGCGCTTTCGCACTCGCTTCGACTCGATGCCGGGACCAGAGCGCGGCGTTTTCGTCGGCATGGGCGGCGATCGGCCGGCGCCGATCCCCAAGTTTGGCCCAGCGGGGCAGCCGCTGGGGTTCTGGCGCGCCGACGAAGTGCTGCACGACGATCCGCACAACCTCGGGCGCGGCGGCAGCGTGCGCGAGGAAGGCACCGTAGACGAGAGCGGCGCACAGATCGCGGCCAAGCGCACCGGCAACGAACACTTATCGTCGCTGCGCGAGCACTACCTGCGCGGCTTGAGCGAGGAAACGGGGTTCGGTTACGTGCGTTATGCCGACGCGCTACAGACTAGCGCCGCACTGCGGGCGTTACCGCCAAGCAAAGTGGCGCGCTCCGCCGTGGCTATCGATTGGCTACCGGCCGCCGCCGCGCTGCTAGTGCTTGTGGCAACATTGCTGACCGGCCTGCTGCCGCGCCGATCCGCCTTGGCCTGACCATGCTCTACTATCCGCGCTCGTTCTTAAAGCTCATTCTGTTGGCCTTGACGCTGGTCACGCTGCCGCTCGGCTTCGCCTTTTACACCGCGGCGAAATCGATCGACCGCCTCGCCAACCAAAGCCAACGCGCGGTGTACGAAGCCGTGCAAGCCACGCAAGCCGGCAAGACGCTGCGCGACCGTGTGGTGGACCTAGAGCGGGCGGCGCGGCAATACTTGGTGCTGGAAGAGCCCACGGTGTTTGAAGCCTACAAGAAGATCCACGGCGATTTCGTCAATGCCGCGCGCGGCCTCGAGACCAACCCGCTCGATCCCGAGCAGAGGAAGCAGCTCAAGCAACTGGTCGAACGCGAAGCCAAACTCTACGGCACACTGCTGGCCACACCCGACCGCTCCTTCGATGTGAAGACCATGATCGGCGAATACGAAGGGCTCGGCAAATCCGCGCAGCAACTTTATCGCAGCACCGATGCGCTGGTAGAGCGCCAAGTGGAAACGATGCGCAGCGCCACGGCCAAAGCGCAAGAAACCATCTTTTGGCAAGGCATCGCGTTGGTGCCGCTTGCGGTGCTGGTGGCGATCGGCGCCACCATTCTGATCACGCGGCCATTCGAGCAGATCAACGACGCCATCCGCCAAATGGGTGATGGTGAGCTGCTCAAACCGGTCAAAGTCGTTGGTCCACACGATCTAGTCAACTTGGGCCGCCGGCTGGATTGGCTGCGCTTGCGCTTGCTCGAGCTCGAACAGCAGAAGAACAAATTCTTGCAGCGCATCTCCCACGAACTGAAAACGCCGTTGACCGCCCTGCGCGAAGGCAGCGAGCTGTTAGCCGACGAGGTGGTCGGCAAGCTGACCGAACAACAGCGCGAGGTGTGCACGATCCTGCGCCACAAATCGGTTCAGTTGCAGCGCCTGATCGAAAACTTGCTCAACTACAGCGCTACCGAATTCCACCGCGCGCTGCCGCGACCGGAACTCATCGATCTCTCAGCGATCCTAACGAAGGTAGTAGCCGAACAAAAACTCGCGTTGCGCGCACGCGGTTTGCGCTGCAAGTACGAAGGAACGCCGATCCAACTCGAAGCCGATCCCGAGATGCTTCGGGTCATCTTCGATAACCTGTTGTCAAATGCAATCAAGTTTTCCCCGCAGGGGGGCGCGATTATAATCAGTGGTGCCGTGCGCGTACCGCACGCAATCATCGAAGTAGCAGATCAGGGCCCAGGCGTCGGCGATGCGGATATGCACCGCATATTCGATGCATTCTACGAGGGACAGGCGCCGGCGGAGAGCCCCGTCAAAGGCAGCGGTCTAGGGTTAGCCATCTGCCGCGACTACGTGAATGCGCACCACGGGCGGATCGAGGTCGTGCCCGGCGTCGCCTCCGGCGCGCTCTTCCGGGTAACGTTACCACTAGAACAAGGCCCACAAACATGAACGCTAGAACAACGACGATAACAGCGATCGTATTGCACTTGGCGGCTTGCACGCCGCTCGAACCGGTCGCGCAACCGAACACGCCGCCGCCCGTGCCGATTATCCAGGCGCGTAGCAGCGACACGGATTTGCTGCTCGCGCGCTTCGAAGTAACGCGCACTTTTTCCAAGGAAGAGCTTAAAGCGGAAACAGCCAGCGCGCAACGCCGGCTCGCCACCATGCCGACGCCGTACGCGCGCACCGAGTTGGCGTTGTTGTTGAGCGCTCCGCATGCCGAAACGCGCGATCTGCCGCAGGCATTGAAATTGCTTCAGGATGTCATACGAGATGCGCAAAGCAGCGGCGCGTTAAAAAACTTTGCTTCCGCACTGCATGAGCATTTGACTGCGGCGGCGCGGCAAGAAGAGAACGTCTCCAATTTGTCACAGCGAGTGAGCGCCGAACGCAAGCGCGCGGATCAACTCCAAACCAAACAGGATGGCGCTGCCCAACAATTCGAACAAAAACTCAAGGACGAGCAAAAGCGCTTGGAAGCGGTCATCAACCGGCAGGAAGAGAACATCCAGCAACTCACCGGAAGACTGCGCGAAGAACAAAAACGCGCCGACGACTTGCAGGAAAAGCTCGACGCAATCATGAAGATCGAGAAGAGCTTGATCGAGCGTCAGCAAACCAAGGAGGCGCCGCCAAAGGAAGCAGCGCCCAAGGAAACACCGAAAGAATCACCCAAGGACATACCGAGAGAAGCGCCGAAGGAACCCAAGTAAGCATGACCACTCCTTACAAAATTCTGCTCGTCGATGATGACTTGGAGATATTGCGGCTGATATCGATCCGGCTCACCGGCGCTGGCTATCAAGTGACCGCGCTGGACAGCGCGGAGAAAGCCTTGGCCAGTTTGCAGCAAACGCGCCCGCATATCGTCGTCACCGATTTGAAAATGAGCGGGATGAGCGGCATGGCGCTATTCGACGCCGTGCAGACAATCAACCCGGCGCTGCCGGTGATCGTCCTAACCGCGCACGCGACAGTACCGGATGCGGTGGAAGCGACAAAGCGCGGCGTGTTCGGCTATTTGACCAAACCGTTTGACAGCAAGGTTCTGCTTGCGCACATCGAGCGCGCGCTCGCGCTGAGCGGTAATAGCGCGGGGCCGGCCGATGCCGGTGCGGACTGGCGCCAAGATATCGTCACACGTAGCGCGCGCATGGAAGATTTGCTTAGCCAGATACTGCTGGTGGCGGACAGCGATGCCAGCGTTCTCATTCAAGGTGAGAGCGGCACCGGCAAGGAAATGTTGGCGAAGGCGCTGCACAAGGCCAGCCGGCGCCGCGACCGCCCGTTTGTGGCGATCAATTGCGGCGCCATCCCCGAAGCGCTGCTCGAGTCGGAGCTATTCGGTCACACCAAGGGGTCTTTCACCGGTGCGATGCGCGATCATCAAGGCCTATTCGTCGCTGCTAACGGCGGGACGTTGTTGCTCGACGAGATTGGCGACATGCCGCTGGCGCTGCAAGTCAAGCTGCTGCGCGTGCTGCAAGATCGCGCGGTGCGCCCCGTCGGTTCGACGCAAACCCAGGCGGTCGATGTGCGCATTATCTCCGCGACGCATCGCAATCTCGAACAGCACATGGCGCAAGGCCAATTCCGTGAGGATTTGTTCTACCGCCTGAACGTCGTCTCCTTGGTGGTGCCGCCGCTAGCCGAGCGCCGCGAGGACGTGCCGCTGCTTGCCACATACTTTCTCAATAAACTGGCGCAACGCTACCGCAAACACATTACCGGATTCGCACCCGATGCGATGGAGGCATTGGTGAGCGCAGCTTGGCCAGGAAACGTGCGCCAGCTCATCAATGTCGTCGAGCAAGCGATGGCGCTTTGCACCACGCCGATCGTGCCCCTCTCACTAGTGCAGAAGTGCTTGCAGGGCGAGCACGAGACCATCCCGTCGTTTGAAGACGCGCGCCGGCGCTTTGAACGTGACTACCTCATTCAGGTACTAAAGATAACCAACGGCAACGTGACGCACGCAGCACGCCTTGCTCGCCGCAACCGCACTGAGTTCTACAAGCTGCTGCAACGCAACCAGCTCGACCCGGGCACCTTCAAAGCCGAGGCGCACGCCTAACTGCGTCCCTGGAGCGCACTTGTGTTGTCTCCATTCGGAGACAAATAAAGTGATTATTTTTCAAGCCTCTGGGATTGGCAACGGACTGCAACGTCGCCGATCGGCGACAGATCAAGTGCGCCGACCTTCGTCGCGATCGCTATGTCCTCTCCGTTTTCCTGGTATATCAATCACTTAACAATCAATTCTGAATTGGCACGTTGTCTGCTACCTCTTGCGTAGATCGCCGTTTGGCGCAGGCAGCAGCATCCGAATAAGTTGTCACTGTGCTGCGGGGCAAGTTGGCCCAAAGGCCGGCAAGCCCCGCGTTTTTTGCACAAGGGACGCAACCACAAAACCAGGAGTCAGAACTTATGTCTTCAAGCGCGAGGACGCTATGCGCGACCTGCCAGTGCAAGACCGTGGAGTTTGTAATCGCTTTTTCCGGGCCGACCAGTTGTAGATCCGCCGACGTCTGCCGCTACGATGAACCAGGCTACCCCTGGAAGATCTATTGCGACAAGTACAAGACGCACGCCGCTCCCGCGCATCTCACCGCCGTTTCCTCAGAACAGCTCGTTGCGCAAACGGGCACCGATAATACAAGAGGGGTTCATGCAAACTGAAAGCGAAGCCACCGTAAACCCGCCGCAGACCCGCGACTACAAACTCGGCTTCATGTCACGCCGCCGCCGTCTGCGTAACCGCTGGAACATTCACATGCGCAAGGATGAGCGGGCGCAAGCGAAAACGAATCGCAACGACGCTGCCGTTGATAAGCCGACGCAGTCGCTCGCAGCAAACCAAAAGTAACTAACTTCACTCGCCGGCGCCTACACGCTTAAGCGTAGCGGCTGAGCAACTCCAAATTGTCGCGGTAAGGATGGGCGGTCATCAGCGCGCCAGCTGTGGCCGCGTGCATCGACATGCGCAAAGCCGCCGCATGGTCCTGGTAGGGCGGGAATGCAGCGAGGAGCTCGTCGGCCACATCCGGGGCATTGCATACTAGCACCATGTTACAGCCGGCATTAAGTGCCCGTGCCACTCTCCCTTGAATACCTCCGTCTGCTTGTGCGCCTTCCATGCTCAAATCGTCGCTGAAAATAACCCCCTGAAAGGCCAACCGCATGCGCAAAATCTGCTGTAGCCAGAACGGCGAGTAACCCGCCGGAAGAGCATCGACCGCTGGGTAGATCACGTGCGCCGGCATCACCCCTCCGAGTAGCGGCGCCAGCCGGGCGAACGGGACCAGGTCGGACTGCTCGATCTGCGCAAAGCTGCGCGCATCCGTCGCCACTTCGTGATGTGTATCGGCGCGCACATAGCCATGACCGGGGAAATGCTTCGCCACAGCGCGCACACCGGCGGCGCCCAAGCCCTCGATCAATGCGGTGCCCAGCGCAGCCACCGCCTGCGCGTCGCTATGCAGCGCGCGATCGCCAATGACGCTGCTCGAGCCGTAGTCCAGATCAAGCACCGGTGCGAAACTAAAGTCCACGCCGTGGCTGCTCAGTTCGGTGCCGATGATGGATCCGACCGCGCGCGCAAGCGATTCGCCCGCGCGCTGGTCTGAATCCCACACCTGCCCTAAGTGGCGCATCGGTGGAATCGCAGTGAACCCGCTGCGGAAACGCTGGACGCGGCCACCTTCGTGATCTGCCGCAATCAGCAAGGGCGGATCGCGCAGATTGCGGATCGCGTGAGTCAACGCGCGCAGCTGCCGTGGCGACTCGTAGTTGCGCGCGAACAAAATTACACCGCCGACGCGCGGATGAGCTAGGCGGCGCCGATCCTCGTCGGTCAGTTCAGTGCCGGCGACGTCCAACATTACGGGTCCAAGCATGTGCAGGTCCGAGTACGAGAAAATCGTTGCGCGCTAAGCACGCTCCAAGATCACAAACGCCATCGCTACATCCAACTCGTCGGTGATCGAGATGTGCGCTGCGCCAATGCCCCACTCCGCCATGCACGCAGCCAACTGCGGGTGCGGCACGATCAGCGGCTTGCCGCGCCGATCATGTCCGACTTCGATGTAGCGCCACGTCACCGGTGTGCGAATTCCTGTCCCCATGGCTTTGGAGAACGCTTCCTTCGCGGCGAAGCGCTTAGCGAGAAAGCGCTCCGGGGCTTTGCGCCGCTGGTAGTCAGTGTACTCGCGCTCGGCCAGAATGCGCCGTGCAAAACGATCGCCAAATCGCGTCAAAGCTTGCTGGACGCGGGCGACCGAAATAATGTCCGTGCCGATGCCGTAGATCAGCGCCGGAGCGCTCGGTGGCGCGCTCATCGTGAGCGCGCCGCCGCGTTCATCAACTGCTTCATTTCGCGCACCGCCGCTTGCCAACCAACGAACAGTGCGTGCGCCACAATGGCGTGCCCGATGTTCAACTCGCGCACTTGCGCCAGCGCGGCGATCGGTCCGACGTTGTGATAGTGCAAGCCGTGTCCAGCGTTGACCACCAGGCCGATCGACTGCGCGTGCTGCGCGGCGTCGCGGATGCGCGTCAACGCTGCCGCGCGCGCTTGGCGCTGCTCAGCCTCCGCATAGGCGCCGGTGTGAATCTCGATAACCGGCGCCTCGACGCTTTTGGCAGCCTGGATTTGTTGCAGGTCGGGATCGATGAACAGCGACACGCGAATGCCCGCCGCTCCGAGCCGGGCAACGGCGGTGGCAATCTTTGCGCGTTGCGCAATCACGTCCAGCCCGCCCTCGGTGGTCAACTCCTGGCGGCGCTCCGGTACTAAGCACACGTCGTGCGGTTTGATGCGCAGTGCAAAATCGATCATCGCGTCGGTGACGGCCAATTCGAGGTTCATGCGCGTGCGCATTACTTCGCGCAGCACCTCCACGTCGCGGTCTTGGATGTGCCGCCGGTCTTCGCGCAGGTGTAGCGTGATCGCATCCGCACCGGCCGTTTCCGCGAGCAATGCGGCTTCGATCGGGCTCGGGTAGCGCGTGCCGCGCGCTTGCCGCAGCGTCGCGACGTGATCGATATTGACGCCGAGCTCGATCATCGGTTCGCGTTCGCGCCTCACAGCGCTTGCAAATCGCGCAGCAGCTGGCGCGTATGCAAGGGCTGGCCGTTGAGATGGTGATTGATGGCTGCGCGCATGAGTTGTTTGCTTTGCTGGCTGGTGACCGGATCGCTGTAGTCGGCGCGATCCATATCCAGAAACGTCTTGCCGAGGAATTTTACTGTATCGCCGCCTGCGATATGCGCCAGCGGACCGCGGTCGAAGCTAAAGCCGTACGAGCGTTGCGCTTGCACCGCTTCATCGGTATCCGCGGTGCGCACCAGACTCAAGGCATATCCTAGCTCACGCAGCAGCGCGAGTTCGAAGCCGCGCAGCAGCGGTTCGACGTGAGTGGTTTGGCTTAGCTGCGGCAGCAACGCGCGATACACGTCGTAGAGCTGCTCATGCGCATCTTCGCGCGCGATCAGCTTGAGCAGTAGCTCATTCAGATAAAAGCCGCACAGCAGCGCCAAGCCGCGCAGGGGCGTGTGCGCCACCACCCATTCCGCGGCTGCCAGCGTACGCAGCTCGGATTTGCCGAACCAGCTCAGCAACATCGGTTGAAACTGGCGGATCAGCCCGCGCATCCCGGAACGCGGCCGCCGCGCACCTTTGGCTACCAATGCAATGCGCCCATGATGCCGACTGAAAGCTTCGACAATGAAGCTGGTTTCTTGATACGGATAGGTGTGCAAGACAAAACACTCATCCTGCAACCGCTTTTCGGCGCTCATGCCTTACCCGCTCGCCTCACCCAGCCCAAGTTGGCGCAGTGTGGCCGGCTGCTCGGTCCAATTCGCTTTTACTTTGATCCAAGTCTGCAACCGCACGCGCCCACCGAACAACTGCTCCATGGCGCGGCGGGCACGCGTGCCGATCTCCTTTAACCTCGCGCCGCCTTTACCGATCACGATCGCTTTGTGGCTGTCTTTGGCCACAAAGATGGTAGCGTGAATCTCGCGAACTCCGGCAAGCTCGCGAAACGACTCGATGACCACCGCACTGCCGAAAGGCACTTCCTGCGCGAGCTGCTGAAACAGCTGCTCGCGCACCAATTCGGCGGCGAGAAAGCGCTCGGTGCGATCGGTGAGTTGATCCTCGTCGAAATGAGCGGGACCGAGCGGTAGCTGCGCCTTAAGGCATGCGAGCAGTTCCTGCAACTGCGCGCCCGACTTGGCGCTGACCGGAACGATATCGGCGATCGAAAAGCGCGCAGCTACGTCCTGCAGCCACGGCAGCAGCGTGTTCTTTTGTTTGACGCGGTCGACTTTGTTGGCGATCATCACGCGCGGGCGCGCCTGCGGCAGCAGATTGAACACGGCGGCATCTGCTGCTACGGTGCGGCCGGCCTCCACTACCCAGCCGATGACATCTGCTTCGGCCAACACCGCCTCGGCGGCACGGTTCAACACGCGGCTCAGTGGATCGCGATGCGCATACTGAATCCCCGGACTGTCGATCAACAGGAACTGCACGTCCGGCTCGGTGCGCACCCCCAATATCCGGTGCCGCGTGGTCTGCGGCTTCGGCGCCGTGATACTAAGATGGGCGCCAACCAGCGTGTTGAAGAGCGTTGATTTACCGACATTTGGCCGGCCGACTAGGGCTACGCTGCCGCAGCGAAATACCGTTTCATTCACCGTGGATCAGTGCGTATGCGCGTTCAGCCGCCGCCATTTCAGCAATGCGGCGGCTCGGTCCTTCGCCTTCGGTGACGACGTTGCGTGATGCGATGCGGCACGCAACCCGAAAACGCTGATCGTGCGCGGCGCCGCTCACTTCGACGACGTTGTACTCCGGCAGCGGCAGGCGCTTGCCTTGCAGCAGTTCCTGCAAGCGCGTCTTAGGATCTTTCTCCACCGCCCCCGGTTCCAAGTGCACCAGGCGTTCAGCGAATAGTCGGCTCACCAGCGTCTGCGCCGCCACCAGCCCGCCATCCACGAGGACTGCGCCGACCATCGCTTCCAGCGCATCGGCAAGAATGGACGGGCGCCGAAAGCCGCCGCTGCGTAACTCTCCCTCGCCCAGCAGCAAATACTGCCCCAGATCGATTTCTTGCGCCACTTCGTATAGCGATTGCCTCTTGACCAGCGCTGCGCGCAAACGGCTAAGATCGCCTTCCGGGAGCTTGGGAAAGCGCGTAAAAAGCTCCGTCGCGATGGTCAGATTGAGCAGGCTGTCGCCCAGGAACTCCAAACGCTCATTGTGCTGCGCGCCATGGCTACGGTGCGTCAGCGCCGCCCGCAGCAATTCGCGGTCGTTGAAGCGATAGCCGATACGCTGCTCAAAACCGGGCAAGTCCACCGTTTCACCCGGATGACCCGTTGTTCGTTTTGCTTTACTTTGCAGAGGAGGCGGAGAAATCGATGACAAGTTTGATATTGCCGAACAGCGGCACGGTCACCGGATAATTGACCGTCACGACTGCGGCGCCGCCATCCTTGCTGATCTCGAGCTGATCCGAACCGACACTCTTGACGTCGTTGATGGAGGCACGGCGCGAGAACGCATCTTTGATTTCGCGCGTCGAGCCGTTGATCTCCCCGGTCTCGGCGAGTGTGTGCAAGGTTCGCTTCACCGCGAAGTACTCCAAGTACGCCGGAAACACTTTCATCCCGATAATCGCCGCCAAGATGAGAAAGACGATCAACAGGAAACTTGTCAACGCGCCGCCTGATTGTCTATTCATTCGTGTCCCTCCCCTTTTGACCTCAATTGATGCGCGTGCCGATGCGCTTGATCTCGCTCCAGTTAAGCCAGATCAAAAACGCTTTGCCGACGATGTGATCTTCCGGAACAAAGCCCCAGTAGCGGCTGTCCGAACTGCGATCGCGATTGTCGCCCATCATGAAGTAGTGCCCCGCGGGCACGCGGCAAGTGAAGCCTTCCGCGTCATAGGTGCAAGCGCCTTTGTGCTCGAAGTCCTCCACGCGCATCACATGCAACGTGCTTTGCGTATCCTCGATCAACGTCGCGTGCTCATGCCCGCTGATGGTCTCGGTAAATTGGCGCGACTCCACCAGCTGCAGCTGTCCGGTTTCCTGTCCCGTATCGCGGTACTGGAACGCGCCGATCTCTTGCATCGGCACCGCTTCGCCGTTTATCGTGAGCTTCTTGTTTCGGTATGTCACTGTATCGCCGGGAATGCCGATCACGCGCTTGATATAGTCGAGCGTCTGGTTCTTGGGGTAGCGGAACACCATGACATCACCGCGCTGCGGATCGCCGACGGGAAGGATCTTGACGTTAGCGACCGGCAAGCGCACGCCATAAGCGAACTTGTTTACCAGGATGAAATCGCCCACCAGCAGCGTCGGGATCATTGAACCGGAAGGAATGCGAAACGGTTCGACCAAGAATGAGCGGACCACGAAAACGATTAGGATCACCGGGAAAAAACTCGCGCCCAGTTCGCGCCAGATCGGCACTTGCAGCATCTTGGCGGCGTCAGCCTTCGCCGCGGCTCCAGCCGTTTTGGGTTCAGGCGCCGCAGCGGGCGCGCTCGCGGCGCTTCGCTTGTTGGCGTAGCGATCCCATAGCCAAATCAGCCCGGTGGCAACGGTCGCCAACAGCAAGACAGCCGCAAAACTCATCACCTTAAGCAGCAACCCAAAGCCGGCGATAAAGCAGGCGAGATACGCGAACTGCGTATACGGCAGAAACGCCTCCTTGAGGCGTGAGGCGTTGTTCGCCGTCACCAGATCCCAGACGACGATGGGTGTACTGATGACTAGAGCAATGATGCCGATCGTAGCCAAATCCATCGCCTAACTCTCCACCTGCAAGATCGCGAGAAACGCCTCTTGCGGAATCTCAACGCTGCCCACCTGCTTCATGCGCTTCTTGCCCTCTTTCTGCTTTTCCAACAGTTTGCGCTTACGGGTAATGTCCCCGCCATAGCATTTCGCTAACACGTTCTTGCGCAGCGCCTTGACCGTTTCGCGCGCGATGATCTGCGACCCGATGGCGGCTTGCACGGCGACATCGAACATTTGGCGTGGGATCAGTTGACGCATCTTGGCCGCCAGTTCGCGTCCGCGATACTGCGCGTTGTCGCGATGCACCATGAGTGAGAGCGCATCGACTTTCTCGCTGTTGATAAGGATGTCGAGTTTGACCACGTCGGCCGTACGGTACTCTTTGAAATCGTAGTCAAGCGATGCATAGCCGCGCGAGACCGATTTTAGCTTGTCGAAAAAATCCATTACGACTTCGTTCATGGGCATTTCGTAGGTCAACACGACCTGCCGCCCGGTATAGTGCATGTTCTTTTGCGTGCCGCGCTTGCTGGTGCACAGCGTGATGACCGGGCCGACATAGTCTTGCGGCACCAGTATGGTCGCTGTAATGATCGGTTCGCGAATCTCTTCGATCTTCGATAGCTCCGGCAAGCGCGCGGGATTCTCGACCTCGAGTGTCGTCCCATCGCGTAACACCACTTGATAGACCACCGTCGGCGCCGTGGTGATCAAGTCCAAGTCGTACTCGCGCTCCAAGCGCTCCTGCACGATATCCATGTGCAACAGCCCCAGAAAGCCGCAACGAAAACCGAAACCGAGCGCCTGCGAGGTTTCCGGCTCGAAGTGCAGCGATGCATCGTTCAAGCGCAACTTCTCCAGCGCGTCGCGCAGCGCGTCATACTCGTTCGGTTCCACCGGATAGAGTCCGGCAAACACCTGGGGTTTGATCTCTTTGAAACCGGGCAGAGGCTGTGCCGCCGGTCGGTGGGCCAAGGTAACGGTATCACCGACGCGCGCCGCTTTTAGCTCGCGAATGCCGGAAATGATGAAACCAACTTCTCCCGCGGACAGTTCGTCGCGCGTCTGCGACTTCGGAGTGAAGACGCCGACTTGCTCGCACAGCACACTGACGCCGGTCGACATCAGCAATATCTTGTCCTTGGTGCGCAGCCGCCCATCGACCACGCGTACCAGCATCACTACGCCCACGTAGTTATCGAACCACGAATCGATGATGAGCGCCTTCAGCGGACCATCCGGATCGCCCTTGGGCGGCGAAATGCGCGCGATCACGCCTTCCAACACGTCGGCGATGCCCTCGCCCGTTTTGGCGCTGACGCGAATCGCGTCGCTGGCGTCTATCCCGATGATGTCTTCGATCTCCGCCTTGACGCGTTCAGGATCGCCGGAAGGCAAATCGATCTTGTTGAGCACCGGCACCACTTCGACCCCCTGCTCGATCGCCGTGTAGCAATTAGCCACGGTCTGCGCTTCCACACCCTGCGAAACGTCTACGACGAGTAGCGCGCCTTCGCACGCTGACAGCGAGCGTGACACCTCGTAGGAAAAATCGACGTGCCCCGGGGTGTCGATCAAGTTCAGTTGGTAGAGCTGACCGTCGCGCGCGCGGTAGTTGAGTGCCGCCGTCTGCGCTTTGATGGTAATGCCGCGTTCTCGCTCGAGATCCATCGAATCGAGCACTTGCGCCTCCATTTCACGCTGCGATAGCCCCCCACAAAGCTCGATGATGCGGTCCGCCAGAGTGGATTTGCCGTGATCGATGTGCGCGATGATGGAGAAATTGCGAATGAGATTCATGCCATTGCGGCCAAAAGCCTAACCTGGCATTTTACCGTAGGAAACCGAGCGTGGGGGAAGGGTTACTACAAGGCGCGGGGAACTCCGGGCGAAAGCAGGCGAAGCCTGGGCTTCACCCATCTTCGCGTCCCCGCGCTCGTACTTGGAAACGAAGTCGAGGAAACAGGTTGCGCTGGGCGCATCAAGGTGCCAGCAGCATGCGGCCTCCGTTGCTTTTCACTTCAAAGTGCGCCCGGCGCACTCTGTTTCCTCGACTCCGCCCGCAATAGCGAGCGCGGGGGCAGGGGGTTCCCCGCGCCTAGTAGTACGCTCATCACCCAGCGCCAAGGCGCAGCGTGATGAACTGGGTCGACTCTCCGCGCTTGACCAGCAGAGCGACGTTGCGCCGCCCTTCGAGTTTGGCCACGGCCTGGTTGAACTGATCGAGGTTCTTTACTTCGGTGTTGTTGATGGACAGAACAACGTCTCCGGCCCGGATGCCCGCCTTGCTCGCCGGTCCCTGCGCATCCTCAACCAGCAGCCCGGACTCGACGTCGAGCTGTTTGCGCTGCTCGGCGGTGAGTTCGGACAGCGTCAGACCAAGCTTGTTGCCCTCGCTCTTACCCTTCTTGGGCGTCTTAGACGAGGCTATCTTTTCCTGCGGCAGTTCGGCCAAGGTTACGGCGATGTCCTTGGTCTGGCCGTCTTTGCTTTGCCCCTTGCTGCGCCAGACCTGCACGTTTACTTTGCTGCCTGGTTTGGTGGCCGCCACCAAGCGCGGCAGATCGTTCGACGTGTTTACCGGCTTGCCGTCGAACTTAAGAATGACGTCGCCCGGCTCGAACCCAGCTTTATCCGCCGGCCCGCCGCGCTCCACCGAGGCGATGACCGCCCCTGCGGGCTTCGGCAAACCCAAGGAATCGGCCAAATCCTTGGTCACTTCCTGAATTACCACCCCTAGCCAACCACGGCTGACTTTGCCGCTTTTGCGCAACTGATCGGATACGTCCATGGCCACATCGATGGGAATGGCGAACGACAGGCCCATGAACCCACCGGTGCGGCTGTAAATCTGCGAATTGATACCGACGACTTCCCCTTTCATGTTGAAAAGCGGGCCGCCGGAATTGCCTGGGTTGATCGCCACGTCGGTCTGTATAAACGGCACGTAATTCTCCTGCGGTAGCGCACGCCCTTTGGCACTTACAATGCCGGCGGTGACCGTATTCTCGAAACCGAATGGCGAACCGATCGCCACCACCCATTCGCCGACTCGCAGCTGATTCGGATCTCCCATGGTGAGCTTGGGCAGACCGGCCGCTTCGATTTTGATCAACGCCACGTCGGTGCGCTTATCGGCGCCGATGACTTTGGCTTTGAACTCGCGCTTGTCGGTAAGCGTCACCGTGATGTCGTCGGCGGCGGCTACGACGTGCGCATTGGTCAAGATATAGCCGTCGGCGCTGATGATGAAGCCCGAGCCGAGCGAACGGTTGTCCTCGTCGCGTGGGCCCGGCTGTTGCGGGCCGAAGCGCCGGAAGAACTCGAACATCGGGTCATCTTCCGGGATGCCTTCCATACCGCGTGCAGCCGAGGTGGTGCTGACGTTCACCACAGCCGGCCCTTGTTTCTCGGCTAGATCGGTGAAATCCGGCAGTTCGCGCCCCAGAGCGGCGCCGGCAAAAGTAAGGCTGGTGATGCAAAGCAGAAAAAATCGGTTCATGCGTGTGTACGCTCAAGACGCGTCAAAGAGATAAAAATTCTACTTGGTTTGGCGTGGCCGTGCGGCCGCCAAAGGCGGCTTGGCCTAGCCGTGGCGGCGAGAATGGCGCCGCAGCGCGTACCAGCCGCAGAGTGCGGCAACGACGAGCGCTGCCACGGCCAGCCAGTCCTGCGTGATTTGCAGGCGTGCGAACAAGGCCAGTGTCGCCGCGAACAAGGCCAGCGGCAGCGCGAACGCCCGCAACCCCAGCCCCAAGAACTGGCCGGCAGCGCGCTCGGACTGCGCCGCGCTGCCGCGGAGCTTGCGGCCCGGAAGCAAACCGAACCAAAGGCGGCAGCCGTGCATACCGCATTCGTTACTGCATGCAGTTGCGTCTGAAGTGTCGCAACCAGGTTGATTCATGAATGCAATCTCAAGCCAGTATCCTACTTTCGCAGGCTAACTGCATTGGCAACTTGCTTGAGCGAAACCTGCGGCACTTCGCCGAGCACGGTGATGTGATGATCGTCGAGTTCCTTGGTAAGCACCGAGACGAGCCCGAGCTGGCGCGGGCCACGCAATGCCGGTGGAATACTGCTTTTCGGCTCAATGAACACCGAGATCGCAGCCAACCCGTCCGAAAACACAATTTGGCGCACCGGCTCCGCGCGCCCGTGCATGCGCCGCTGCATCTCCATTATTTTGCGAAAGCCCGCCGGGATATCGCGGATGTGCCAACCGCTTTCCGGCGCATTGCGCTCCCAGTTGGACGCATCGGTGCGCCAACTGCGCTGCGCCTCCGCGTAGGCAGAGCGCAACGATTGGCGCGTTATGTGGGCGCCGATATCCAGGGCGGTGAAAGCCACCTGCTCGGCCGGTTCGCCGCGTTCGTCCGCGATCGCAGCTTTCAGCAGCAAACCAGTTTTCAGCTCCGCGCACAGGCGATGAGCGTAGCGCAATTGATCCTTGGGGCGCAGCCAAATCACTTGGCAATCGTAGCCCGCCACGCGCTCCGTCGCGCCGAGCCGCAGCTCATAGTGCGCGACCAGCCCCTCGGGATTGTCGCCGATCAACGCCGGGAAGTAGCGCCGCGCCCGGCCTTGCTCGAGCTTGACCATGCGGCTTTCCGGGTAGTAGCAGTGCACGGTTTCGTTCTCGCGCACGATCTCGCGCGGCGGGCCATCCAGCGCTTCTAGCTTTTCCGCTTCGCCGCTGGCGTCGTAGAGATGCGAAATGCGCATGGTTTCCATGCGCGGCCCCAGCTGGTGCACGAACGTCCCGCTATAGGTCAGCTCACGCGCAGCCGCGGCGATACGGGGCAACCAATTGCTGGCGTCCGCTGCCGGCTTCTTTTCTTGCGCCAGCACGATGCCGGCGGCGAATAGCGGTAAACAAGCGAGAGCAGCGACTCTCATACGGCTAACGCGCGACGAATTCCGAGAACTTCGATGCTATCACTAGCGCTGATCGTTCGGCTGCCACGCCGCGCGCACGACACCTGGGCGGATGGCTGGGGTGACTTCGAAGTGTGCCGCGAGATAGGGATCCTCCGCACCGCTAGCGAGCGCGGATTCCTGCGCGGCGCGGCCCACGAGCGCCACTCCGCTCTGAACGGGCACGCGCTGCCAATCCTGCGCGGCGATCTGCTGCGGCGCACCTTCGCCGCCAACACGTTGCCCGAACATAGAAAACAAACCAAACGCCGCCACTGTGGCCGCTACGGCCATGCCATAGCGCTGCCAGCTGGTGGCCAGCGCGCGTTTGCGCGGCGGCGCCAACACGGTAGGCTCCTGCGCCAATGCGGCGAATATACGCTGCTGCAGCTCTTGGCTCTGGCCCGTGACGCTCGCACGTGCCCTCGTCAATTCCGTGGTACCGCGCAACGCGTCACCGATGACATGGTAGTGCTCCCAGGCGAGCCGGGCTTCTTCGTTCTCGCGCAACGTAGCCAGCACATGCTGGGCCGCCGCGTCATCTAGCTCCCCGTCCATCATCTCGGAAATATCGAGCGACATATTCTTTACCATCTCCTGTCTTTGGAAGTGCCCAACTGCGGCC
>CAZAWU010000003.1:0-1996 GCA_964488915.1 uncultured Burkholderiales bacterium
GTGCCAAGAACAACTGTTTGACGCCATACGTCAACGCTCCTTACATCGGTGCAGTTAAGTCCTCAATAGCCTGAAGGAGAAGTTTCTCATGTACATGAAATCATCTCGTATCACTCGCTTTGCTTGTGTGGTTTTCCTTGCGCTTTTCGCCGCAACGGCCTGCACCACGATCGACCCCTACACGCGCGAGAGGAAAATCAGCAAGACCACCAAAGGCGCCGCCATCGGCGCCGGGGCGGGTGCGGTAGTCGGTTGGATCAGCGGCAGCAACTCGAAGGAGCGCAAGCGCCGCGCACTGCTGGGCGCCGGTATCGGCGGGCTCACCGGCGGGGCGATCGGCTACTACATGGACCGGCAAGAAGCGAAGCTGCGCGAGAAGCTCGCAGGCACGGGCGTGAGCGTCACGCGCAGCGGCGACGACATCACGCTGAATATGCCGAGCAATATCACTTTCCCAACCGATGGCGCGCAACTGACGCCGAATTTCACCAACGTGCTCGATTCCGTATCGCTGGTGCTCAAGGAGTACAAGCAAACCATCATCGAAGTCGCCGGGCACACCGATAACACCGGTGCGAGTGACTACAACCAAAGCCTTTCGACGCGGCGCGCGCAGTCGGTGGCGGGTTATCTCACTGGAAAGGGCGTGACCAGCGAGCGCATCATCACGGTCGGTGCGGGCGAAACGCGGCCGGTGGCCAGCAATGACACAGCGAACGGGCGACAGGCGAATCGGCGCGTGGAGTTGACGTTGACGCCGCTTAAGCAGGGCTAGGCGGCTTGACGTTCGGCCGCCCGCATGCAGCGCGCGATGTCGTCGCGAAGCTGAGTAGGTTGGGGTGAGCGCAGCGAACCCCAACCATGTAGACGAATGCGTTGGGGTTCGCTGCGCTCACCCCCAACCTACGAACCCAACTTTTCCACTTTTGCGCAGTTCGAGCTGCTGGAGACGAAGTAGTCGGAAATAGGGCGAGTGAAAGCGAGTAAGAAAACGGCACCATCCAGTTCGCCTACGCTAACCCCGATGCCCCGGCGCTACGCCGCGTTCGCCGCCACGCGCGGGATATCCAGCGTCGTCACGCGGCGCAGTTCGCGCTTGTACTTGGCATCATCAAACGGACGTGCGCGGTGCAGGGTGCAGCGGTTGTCCCAGATCACTAAGTCGCCGGGGCGCCAGGCGTGTGCGTACACAAACTCGCGCTGCGTGGCGTGCTCCATGAGGTCGAGCAGCAGCAAGCGGCCATCGGGGATGAGCCAATCGATGATGCGCGAGGCGTGCGAGGCGATGTAGAGCGCTTTGCGGCCGTAGGGCAGCGTGCGCACGAGCGGATGAATCGCGCCGCGCAGGCGGTCCTCCTCGTCCTCGGAGAAGTTGAACCCCAGCGTCTTGCGCGAGTGCGCGATGGAATGATGCGCCTTTAGAGTCTCAATCCGCGCTTTCATGTCCAGCGGGAGCGCGTCATACGCCGCGCGCGTGTCGGCGAACTCCGTGTCGGCCGCCACCGGCGGCACGATGCGCGCGTGCAGCATCGAGTAACGTCCGGGCGGATCTTGGAACGTGGCGTCCGCGTGCCACAGCCGGTTGCCGAGCGCGTAGGCACGGCGCCGGTCATTGGTGTTGAGAATTTCACCGGCTTCGTCCACGTTCGAGATGTCGGTCAGCGCCTCGTTGCCGAAGCGATTGTTGTAGATCGCGGCGATGCCGGTCTTGCTGTGCAACTCCCCGTCGAAGCGTTGCGCGAATGCAAGCTGCTCCGCGTCGGAAAACGCTTGATCGCGAAAGACAAGCACGGCGTATTGATCCATCCCAGCGCGGATTTTGGCGAGCGTCGGCTCATCGGCGACTTGCCGCAGGTCAATCGCGCTTGCTTCGGCGGCGAAAAGCGGGTGCAGGGGGTGAAAGGAGAGGCTCATACAGCATACGCTAAGCCTTATCCTGGCTGCAGTCAATGCGCCATGGCCGCAGCGTGCGCTGGTAGAATTCGGCCATCGTCGC
>CAZAWU010000003.1:2096-23337 GCA_964488915.1 uncultured Burkholderiales bacterium
CTCGATTCGGTGAAATGGCTCGGCTTCGATTGGGGCGAGCATCTTTACTACGCTTCCGACTATTTCGAGAAGATTTACGAGTTCAGCGAACATCTGATTAAGCAAGGCAAAGCCTACGTCGACAGCCTCACGGCGGAAGAGACGCGCGAACTGCGCGGCACGCTGACCGAGGGCGGCAAGGAAAGCCCCTATCGCAACCGCAGCGTCGAGGACAATCTCGATCTGTTCCGCCGCATGCGCGCGGGTGAATTCGCCGACGGTGTGCACGTGCTGCGGGCGAAGATCGACATGAATTCGCCCAATATCAACCTGCGTGACCCGGTACTGTGGCGCATCCGCCACGCGCATCATCACCGCACCGGCGACAAGTGGTGCATTTACCCGATGTACGACTTCACACATGCGATCTCCGATGCGCTCGAGCACATCACGCACTCGATCTGCACGCTGGAGTTCGAAGATCATCGCCCGCTATACGACTGGACGGTGGAGGGCTTGCCCGTACCCTCGCGCCCACATCAATACGAATTTGCACGGCTTAACTTGAGCTACACCGTGCTGTCCAAGCGCAAGCTGATCGAGCTAGTGGAAAGCAAGCTCGTAGACGGCTGGGATGATCCACGCATGCCGACCATCGTCGGTTTGCGACGCCGCGGCTATACGCCGGAAGGCATCCGCTTGTTTTGCGACCGTATCGCCGTGTCCAAGGCGGATAGCTGGATCGACGTCGGCGTACTGGAAGAGTGCATCCGCGAAGATCTGGACCAGTGCGCGCTGCGCCGTATCGCGGTGCTCGATCCGCTCAAGCTCATCATCGACAACTATCCAGAGGGACAGAGCGAGGAGTGCTTTGCACCGAATCATCCGAGCAAACCAGAGCTCGGTAAGCGCCCTGTGCCCTTTGCACGCGAAGTCTGGATCGAGCGCGATGACTTCATGGAGAATCCGCCCAAGGGCTACTTCCGCTTGCAGCCCGGTGGCGAAGTGCGGTTGCGCTACGGTTACATTGTGAAATGCGTGAGCCTCGATAAGGACACGAGCGGCAACGTGACCGCCGTGCACTGCACCTACGATCCGCAGACCAAGAGCGGTTCGGGAACGGAGCAGCGCAAAGTTAAAGGGGCCATTCACTGGCTTGCCGCCACGCACGCCAAGCGGCTTGAAGTTCGTCTCTATGATCGTTTGTTCAACGTCGAAGAGCCGGGTACGGTGCGCGACTACAAAGAGGATATGAATCCGCACTCGAAAACCATCATCACCGGCTACGGCGAAGCGGCGCTTGCCGAGGCGAAACCCGAAGCGCGCTTCCAGTTCGAGCGGCTGGGCTACTTCACCGCGGATCTAACAGACTCCAAGCCGGGCCAACCGGTGTTCAATCGCACCGTGGGATTGAAGGATTCATGGGCAAAGGAGAAAGCGAAGGTTGGCTAGCTGCAAGCGCGCAAAGCAGCGCGGGCCCGCTGCGACTCACAATTGCGTTCAAGTGCGTGGACTGCCACGGTGTAACTTGCATACCTAGCCGTTAGCGCGTCCAATAGCCGTCCCGTTCTCGTTTGAAGAGGAGATGACCATGGCCTTGAATCTCACTGAAGATGAGTTGCATTTGCTGGCGTCGGTTCCGCAGATGATCGGCTCCGCAATGGCGTTTGCCGGGCGCAGCGGCTTGTTCGGCACCGGCAAGGAGATGTTTGCGAGCGCGCAGTCGGTGCTCGCCGGCGTGAAGGATTTTCCCAACAACGCACTGATTCAAGCCGTTGTGCCGGACATGAAGGCATCCGACCGTCAGGCCGAAATCGCTCAAGCGCGCAGCGCGCGCGATTGGGGCATGGCGCGCATGAAGGAGAAGGGCATTAATTCGCCCGAAAAGTTCCGCGCGCAGACGTTGGAGGACGTAGCCGCCGCCGCAGCTTTGCTGCGCAACAAGGTGAGCCCGCAAGAAGCCTCTGAGTACAAGCAGTGGGCCATGTCTGTGGCCGAGAAAGTGGCGATGGCATCGACCGAGGGTGGCTTTCTGGGCTTCGGCGGCGAGCGATTGAGCGCCAACGAGAAGCAGTTGCTTGATGAACTCAAGCGAGCCTTTGGCGCTTGATACACATGCGACGTCATCCCGGCCCCGGCTAAAGGCATTCGAGGGCAGCCTGCAACGGGGATCCCGACGAGCGAGTCTGGCTGCCGGTTGCCACCGCAATGACCGCGAAGCTACCGGCGTGCCGATGGCCTCGAGGCGCGACTTGGTAAAATAACGGTTTCCCCCGGCGCTCATGCCCATTTCGGGTGGCGGCGCCGGCCTAGGAGACGCATGCAGCGCAAGACCAAGATCGTCGCCACCCTCGGGCCGGCATCCATCAAACCGGACGTGCTCGCCAAGCTGATTGCCGCGGGGTGCGACGTGTTTCGCATCAATTTCTCGCACGGCTCCGGCGACAAACTCATCGAGCTGGCGCATCAAGTGCGCGACACCGCGGAAGCGCAAGGGCGCACGGTGGGCATCCTGGCCGATCTGCAAGGGCCGAAGATCCGCATCGGCAAGTTCGCCGAGGGCAAGATCGCGCTCAAGACCGGCGATAAATTCATTCTCGACGCCGCGTGCGAGTTGGGTAACCAGGAACGGGTCGGGCTCGACTACAAGGAACTGCCGAGCGATGTCGGGCCAGGCTCGATTCTGCTGCTCGACGATGGCCGTATCGTGCTGCATGTGGATTCCGTGCGCGGTGCGCAGGTGTACACCACGGTCGAAACCGGCGGTTCGCTGTCCAACAACAAGGGTATCAACCGGCGTGGTGGCGGACTTACCGCGCCGCCCTTGACCGAAAAGGATATGGCGGATATCCGCGTCGCCGCCGCCATGAAGGCGGACTATCTTGCGGTGTCGTTTCCGCGCTCGGGCTCCGATATGCAGTTTGCGCGCGAGCTGCTGCGGGTGGCCGGTGGGCAATCCCGGTTAGTGGCTAAGATCGAGCGCGCCGAAGCGGTGGGTGCATTGAACGATATCCTCAGCGCGTCCGATGGCATCATGGTCGCGCGCGGCGACTTGGCGGTGGAAGTGGGCGATGCGCATGTGCCGGGCTTGCAGAAGAAAATGATCCGCGCCGCGCGCGAGAAGAACCGCTTGGTGATCACCGCCACGCAGATGATGGAATCGATGATCTCCAGTCCGGTGCCAACCCGCGCCGAGGTTTCGGACGTCGCCAACGCTGTGCTGGATGGCACCGACGCGGTCATGCTGTCGGCCGAGACAGCAGTGGGCGAGTACCCGGTGGAAACGGTCACATCCATGGCGCGCGTGTGCGTAGAGGCGGAAAAGGAGCAAGGCCCCGCGTTGGAGCGCCGGCGCGGTTTGCAGCATGCCGCCAACACCGAGGAAGCGATCGCGCAAGCTGTGGTATTCGCCTGCGAAACGCTGGACATCAAGGCGGTCGCCTCACTCACGCAAAGCGGCATGACACCGCTGCTGATTTCGCGCAAAGGACCGGATGTGCCGGTGTACGCGCTGACGCCGTTGACCGAAACGCGCCGGCGCGTGAGCCTATTCCGCGGTGTTTATCCGGTCATGTTCGATCACGCTTCGAACGATCCCGAAGTCGTGCTCGATGCCGCCGAGGATGAGTTGCAGAAGCGCGGCGCGGTGAAGATCGGCGACTACATCATCATTACGATTGGCGAGCCGTTCCACAAAGCGGGCGGCACCAACACAATGAAAATAATACGTGTCGGCGAGCACCGCTCGCCTGACGGTACTTAGGCGCGCCGGGCCAGCGCGTTGTTAGGAATCTGTATTCAATAGGAGAAAGTCATGCCACTGGTGTCCATGCGTCAATTGCTCGATCACGCCGCCGAGAACGGCTATGGCCTGCCGGCGTTCAATGTCAACAACCTGGAACAAGTGCAAGCCATCATGGAAGCCGCGAATGAGACCAACAGCCCGGTCATCATGCAGGCTTCCGCCGGCGCGCGTAAGTACGCGGGCGAGACGTTTTTGAAGTATCTCATTCAAGCCGCGGTCGACAGCTATCCGCATATCCCCATCGTCATGCACCAAGATCACGGCCAGTCGCCGGCGGTGTGCGACTCGGCGATGAAGCTCGGTTTTTCCAGCGTGATGATGGACGGAAGCTTGAAGGAAGACGGCAAGACCGTAGCGGACTATGACTACAACATTCAAGTCACTAAGAAGGTCGTCGACGCGGCGCACAAACTCGGCGTGACGGTTGAAGGTGAACTGGGCTGCCTCGGCTCCTTGGAAACGATGAAGGGAGACAAGGAAGATGGTCACGGTGCGGAAGGCACCATGACCAAGGAAATGCTGCTCACTGATCCGGATCAAGCCGCGGACTTCGTCAAGCGCACGCAATTGGATGCGCTCGCCATCGCCATCGGCACGTCGCACGGCGCCTACAAGTTTTCGCGCAAACCCACTGGCGATATTCTCGCGATGGAGCGCATCAAGGAAATCAACCGCCGCATCCCGAACACGCATTTGGTCATGCACGGTTCCTCCAGCGTGCCGCAAGATCTGCTGCAAGAAATCCGCAAATACGGCGGCGACATGAAAGAGACTTACGGCGTACCGGTTGAGGAAATTCAGCTCGGCATCAAGCACGGCGTGCGTAAGATCAATATCGACACCGACATCCGCTTGGCGATGACCGCGGCGATCCGCAAGTTCATGGCCGAGAACAAAAGCAAATTCGATCCGCGCGAATACCTGAAGCCGGCGAAAGAAGCCGCGAAAGTGATTTGCAAGCAGCGCTATGAGCAGTTCGGCTGCGCCGGCCAAGCTTCGAAAATCAAGGCGCTGCCGCTGACCATGGTCGCGCAGCGCTACGCGGCGGGCGAGTTGCGTCAGGTCGTCAACTAGGGCGGGAATCACAGGCCACTCACGACGCGGCGGGCGCGAGCCACGCCGCGTTTCGTTTTGAGCGGACGAGAGGGAGATTCGAGTGCAGCGCGACTCAAAAGTGTTCGTGAATGTGCGGCGCTTTTTTCAGGTCGGCCTCGACACGGTCGAGTATGTCGGCTTGATCATTGTCGGCTTCGCTACCACCATTGCGATGTACCAGGAGGTCATGGTGATGGTCGTGGCGCGGCACGTGCGCCTCACCGATTTGCTGCTGATGTTTCTGTATCTGGAAGTGCTGGCCATGATCGGCCACTACTTCCGCTCCGGTCAGTTGCCGGTGCGCTTCCCGCTTTACATCGCCATGGTGGCGCTGGCGCGCTACTTGATTTTGGATGCGAAAGAGATCACCGAGTGGCGTATGCTCGCCGTTGCCGGCGCGATCCTCATGCTGACCGTCGCCGTGCTGGTAGTGCGCTATGGGCATGTGCGCTTTCCGTATGAGGAGGACGAATCGGAAAAGCGTCCCTACGTAAAACAATGACAGCGGCGCTGCCAAAATGAGTCACGTTTTCGAGTCGAACATCAAGAGCCTGCCGCTGCTCGGGCGCGGCAAAGTACGTGATATCTACGCCGTCGACGATGCGCGCCTGCTCATCGTTACAACCGACCGGCTGTCTGCTTTCGACGTCGTGTTACCCACGCCGATACCGGATAAAGGCAAAGTGCTCACCGCACTGTCGAACTTTTGGTTCGAGAAGCTTAAGCACGTGGTGCCCAATCATTTGACCGGCGTTGCGCCGGAATCAGTCGTGCGCGCGGATGAGTGTGAGCAAGTTGCAGGCCGCGCGATCGTGGTGCGCCGTTTGAAGCCGCTGCCGGTCGAAGCGGTGGTGCGCGGCTATCTCGAAGGCTCTGGCTGGAAGGAGTACCAAGCTTCGCAGAGCGTATGCGGCATCCAACTGCCGCCGGGACTACAGCGTGCGGCGAAACTGCCACAACCGATTTTCACACCCGCAACTAAGGCTGAGCAGGGCGCGCACGACGAGAACATCTCGTTTGACCGCATGGCGCAGATGATTGGCGGTGAGCTCGCTGCCAAAGTGCGCGACACCGCGATCGCTCTCTATACGAGCGCCGCCGACTATGCGCTTACGCGCGGCATTATCATCGCGGACACCAAATTCGAGTTCGGCCTCGATGCGCAAGGAAAGCTGTACTTGATCGACGAAGCATTGACGCCCGATTCATCGCGCTTCTGGCCGCAGGCGAGTTATCGCGTCGGCGACAGCCCTGAGAGTTTCGACAAGCAGTTTGTGCGTAACTGGCTGGAAAGCATCAATTGGAACAAGCGGCCGCCCGCGCCTGCGCTGCCGACGGATGTGGCGGAGAAGACGGCGGAGAAATACCGCGAAGCGTTGCGGCGGTTGATCGCGTAAAGTAGATACTTCTTCCTGGATAGTGTTTTAAATGAATGCCAACAACATTCTTGAATCAATAGCCAGGCAAGTATGGTCGCGCCGAGCGTTCTTGGCGTCGATGGCGCTCGCGGCGTTGCCGTTGCCGCGGCGTGCGTTCGCCGTCGCCGAGCTGGACCAGCCCGCGCCCGCGTTGCGCGGGAAATTAGTTGACGGCACCGAGTTCGATCTTGCCGCGATGAAAGGCAAGGTCGTGCTCGTCAATTTCTACTCGAGCTTCTGCAAGTACTGTGCGTACGAGATCGGCAATATCGAAACATACTACGAAGAGAACAGGGCCAAGGGCTTCGAAGTCATCGCCATCGGTGTCGACCGCATCGAAGACAAAGCGCGCGTTGCGCGCCAACTGGGCATCTACAACTTGCCCGGCGCGATGGTGCAGGAGTTGAGCGCGAACGAGTTCGGTAAGAGCTATCCGACGCCGACCTGCTTCGTCATCGATCGTCAAGGCATCGTGCGCCAGCGTCTGTGGGGCGCGAAGACGCCGCCGCAGCTCTACCGCTTAGTGAGTCCACTTTTGTAGCCTGAATTGGCTGCACACCCCATTACTAAGCGCAGACTGGCCGCTGGCTGAGCGGTGAAATCGGGGGATCCGCGCATTGGGATGCGGCTACCCGATCCCACGCGCCATCAGCGCAGCGCACAAAGTGATGAGCACTACTCCGAGCAACTGGACGTGAAGAAGCCGTTGCGTCGTGCGCATCTGCGCGGTAGTCGACGCGGGTGCGCGTCCCGCGGCAAGGTCTTTGCGCCAAGCGATAAAGCGCCGCGTAGGATAGATGGAAGCGATGGCGACGAGCACAAATAGCGCCAGCTTGATCAGAAAAAATACATTGCCGAAGTAGTACGACGCGCCTTTCTCGAAGTACACCACACGCACAAAGCCAATGATGATGAGCATCATTGCCGCGAGGCCGTAGAAGGTATCGACGCGGCGGATACGATGGGCGTGTTCTGAGCTCAACCCCGGCCTGCAGAGTGCAATCTCGATGCCGAGCGCAACCACCATGGAGACGAACAGCGCGTGATGCAGAAACGCGAACACCGCCTTAGTCAACATGAGCGTTCCTTTTGCGTTTGATGCAAATGTAACGCACCCGGCTCGGGGCAAGCAACGCATCAGGGCAAGATCCACCCAGCATGACTGAAGCTCTTGTCCAAACAGCTCGAATTCGCTAGTCTGAGCCGATGCAACTTCTACCACTGTCGCCGATCGGCGACGCATGGAGATGAGATCGGTGAGTTTGTTCCGCATCGTTTGCGGCGCCGTACTCGCTGCGCTTGCCGGCTGCAAAGCGTTGCTGCCACAAGGCCAAAGCGGCGCGAAATCGATTTGGCCGACTTACGAAGCTGCGCATGCTACATGGGACAAGATCGTTCCCTACCAGACGCGCAGGAGTGACCTCGCCCAGCTCGGCATCGATCCCAAAGTGAGCCCGAACATCGCCGTGCTTACTTACTCGGATGTCATTCGCCGCTTTGTGCCCAGTTCCGCAATCGCCGCGGAGAACATCGACGAAGGCATCCGCGAGTGCATCGCCGCGCGCGATCAGTGCGGTGCGTACGAAGTCGATATTAAAGCGACCAAGCGCCAGCGCTCCGGTAATTTCTGGCTGGATTCGTTCAACTTCAAGCGGCAGACCGAGATTAACGGCTGGCGCTTCAATGGGTTGGTCGTCATGAAGGACGACCTGGTCGTTTACAAACTTGCCGGAGGCCAGCCCAAGATCCAAGAAGCCGAGAGCAGCCGCAATCCGCTCGGGCCCCTGCAAGGCATCGGCGAAGGGGCGCTGCGCGACGCGGTGCGTTGAGTCGCCGCAAGAAGAAAGGAAGCGGATGCGTTGCCGCTTCCGCTTCCAGAGGTTCCCTAACGCTTACCGCAGCTACGGCAACGCGGCCGATTGCCTTACGGATAGTTGATCGTGGCGCTGATGTGCGAAAGCTTCGTCGGTGTAACGACGACGAATCCATCAGCGTCGGTAAGATCGGTGTCGATATTGATGGTTTGGGTGCCGAGATCGACCACTGCCTCGCCTACAGGGATGCTCTGCGCCGAAAACACGATATTGTCGTTCAGCGTGCTGCCCCAGAAGTAGGAGATGTTCGTCACATTGCCGTTCGCGGTGACGAAGTACACCAATACGCGCGCCGGCAGACCGCCCACTGTTCCGTCGACCTGCACGCGCGTCACCGGTGTGCCGTTCAATGTGTCGCTTGAAGTGCTGACACCGCTGACTGCCATCGCGCCGTTGCCGCTTGCCGGCGTGGAGGCGGTGAAGTTAATCGTCGCTGAACCGGAGCCGCCGCCACCGCCAGTGTTCGACGGCAAGCCGAAGGTCGCGATGGTGCTTCCTTGGCTGGTCGCGCCTCCTACGATGGCATTGTTAAGTACGTAGACCGTGACTGAGTTCGCGCCGGAAATGAATGTGTAGCTGGTCACTGACTGGCCGCCAAACTGAACATTGGCTACCACCGGTGTACCGCTGCCGGTAACACCGTTTAGTGTGGGCAAGCCTGCGGCGCTGATCGTGAGTGTGGCCGATGTGCCCGCCGTGCAGCCGGTACTGCCGGCCTGGCACTGCAATGTATGGGTGCCGGCTAGGGCGCTTAGGTTGTTGGAGCCGCCGCCGGAACCTCCACCCGAAACGCCGCCCACGTTAAATCCCGTGGTATCGATGGAGACGGTGAAGGGCACGGCGGTACTGGTGCCGGCAACGTTGATGGTCACCACGCCGCTAAAACCACCGCTGCCACCGAAGTTGAACAAGAAATCCAACGCGTCCATGACGCCGTCGATGCCGCTGCCGTTGGGCGTGAACGCCGTGCTAAAGAAGTCGTAGGTCTGCGGCGTCAATCCCGCGGCAGTGAGCTGAGCCGCCAAGTTGGCGTTGACGATCGCTTGTTGCGCGCGCAGCGCTGCCTGGGTGAGGCTTCCCGCATGGGTTTGCCAAGCGTTGAAAGCGGCGCTCAGATCGTCGGGGAGGTTGGTCAGCACCAAGGCGCTGGTGGTCAACGGCGTGATGTTGACTGTCGTGTTGGCTGCGTTCGCCCAGGAAAACAGCGTGGTGCTTCCGCTCTCCGCGCGCACCATTGCCGGGAACGTCAGCGGCGTTACCGCAACTGTGAAGGCGCCGTTTGCATCGGCGGTTGCTGTCGCGGTTTGGCCATTGGCGCCCACCACCGTTACGGTTGCTCCGCTCAGTGGCGCGCCTGTGGCGGCTGTGCCAGTGAGAGAATTGTCGTTAGAGCCGCCGCCGCCGTCGCAACCGCCAAGCATGAGTGCCAGACTCATGAAGGGTGCGAGGAGCAGACGAACCAGTTTGCTTGCCGTCATTCGTGTTCTCCAAGAAAAGGTTGAGTTCGCGCGAAGAACACATGGCAAAGCCGCTTGGCTCCTCGCTTGTTCTCATTGTTGTTTGCGCGGTGAGCGACGAAAACCCCCCAAACTCGGGGGCGCTATCAATAGATTTTGATGCTTCCAGAAGTCGCGATAGTCGTCACAGCGGCACGCACGGCGCGGCGCTGCGAGGTCTCTGGCGCGCTCAGCGCACGATGCCCAGGTTGCGCGCGGTTAACGCCGCCTCGGCGCGCGAGGACACGTTGAGTTTGCGGTAGATGTCTTTGACGTAACCGGCCACGGTGTTGCGCGAAATGTTCAGCAGTTTCGCCACTTCCGCCATGGTCATACCCTTGGCGATGAGTTGCAGCACGTCGGTTTCGCGCGCCGTGAGGTTCTCGTCGCCAGGCGAAGGCGGTGCGCGAAAAGAGCCGAGGATCTTGCGCGCGATGGCCGGTGACAGCGGCGGTTGCCCGGAAGCGATTCCTTGCAGCAGCTCCGCGATGTTTTCGCGCGATTGGTCTTTGAGAATGTAGCCTTGGGCACCGGCGCGCAACGCCGGGAACAAATGCTGGTCATCGTTGAAAATGCTGGCCACCACGCTCAGCGTGCGCGGCGAGCGGCGGTTGAGCTCTTCGATCAACTCGATGCCGCTGCCGTCGCTCAAACCCAAGTCGATGAGCGCGATGTCGGGCGAGGGCATGTTCGCCAGCAGTGCGCGCGCGTCTTTTAGCGTAGCGGCGCTCGCCACTTCGATGCCTGGAAAGCAAGAACGCAAAGCTTGTTCCAGCCAGGCTTGGGAATCTGGCTGATCTTCGACAATGAGGCCGCGGTTCATTCGAGGTGTTGCGAATCGAAAACAAAGGTACAACGATGCCAGGTAAAATCATACGCGCTTCGCGCCGAGCGATGCCCCCCAGTTTGCGGGGTCTACAAGTCCAAGCAAATAGCGATATTCTCCGATTCATGCTCCAGCCGGTGCGCTTCGTTCTGTGCTTGGCCGTCGCCATGGCGCCGTTCGGCGCCGCCAGCCAGAATGCGATCGAAGACGTCCACCTAAGCACGGATCTGCTGCCGGCCGGTCGTTCGGCGGCACGCATAGAACTGCGCCACGGCGTTTCCGACCGAGTGTTCGACTCGAACGGTGACAAGCGCGCCGTTTTTGGCGAATTCGATGGGGTAAACCTAAGCGCTGCCGTCTTCCCATCGCTCGCGGCGTTCGGGCCGACGGCCACGCTCGGCACCACGCGGCTGCGCGCCAAGATCAGCGGTGAGCGGTATCGGTTGCTTTTCGGCTATGGAGTGAGCGATGACCTCACCGTCGGTGCGATCGTGCCGTACGGTGAGGTACGTAACCGGGTACGCTTCGATGTCAGCGGCGGCAACTTGGCGGCGAACCCGCTGTTCAATCCGGCGCAGCCGATCGGCCCGAGCAACGCACCGTTCGTGCCGCTGGGTCTGCTCGGCACAACACAGCCGGTGGGCGTGCAGGGCGTGCAGCGTCTCCTCACTGACCCGGCGTTCGGCTTTGCCTATAAACCCGTGGGCTCGGCTAGCGTCTCCGGAATACTGGATCCCGTTGTCGGGGCGCGCTGGCGCATCGCCAAAAGCGAGCGCTCATCCACAATCGTCACGCCTTCGGTGCGCATCGGCATGACCGAGAAGAACGATCCGGACAACTTGTTCGACGTGCGCTTGGAGGACGGCAGTACGGATCTGCAGTTGGGTATAGAGCATAATGTATTGCTCTCAAAATCAATAGACATAAGATTTATCGGGCAATACACCCATCAGCTCTCGGATCATGTGCGCGCACGTGCCGCCGCGCTGGGCGAGGCTCTGGTGCCCAGGGTGCGCACCGAACGGCTTGAGCGCAAGCTGGGCGATATCCTTGAAACCGACATCGAACTCGGTTTCCGCACCGGCAATTGGCGCTTGCTCACGCGCCTCGACTACGTACAAGCGCGTGCCGACGACTACACTTCGCCGCGCGGGCAGGACGTGAGCGGGTTGGAAGCCAATACAAAAGCGCGGGGTTTGGATTTGTGGCTGGGCGCTTCCTACAGCAGCATCAGGCCGTTCCTGGCGGGTAGCGCCAAGCTGCCCTTTATTGCCGCTTTCTACTACCGCACCACGCCGCAGGCGGAAAACACGATCGCCAGCGAGAATTTCTATTTCACTCTGACGTTTGTGTTCTGAGCTTTTGCGCAATCGGTTCCTGGTTGAGGCGCTCCAGCGGGACCCGCAGTTGCATGTGGCAGCCTTGCGGCTGCGCGTTTTCCCAAGTGATCTGGGCGCCGATGTGCGCCGCGCGCGCTCGCATGTTACGCATGCCGCGTCCGGCATGCATCACTTGCATGCCGACGCCGTCGTCGGCGACGCTGATAAGCAGGTCGGATGCATGTTCCACCGCGGCCACGGCTAAGCGCGTGGCACGCGCGTGCCGCAGCACATTCGAAGTCGCCTCGCGCAGAATGCGCCCGATCTGCAAAGCTGCGCCGGCACTGACGCCTGGGTCGTGCTGCAACGGCGCCTGCCGCCAGTCGCAGGCAAGCCCGGCGCTCCGCGCGCGTTGTTCGATCTCTGCGCGCCAGTCAGCCAGCGCGTCGCTCAGCGGCGCGCTCGGGTTGCCGGAGCGCGACACGACATCGCGCAGATCCTGCAGCGCGGCGCGCGCGAGATCCGCGCGCTGCGGATTCTCGGCGCCGATGGCGAGCGAGAGCAGCTTGGCGCCGAGGTCATCGTGCAAATCACCGTAGATGCGCTCGCGTTCCTGTGCCGCCGCTTGATCGCGTTCGAGATCGCGCTGCGCCTGGTAGCTTTGCTCCAGCGCATGTTTGGCAGCGGCGATGCGTGCTTCCAGCTCCTTGTTGAGCGTCTCCGCTTCGTTCAGCGCCGAGACGAAGCGCCCGGTCAGATGCCAGGCGAGGAACAAAAACACCAGCGGCGCCGTGTGATTAAAGATGTGAAACAAGCCGCGCTGCGGCAGGTTCTGCATCAGCCAGTCGGGGGTGAGTTCAATCGGCAGATTGAGCACGCTGTCGTGCAAGCCCGCGATGCTGATAACGCCGAGCGCGAGCGCGAGCAGTCCAAGTTCACGCCGGTGCGATGCACGCCAGCGCCGCCAAGCGAACCAGGCCAAGTAGAACACGATGATGAGTGACTCGAGGTGGAACACGCGTGACAGATTCACGTGCTGCGTGCCGCTGGTGACGGCTGTCAACGCCATGCCCATTGCCGCCAAGCCGGCGAACGTCCATTCGAGTTTGACGTGCTTTTCGCCGGCATAGCGGTGCACGAACACCGCTATGCAAACTGCCCACCAATCGAGCGCGCCATGCGCCAGCCAACGAAAGACCTGCCCGGGAATCGGCGGATCACGTACCACCAGGTATGAAGCGAACAGCGCCCAACACGCGCAGGCGAGCGCGAACCAAAGATATTGCCGATCGCCGCGCCTTCGCCACCACAGGCCGAACATGAATACGCTAACCGCGGCGAGCGCCAGCGCGAGTGTCGTCATCAGTTGGATGCGGTAGAACAGCTGCCGCTCGTAGACGGGCTTGAGCAAGCGCTCAGGGCCGACCCAAACGCGATACATCGAACCAAAACCGGGGTAGCTGCGCAGGCGCACCAGAATCTCGTTGTCGCCGGCCCACAGCGCGCCGGGGACGGTGAAATACAGAGGCCGATTCCAGTTGCGGGCAATCGGTTCGGTGAAGCGGCCGCCGTCGCCGAGATACTGGCCGTTCAGGAAGACCCCGGCGTTCAAGTGGAAGCGGCCCAAGTAGATGCCGTGCGCTTCTTGCGGAAGAGCCAGCCGCACGCGCAGACGGTACCACCCCCCCTGCGGCGCCACCTCGCGCGTGCGCCACACGTCCGGCAGGGTTACGCGCGTCCAGGCTGGATCGTCGGCTCGCGGCGGCGCCGCGCTGTCCACCGCGGCGAACTCGGCCTGCGCAATTTCCGTCACCCCCTGGGGAACCTGCGCCGCGGCTGTTGCCGCATAAGCGAGCAGCGCGCCGCTAAGCCAGCGCAGCGCAATGCGTGCGTGCTGTGGCGAGATCGAAACGCAGAGTTGCAAAGCAGTCGGGGGTGGCGCGCGGCGCGGCCCTAGTACTGCTTCTGCTCGTGCGGCAGCGCCTTCACCGGCTCGCTGCGCCAATGCATCGCGTCGACCTCCACCGTGGATTCGGTGCCGTCACCCGGACATTCGCCGATGCGCGTGGCGCGGTGGTGCTCGATGATCTTCTTGTTGCTGTCCGTAATCGTGATGGTTCCCTCGTAGCCGGTTCGCGTATGGGCGAACTTCGCTCTGGCTGTCGGAGCCTTGGGGTCTTCACACACGATACGGAAGAGCAGCTCTTCACCGTTGAAGCGCATATCCGCGATCGGGCACTGGCGGATAGGGTGTTCCCCGCGCGCGTGAAACACCTCAGCGCTGATGATGCGCGTCTTGGTCAGGCATTCCTGCAACTGGATCGGCTGGGCGACTTTCTTGGAGTTAGGAAGCTCTTGCGTCACGGTGATTTCATAACGCCCGCGTGGAATCAAGCCGCGTGCGTCGGCGTACCCCGCCGCAAGCGCAACAGCGGCGGCGATTGTGCCGGTAGCCGCCCTCGTAACGGCGAGTAAGTGCACCGCGCCTGTGGTAGTCATAGCTTCAGCGCGGGTCGCGCCCAAAGGCGCGATCGCCAGCGGGTAGCAGATCCTCGTGAATCTCCAGCACCGAGGCGGTCTCGTCATTCGGGCATTCGCCCACGCGTTTGCCTTGATGCCGCTCCGTCATCACCATGTTCTTGCCGCCCATGTCTAAGGTGATCGCGCCTTCATAGCCCGTGGGCGTGTTTACGAATTTTGCTTTCGCTGAGGGCGCGTTCGGTTGCGGGCACGCGATACGATAGAGCAACTCATCGTCGTTCATGCGCACATCCGAAATAGGACAGGCACGGATGGGATTCTCGCTGCGCACGTGGAAAGCAGCCACGCTGCCGATTATTTTCTTGGTCAAGCATTCCCGCAGCTTTAGCGGTTCGCCGGCTTTGGCGACGTTGGGCAACTCTTGCGTCACAGTGATTTCATATAGCCCCGCAGGCACTAGGCCGCGTGCCGTGGCGGTGAAGCACACCGCAGCCAAGGCGCCGCCAAGCGCGCATGCGCGGCGCATTTTGCCGGAGCCTCGTATTCCCATCCGTTACCAATTGCCGCGCAAATGCCGGCGCTCACGCCACTGCTGCGCGTCCAAGAACATGACGTGCGGAGAGGCCGCCTCCGCACATTCGCCGATGCGCTGCGCCCGATGGCGCTCGATAATCTTTTTCCTTGTGCCGTCCACGGGAATCGTGATGACGCCCTCATAGCCGGTGCGTGTTTGCACGAATTTGGCCCGAGCGGGCAGTTGATCCGGGTTGGCCGCAGGCGAGGCGCCCTGCTCGCAAGCGACGCGGTACAGCAGCTCTTCGTTGTTGAAGCGCACGTCTGCGATCGGGCACGCTTTCAGCGCGTCGTCGATACGCGAGAGAAACGCTTCGCCGCTCTCGATGACTTTCGAACTTAAGCAGGCCTCGACCTTTAGCGGAACGCCATCATCGCTCGCGCCCTCTCGCGTTACTTCGATTGCGTACAAGCCCGGCGGCGCCAATCCGCGCGCCGCGCTAGCCCCCGCGGTTGCAATCCACACGCAGGCGAGCGCGCACTTCAGCGCCGTCTTAAGACTGCGCGAAGTGCTCGACCAAGAACGACTTGATGACTTGCACGAGTTCATTTTCCTTGCCCTCGAAAAAGTGCAGTCCATCTTTGATCATGACTTGCTTGGAGCCCTTCACGCGCGAGATCTGCTTCAAGCGTTCGGCCGCGCCGCCCAACGTGACTTCCCAATCTTTCTCGCCGTAGACGTCCAGCACTGGCGTGTTGATCCAGTACATGGCGCGTAGACCGTTGATGATGCTGATGTTCACCCACGCGCCGACCGGTGCTTTGTCGTCGGCGATTAAGTACTCGTTGGTCATGGTGGAGCCGAGGCTATGCGAGACGATGGCGATGTGCTGGTAGCCCTTATCCTGTAGCCACTTAGCCGCGATCTGGAAGCGCTCCGCTGCGTCCGGATATTCCGGAATGTAGTCGCCTACTTTCGCGCCGCCGGAGAGCACCGGCAGTTGAATGGAAAGCGTCGTAAAACCTTCGTCGGCGAGCTTGGTGCGCAGGGTGCCGTAGAGTTCGAAGTCCGGATTCCAGCCGCGCCCGTGGGCGACGATAACCGCGACATTTGCATTAGGCGCTTCGGTGAACAGCGTCAAGAACTTGTGGCCGCTCTTCTGGGTCAGCCAAACCGGGTCGCCGACCACCAGCGTCTGCAGGATCTGTTCGGCCCAGTTTTTTTCGCGGCCATAGTCAGCCGCTTCGGCGGCGGTGCCGAGCAGAGCGTACAACATCAGCATTGCTTTTAGGAAACGCATAAGGCTCCGAACGTCGCGGGGCGAGCGCAGAAAGTATATCACTGGCAAAAACGGCCTCCCCCGGCGCCAGGTGGACAGAGGAGAGCGCTCTGACTGCACCATTTTGATGCGGGCAAAGCGCGATTTAGGCAGGCAATAACGTCTCTTTCCGCCGGATAAAATTCGATTTGTCCAACCTAATCTTGCACCTTACTCAGCCCAAGAGGCAGCAGCAGAGGTAGCAACATGGAAGCCCACGAATTGAGCCCGCCGTTGACGGGCCGCGCCGCTCGCATGGCGGTACCCACGACCGAGATTGAGCGCCACGTCGATCCGCGCCAGCCGATCGTCACCAAGACTGATTTGAAAGGCAAGATCACCTACGCCAACCCGGCTTTCGTTAAGATCAGCGGCTACAGCAGGGACGAGTTGATCGGCCAGCCGCACAACGTCGTGCGCCACCCAGACATGCCGCGCGAGGCGTTCGAGGATCTTTGGCGCACCGTGCGTGCCGGTGTGCCGTGGCGCGGGCGGGTGAAGAATCGCTGCAAGGATGGCGCGTTTTATTGGGTCGACGCCTACGTCACGCCGTTGTACGAGAACGGCGAAAGAGTGGGCTACATGTCGGTGCGCACCGCACCCTCTCTTGCGGCTAAGGAAGAAGCCCAGGCACTTTACAGCCGCGTACGCGGCGGTCAGGCAACGCTGCCGAAGACTTCGCTGCGCGCAGGCCGCTCCGTGAGTGTCGATATCGGCATCGTGATGGCGTTGATGGTGGCCGGGAGCGCCGCCGCAGTATTCATGCAGAGCGCCGTGGCGACGGGGCTTGTCGGCATCGTCTTGCTCGGAGTCGCGGCGGCGGGCTGGCTTTGGATCAACCGCGTCGTGCGCGAGCCGCTCGCGCGCATGCGCCGTGCGATGCGTGCGCTGGGCGAAGGCAATTTTAATCACGACATCGACACCGGTGCGGCGGGTGAGTTCGCCAAGGTCTTGGTCGATCTCAAGAGCATGCAGGTCAACTTGAAGGCCATCGTCAGCGATGTCGTCTCGGCCGCGCACGGCGTCAAGGAGGACGCTGCCAACGTCAACACGCAAGCGGTCAATCTGATGAACCGCTCCGAACAGCAGTCGGACGGCATTACCAGCGTGGCGGCGGCGCTGGAGGAGTTGTCGGTGTCTGTATCGGAGATCTCGGAGGCGACCAACAGCGGCTCGCGCCACGCCGGCAACGCGCTCAGCGTGGTCGGCGAAGGTACCCAACGCATGCGTCAAGCCACTTCGGCGACCGAGAAGGTGGTCGCCACGGTCGACCGTACGCAGCGCACTATCGCTGCGCTCGGCGAGGCCGTGGCCCGGATCAGCTCCGTCACTCAGACCATCACCGATGTCGCTGAGAAAACCAACCTATTGGCCTTGAATGCCGCTATCGAAGCCGCGCGCGCCGGGGAGTCTGGCCGCGGTTTCGCGGTCGTCGCTGACGAAGTGCGCAAGCTCGCGGAACTGACGCAGAATTCGACCACGGAAATCGCTGCGACGGTCGCCGGGGTACAGAGCGGTACGCAAGAAGCGCTAGAGACCATGAAACTCGCAGTGGAAGAAGTCGATGTCGGCACCGGCATGATTCGCGGCGCCAACGCTAGCCTCGATGACATCGCTCAGGCGAGCAGGGGCGTGGCGGATTCAGCGCAAGCGATCGCCAGCATGCTGGACGAGCAGTCGAAAGCGTCTACCGAAGTTGCTAATAGCATGCAGCGCATGAACGTGTTGACGCAGTCGAATATGGAAGCGATCACCGAGGTTACGCGCGCGGCGCAGCAATTGCACGCGACAGCCTCCGCGTTGCAAGACCTCGTGCAGCACTTCGAAAAACGGATGTAGATTGCTATGCCTGGGCGGTAAAGCCGACGCGCTTGACGAAGGCTGCCCACAACTCGTGCTCGGCGCGCAGCGTGGCCGCCAGTTCTTGCGGCGAAGCGGAGGGCTGAACGTCCAAGCCCAGGCCCGCAAGCGCGTCGACCACGTCTTTCTCGGCCAACGCTTTCTTGATTTCCTTAAACGCAGCGTCGACCACTTCGGCTTTGGCCTTGCCGGGTAGAAAGAAGCCGAACCACTCGCGCATGGTCAATTCCGTGAAACCTTGCTCGGCGTAAGTCGCGATATCGGGTGCAAAGGGCGAGCGTATCGTGCCCGTCACCGCTAACAGGCGCAGCTTGCCGGCCTTCGCGTGCGGCAGATAGTCGCCCAGCGGCGAAGACATCGCCGCGATATGCCCGCCGAGTAAATCCTGCAACCCAGGCGCCGAGCCGCGATAAGGAACATGATTCAGAGCCACGCCGCTTGACTTGGCCAGCAGCGCGCCGACCATGTGCGGCATGGCGCCCGCGCCGGGCGAAGCGTAGTTGGCGCGCGCCGGATTCGCCTTCGCCCAAGCCAGAAAATCGCCCAGGTTGCGCACGGACTCCGGCACCATCGGCCCGACACCGAACCCGAACGCGAAGTACGCGCCGGTGCTGACCGGCGTCACATCCTCGAACGTTCTGTACGGCAACGACTGATAAGTGTGCGGATACAGCACCAGCATCGAGGCCGGCGTGAGCAACAGCGCGGAGCCATCCGCCGCGCTGGACTTGAGCACCGCCACCGCGACTTGCCCCGCGCCGCCCGGGCGGTTGTCGACGATCACGCTATTGGCGTAGCGCCCGCGCAGCTTCTCGGCGACGCGCCGAGCCAGCGTATCGGTGGTGCCGCCCGGAGGAAAACCGACGAAGATGCGTGCGGTGCCGATCGGTTCGGCTGCGCGCAAGGGCAGTGCGGCGAGTGCGGCGGATGCAAGCCCGGAGAGAATGAATTGGCGGCGCGGGAGGTGGTGTGGCGTGGCGGAAGTTTTCATGTGCGCGTAGCGGTGAGTTGAACGACGGCTGCATCGTTTGCTTGGTAAAGCGCATCGACCAATCGCGCCCGATGCGTAAGCACCGCGCGCTGGTTGATCGAACCCTTGTCGGTGACTTCGCCGCTGTCGATCGACGGCGCTTGCGTGAGCCACATGGCGCGCACGATACGATTGGCCGTGCCGGTCGCGTCCGCGGCAAGCTTTCGCAGCAGCCCGTCCAGATACGCGCGCAGCGCCGGCGCGCGCAACACTTGTTCGGCGCTGGTGTTTGCGTCCAATCCAACGAGGCGCCGGCAGTCTTCCAAGCGCGGAAACAGCAGCATGCCGACGTCGTTGCGATCCGGGGCGGTGATCACCACGTCCTGAACGTACGGCGCGCCGGCGGCGATGACTTGCGCGCGCAGCGGGCCGACGCTGACAAACGTGCCGGTCGAAAGCTTGAAATCCTCTACCAAACGTCCGTCGAACAGGAGGCCGCGTTGCGGATCGGCGGGGTCGACAAACTTCACTGCGTCGCCAGTGCGGTAGTAGCCTTCTTCGTCGAAAGCTTCGCGCGTGAGATCAGGCGCGCGCCAATAGCCGGGCATAACGTGCGGGCCGCGAAAGCGGATCTCCAGCTTGTCTCCGGCCGGCACCAGCTTGGTTTCGCAGCCCGGCAGCGGCAAGCCGATGTGGCCGGAGCGGATGCCGGGGTGCAGTGCGAACACTGACGCCGGGCTCGTTTCCGTCATGCCCAAACCGGTCATCATAACAATGCGCTTGCCGGTTTCTTGCTCTGCGAGGCGATCCAAACGGTCCCAAATCGGTTGTGCTAATCCCGCCGCCGCGAAAAAGAACGCGCGCAAGCGGCGAAACATCGATGTGCGCAGCTCGGCGTCGTGCTCCATCGCCGCGACGATTTCCTCAAACCCGCGCGGCACGTTGAAATATACCGTGGGCGAGATCTCGCGCAGGTTCGTAAGCGTCGGCGCGATGGCTTGCGGCGCGGGTTTGCCTTCGTCGATGTAAAGCGTGCCACCGTTGTGCAGTACGATGCCGAGGTTGTGGTTACCGCCGAACGTGTGATGCCACGGCAGCCAATCTACCAAGACCGGCGGCTCGTCGGCGAGAAAAGCGAAGCACTGCAGAATCATCTGCTGGTTGCTGCACAGCATGCGCTGCGTGTGCGTCACGGCTTTCGGCAGTTTGGTCGAACCGGAGGTGAACAGAAACTTCACCACTGTGTCGGGGTCGATGCGTGCGTGCGCCGCATCCAGGCTTGCGCCCGGCTGCGCCCGCAGCAATGCATCGAATGGCGTGCTTGCGCGATCAGCTAGCCCGCCCTGCGCGAGCACCACTTCGATATCGCCGGGCACCGCCGCAGCGATCGCCTTGGCGAATGTTGCGCCATCGGCGCCAAATACCAGTCCCGGCGTGAGCAGTTGTAGCGCGTGCTTGAGCTTGGCGTAGTCGCGCGACACCAGCGAATACGCTGGCGAAATCGGCGCGTACGGCACGCCGGCCCACATGGCGCCGAGGGCGAGCGTCAGATGCTCCAAGTCGTTGCCGGACAAAATCGCGACCGGGCGCTCGGCGCTCAAGCCGCGTTCGAGCAGCGCTTGGCCAACGGCGCGGGCGCCCTCCAGCATGTCGGCATACGTGATGCTGCGCCAGGCGCCGCGGCTGTCGCGCTGCGCCGCGAGGATGCGTTGCGGCGCTACGTTGGCCCAATGCGCAAGGCGTTCATTCAGGCTGCGCGGATAGGGTTGCAGCGCTTCGCTCACGCGCAACACGCGCACGCCGTCGGCACGCGTCTCGACGAGCGCGTGCAACGCGCCGCCGACGCGAACAGGATGGTACTTGGGAGCGGAGTAGTTCACGGCAGCGCTATGATATGCGATTGCTCACGCCACCCGTGCTTATCGCATCATGAAGAACTGGCAAGACTTAGCCGCCATCGACATTCACACTCACGCCGAAGTCTCGTGCTGGAACCCGCACGACCACTACGGCGAGGAATACGACCGCGCCGCGGACAAATATTTCCGCTCCGACCGCCGCCCGACCATCGAAGAAACCATCGCCTACTACCGCGAGCGCAACATCGGCTTGGTGATGTTCACTGTCGATGCTGAAACGCATCTCGGCCGCCGTCGCATCCCGAACGAAGAGATCGCCGAGGCGGCGCAGAAGAATGCCGACATAATGATCGCCTTTGCCAGTATCGACCCGCACAAAGGCAAGATGGGCGCGCGCGAAGCGCGGCGCTTGATCACCGAGCACGGC
>CAZAWU010000003.1:23437-39138 GCA_964488915.1 uncultured Burkholderiales bacterium
GCACAAAGGCAAGATGGGCGCGCGCGAAGCGCGGCGCTTGATCACCGAGCACGGCATGCCGGCGATTTTTCATAGCGGGCATTCCGGTATCGGCAGCGGTATGCGCGGTGGCGGCAATCTGCGCCTGGAATATTCCAATCCGATTCATTTGGACGACGTGGCGATTAGCTTCCCCGACATGCAAATCGTCATCGCGCATCCTTCATGGCCGTGGCAGGACGAAGCGCTCTCGGTGGCGATGCATAAGCCCAACGTCTGGATCGATCTTTCCGGTTGGTCGCCGAAATACTTTCCGCCGCAACTGGTGCAATACGCCAACAGTTTGCTCAAAGACCGCGTGCTGTTCGGCTCCGATTTTCCGCTCATCACACCGGAGCGCTGGATGGCGGATTTGAACGAGACGAAGTTTAAAGAGGAAGTGAAGCCGCTGGTGCTTAAGAGCAATGCGGTGAGGTTGTTGCGGTTGGATGTGGCGGCTTAACCGTTAGACCGCCAAGGAAGTAAGGTGTCGAATGAAAAAGTCAGCGGGATTCCCCGCGCGCTCGACGGCGGGGCGATGCAGTGCGAGCGGCGGGTAGCGGCAGGAAATCCCGAGATAGCGCTGGAAGTGTTTTGTCGAGAACGCGCAGCCCTTGCGTGACCCGCTGCACCCAGCTCGGTACTGAAGGAAGTGCCGGCTTACTGCTAGCACTACTACTACAGAAATAAGAGAAAATAAGATTCAAAGAGGCAAGTAGGTGACAGTATATGTCCAGGCCGCTTGCGGTCTGAGTAGGTCCTGCAGTCAACCGCTTATCGTTCTCTGGAGTCGAAGATGCCCTTTCATCTTGGCGCGACCGGTTCGCATGACAAAAAAGCGGGGCGCGTCGTCCTCGCTCCAACCAGCAAACACTACCGAACCTACTACGCTGCGGCGCTCACGTGGGTGTCGATCGCGCACGCTGGAAACGGCACGAACCTGATCGGCTTCGGGGTCGAATCCAACTTACTCGCCGGGGCTGACGTGGCGCTGTCGCGGGACACCGGCGCAGCGAGCACCAACCCGGCTGGCTTGACGCAGATCAACGGCCTTGCCCTTGACAATCATTTCGGCATTGCCTCGGGCAGAGGCGTCGGGCACCGCGATCAGTTCGGCAACGATGTGCGGGTGGACAATGAGTTCGCTCTGGTCGGTTCTTTCGGTTTCGCGCGGCGTGCGCCAGGATCGCCATTGGCCTTCGGCGTTGGGTTGTTCGGCCAAGGCGGCGCAGGTTACGTTTACAAGGATCTCAACACGGCCTTTGGCACGCGCGATGAGCTGTCGGCTTTGTTGCGGATCGCCAAGGTTAGCCCGGCGATCGCGTATCAATTCAATGACCGCTTGTCGCTCGGCGTGGCGTTGCCGATCGTGTACGCCGATCTGCGGCAGGAGTTGTTTCCCGATACTTCCAGCTTTAATGCCGCGCAGCCGGCGCGCTCGTTTTTTGGCAGCACACTGACAGGTGCGGACGCAGCCAGTGTCGGGGTGAAGCTGGGCCTGAAGTACCGGGCCAGCGATACGCTCACGCTGGGATTCACCTTTGCCAACCGCGTCGATCTCACGCTCGGCGGCGGCAAGCTAAAGGTCAACTACAACGACATCGGACTGGGGCGCGTCACCTATCGAGACGCCGAAGTCTCCGGACTGCAGTTGCCGCAAGAACTCGCGTTGGGTGCGGCGCGCCGCTTGGGCGATCGCTGGCTGCTGTCACTGAAGTGGACATGGCTGGACTGGTCAAAGGCGTTTCGCGCCTCGACTCTTAGCGCCAGCTCGCCAGATAATCCTGCTGCGCCGCCAAGCATCCGCAATTCCGCCAAACTGGATTGGCGTGATCAGCATGTGATCGCGGTCGGATTGGCCTTCGAGGCGACACCGGCGACTACGCTGTACGCGGGATATAACTACGGCGCTAACCCGATTCCGAAACACACGACCAATCCGCTGCTCGCGGCGGTGACCGAGCAGCACTTGACGCTCGGCATGACGCGGCGGATGAGTGAGCGTTGGCTGTTCTCGCTCGGCGTCGAGCACGATTTTGCCAAATCCGTCACTTACACTAATCCGGAGCTGCCGTTTGGCATAAACGCGCGCGAACGCAACGAAGTGACCGCACTACATCTTGGTTTGGGCCGCCGTTGGTAGCGCTGCGATCATTGTGAACCTGGCGCAAGCGCCGCCGCCAACTCGACGCGCGAGCGCACGCTCAGTTTGCGATAAATCGCTTGGGCTTGATTGGCGATGGTGCGCTCGGCCGCTTGGCGCCGTTCAGCAATGGCCTGATAGGTCGCCCCTTGCAACAACATGATCGCCACGTCGCGCTCCGCCTCGGTGAGGTCAGCAAAGCGTGGCTCGTCGGCGAGCGGATAGGAGCCCACCGCGATGCGCTCGCCGGCGAGCTCCAACTCCGCCATGCGCGCGCGCATGCCTTTTGGGGCAAACAGCGCGGCCAGTTCGGTTCGGGAGGCGAGCCCTAGTTTGCGCTCGGCGCGCGTGAGCGCGTTGCCGACGGTCGATGCTGACAAGCCCAGAATGTATCCGATTTCCTTGGCGCCGCGCCTCATGCCGCAAAACTCCGCCACCTGGTGTTCGCGCTGAGTTAGCCCGCGCGGGTCCGGCACTTCCGGATCGTTCTTGACGGCGACGACGAAACGCCGGCGATCGGAATCGAAGTGATCCACCAGTGACCAGCGTCCCCGCACCAAGCCTTCCCACAAATCCAGCGCGGCGTCCGGCTCACTGCGCAGTGCGCGCGTGCGCGCTTTGTCGCTGGCCCGCACCGCCTCGCGTAGACGTTCGCGCGCGCTCTGCAGTTTGCCGGCTGCTTGCGCGTGCTGCAGCTTGCCGTCCGGCGTCATGATCGCCTCGACCCGCTCGGAGTCGAGATCGAGCGTGCCGAGTTTGTGCCGCAAGCGCAGCCCTGCGCCGAGGTGCGCCGCGATGCGCGTCCAGTTCTTGCGCTCCTGCTCGCGCATGCGTTCCGGGCGCGGCAGGGGAGCACTCACCACAACGCCCCATCCGGACCCAGCATGCGCGGTGATACCAAAGGCGTCCTGAAAGTTCTCCGGCGTGTTGAGCACGAAATAGCGCTCGTGTTCGTTGGCGAAATCGGGCTTTCCCAGTGGATTGTCAGGAAACATGAACTCGCTCAGCGAACTGACGGGTACCCCCTGACGATAGATCAAGTCGGTCGCTTCAGGTGGGATGTTTTCTAAGAAGCCGCGTAGCTGTTCGACGGTACCCAGCCCCCGTAGCGCGAGGTGGGGCAGCGCAAAGCGCCTGGGCGTGACATGAAAGATCTGGGCGTTGACCCCAACACCCCGATCCAGCAGCGGCGCGGCGGACTCCAACAGACGTTCGAGCCACGCATCGGCAGAAGGTTCTAAGTCATAGGCTGCTTCAACGATGCCAATCCAGTCACTCATCTTTGTCTCCCTCAATACGGCAGCAACGATGGGTAAAACTGACTATGTACCGGCTCGCCCCTCAGCGCCTACCCTTCAAGCTAATGGGCTTGAGTAGTGAGCACCGTGGGCGCACTCGCTCTTGCGCAGCACGCATTATCCAACTATCGGTGCCGTTCTGCCGCAGGGGGTGGGACTAGCCGTTTGCTGCAAGACGGACCGGACCGGCCACAATTGTGCAAAAGGCCCGAGTGAAGACCATGGCGTTCAACTGACAAGGGGGTAATCATGCATCTTCAACCGCAGAACGCACGCTCGCACCGAGCGCATCACTGCCTGCTATGGCTTTCGATGGTCCTGCTGCCGGCCTCACAGGGACAGGCAGCCTTGATTGCCCACGAAATCGAGGCAATCGTTGAGAGTGCTTGCTCCGACTGTCCGCCGCCGAACAACGTCGACAGGCGAGAGCTTTTTCTTGAGCCTGGCGACACCACGGTACTGGAGACCTTGCTCAACTACCCCAGTTCCAGGCGCCAGCCCTATGGATCCTTTAGAACCAACAATCTGAGCGGCACTTTTATTTCCGCGGCCATGTCGGCGCAGGATCCGATCGGCATGTCGGCTGGCGTTGGCGTGAGCGGCATTCTCGGCGGCGCGCCTGTGGAAGCGTCTGCGCGCTACAGTCAACGAATCGAGAACGCGGGCGATCAAGCGATTAACCCCATCTTTGATTTCGTTATCCCCAGCATCCAATTGTTGAAATATCGCGAAGATGACCTTTCCAACTTTTTTCCCCCAGCGGCTGCAAACGACCAACCGTTTGCGTTCGCGCGCGCAGACCTCAACGTGTTTCGCCAGGATGCAAATACGGGCGAGTACTCCGCACAGGAGAATGTGTTCATCTTCACCGCTTTAATCCGAGAGATCAACTACGGCTACAACCTGGCGTCGCTGGAATTGACGCTCAGCCCCGATCTCGAATCGTTGGTCAGGGAATCGCCCGAGTTGTTAGCCGAGGTCGAACAGAGGGCCTATCCCGATGCGCCGTTTTCCGACTCGCTCATCGCGGGTTATGTCTTCGATGAAATTCTGGGTAACTTCTCGCTCGCGCTTGCCCCCAACGAAACCGTTTTTCTAGACTACGATCTACTTGTCTTTGCATCCTGCCCAGTCGCTCCAGGACAGCCTCTTTGTGATGATGCCATCGCCGGTTTTCATGCCACCATTGGCGATCCTCTTAGTGTTCGCGACGTGGGGCCTCTAATCTCCCTGCGCGATGTCGATCCGGCCGCGCCTGTGCCGGCGCCTGCGAGCGCCCCACTCATCGCCTTGGCGTTGCCCCTGATGCTTCGGCGTGGTTTGGCGTGGAAGCGTCCTGAGCGTAGTGCTTCGTAGTCAATGCGACTTATCGTCAATCGTCCCGAAACGCCCGCCGATCGCCGCCGGTATCCCGGCACACGCCGGGATCCAGGTTCCTCTCGCATCTGGCCTGCGTTCCAGCCTTCGCGGGAATGACGTGCTTGTGGGTCGGGCGCTCGAGACCGGGCAAAACCGGTACTATTCGAGTGCCATGTCCAACAACGTCTATCAATTCTTCGCGCAGCATTTTCTAACCGAAACCGAACGCGTCTTCATCGAGACGTCAAGCGGTGCCCGCATTTCGTTCCGTGAACTTGATCAGCAGAGCGCTCGCTATGCGCGCTTGCTTCTCGATCTCGGCATTGCCAAAGGCGAGCGCGCGGTGGCACAGGTGGATAAATCGGTGGAGAACATCTATCTCTATCTCGGCTGCCTGCGTGCGGGTTTGGTGTACGTGCCGCTCAACACGGCGTATCAAAAGGCGGAGATCGAATACTTCATCGGCGATGCGCAGCCGGCGGTAGTGGTGTGCAAGCCGCAGAGTTTCGATGTAGTTGCACCGATCGCGCGCGCGGCGGGCGTGAAGCATGTTTACAGCTTGAGCGAAACAGGTAGCGGTTCGTTGATCGATGCGTTACCGGACGCGGAGCAGCCGGGAAGCGCGCCGGTCGATGTGGCGTGCGAGGACAACGATCTTGCCTCGATCCTCTACACCTCCGGCACCACCGGCCGCTCGAAAGGCGCGATGCTCACGCACCGCAACCTCGCCTCGAACGCGCAGACGCTGGTCAAGCTGTGGGGCATGAGCGAGCGCGATGTGTTGATCCACGCGCTGCCGACGTTTCACATTCACGGCTTGTTCGTCGCGCTGCACACGGCGCTGGTGGCGGGTGCGCGGATCATCTTTCTCAACAAGTTCGACGCGGGCCAAGTGATTGAAGCGCTGCCGCGCGCGACGATGTTTATGGGCGTGCCGACTTACTACACCCGCTTGTTGCAAGAGCCGGTGCTCGACAAAGCGCGCTGCGGCAACATGCGCTTGTTCATTTCCGGTTCCGCGCCGCTGTTGATGGAGACGTTCAACGAGTTCCGCGCGCGCACCGGCCATACCATCCTCGAACGCTACGGCATGAGCGAAACGGGGATGAACACTTCAAACCCGCTCGACGGCGAACGCAAAGCCGGCACGGTGGGTCTACCGCTGCCGGGCGTGGACGTGCGCGTGACGGATGAACGCGATCAAGTTGTCGGCACCGATGTCATCGGCGCAATCCAAGTGCGCGGGCCGAACGTGTTTGCGGGTTATTGGCGGCGGCCGGAATTGAACGAAGCGGAGTTCACGCGCGACGGATTTTTCCGCACCGGCGATGTCGGCAAGTTCGATGCGGACGGTTACTTGTCGATCGTCGGCCGCTCGAAAGATATCGTCATCAGCGGCGGGCTCAACATCTATCCGAAGGAAATCGAATCGTATTTGGATGAGATCGAAGGCTTGCAGGAATCGGCGGTGATAGGTGTGCCGCACAGTGATTTCGGGGAGGCACTGGTTGCAGTTATCTGTGGAAAGTCATATTTTAAGGGATTTTCGGAGGAATACCTAATTAAGTATATGAAAGAACGCGTTGCGGGATTCAAGGTGCCTAAGCGCATCGTGTTCGTCGATGAGCTGCCGCGCAATGCGATGGGGAAGGTGCAGAAGAATGTTTTGCGGGAGAGGTATAAGGATCTGTTTGGGATGGGGTAATGCGCGCGCGTCGCTTGACCGAAGAACCTCGCTGTTCACCCTATCCCAGCCTTCCCCCGTCGAGGTGGAAGGAGTTCACGTTTAAGCGTTGGCGCCCATGAACGCCCTGATCACAGGCAGCAACGTACCCAAGTTTGACTGCGTCGAAACCTTCAGGATCGACGCTGTCTGATCGGTGCTGAGCCGCGGTAGGCGGTTAGACTGCACCCACACGTGCTTGAACGAGCGGTTGATGTCTTCGACCAGCACTTCGCCCGCCGCTTTCGCCATTGCGTACTCGGTCATGCCTTTCGGGCGATCGGTAACGAAAACGGAAGAGGGGAAGAACACTTTAATCTTCTGTTCCGGAGCGCACGCCTCTAGCCGTTGGCACAGCTCGAAGAACTTGCCAATGTAGAAATCGACAAACTCGGCAAACGCGGGTGCAGCGAAGATGTCGTTGCGTTTTTGGTAGATACGCGGTGTGGCGAAAAAGTACACAGCGCTGAGGGAGCGCCAGTCGAAGTCCATCTCGGCGAAGCGCGCGCGCGTCAGGTCAAGTTGCAGCAGCTCGCACTTAGCGCCACCGCTTTGTTTGATATCGCCTTGAACCTTGCGCGCGTCATCCACGCCAGAGGCATAAGAGACGACGACATCGCCGCCACCGGCCGCGAGGATCTTCGCGGTGAGCTCGCCTAGCCCGCGCGATCCGCCGATCACCAGCGATCGCGTGCCGCGAAATTCTCCCGCCGCCACTGAGGCTCGCAGCTCCTGCACGGTGGCCTGTTCTTGCGGTGGTGCACGCAGGAACGCTTTGAGCGAGCCGCGCAACGCGCCGTCGTAGGCAATATCGAACAAGCGCACGCGCTCATCATATTTGCGGACGCTTACATCGAGATGAGCGGCGTTCTTGTCGTCTGGCGCGAAGCTGAGAGACGAAAAGATCGAGTGCAACCCAGGGCACACCATGCCGACGAAGTACGACAGCGCGGCAATCGCGGCGACACCCTGCGCCCCGAAATACGACACGCAGCGCGGGAACGCCGCGCCGATAGCGCTGGTGGGCAGCGTAAGGCGATAAGTCTTGCCGGCGTGCTGCGCCGGCGGCATGTCGAGCGGTGCGGCGAGTGGCTCGAGCGGCTCGGCAGCACTGCCGCTGCTTGTCTTCACCGCCGGCACCGCGCTTAATTCGAGCAAAACGCGCGCGCACGACAGACCGTTCACCGTCGCCTCGATGGCGACATTGCCGTCCTCGCGCGTGCTTTGGCTGAACTCCACTTCATCGCCAACGCTGATGGGATTGGCGAAGGTGCAACTCACCTGCGCTGGTGGACGGCTCTGCTCATTGCGCCATAGCTCAAGTGCGCTGAGCAGGACATGAATACCGTGCACCACTTGCCGGCCGGTGATGAGGCGGCGCGCGGCAACGGCGTCCATGTGCATCGGGTTGCGGTCGAGCGACCAGAGCGCGAAGCGTTCCTGGTCGCTCTCGGTGAAGGTGCGGCGTCCGATGCGGCTAACGGGTTCGGCGCTCATGCTACTACGCGCGCATCTCGTTGAGCTTGTTCTGCACTATGCGCCCGACGGCGCGCAGCGCGGGAACCTTGAGCACGGTGTTGGCGCTCGATGCGCGCCGCGGCGCGCCGAGTGCGAGTTCGCCAAGTGTGGCGGACTCGAAGCGGTCACCGTGCTGCGCGATGAATTCGCACAGGCGCACCAGGCGCTGCTGATTCAGTGGGTTGGGCGCCATATTGGTGAATCCGGGGTTTTCATACTTCACATACTCGAACGGGTGCGTGAGAATCACCACCGTTTCGATGTCTGCTTCGTGCGCACGCTGCAGCAATGTTTGCATTTCGTCCCACGAAGAGCCAGTGATGGTGAGTGATTTGTAGTGCGCGCGCGTGCCGAGCATGAAATCGATATAAGTCAACACCGGCGCCTCGGTCACACCGCCGATTTGGTGCACGCCGGAATACAAATGCAGTTCAGGATTGGGTGGTTGGTACACGGCGAAGGCGATATTCGAAGCCATGCGTATGCCAGTGCGCTCCATGGCGCGATACACCGAAAGGTCCGCCATCATGCTGCCGGTGCGCAACACCTGCGGACGGCCCATCCCCCAACGCTCAAAGATGGCGACGCCATCGGCCAGCCACTCGGTGAGCTGATCGACCGAGCGGCTGTGCATGTGATCGGACGGCGGATCGGACTGCAGATGCTTCGCCCAATCCGCGCGCTTGAAGTAAGTCCAGCACGGGTGCAAATGCAGTTGCACGTCTTGGCCCGCGGCTTTTATGCGCAATGCGAGTTCGCGCATCGGCGCATCGCCAAAAAAATAGGTGTTGAACGCCTCCACCATGAACGTGGCGCGTGTGCCGTAGCGTGCGAACGTGCCGAGCAGGAAACCTAGGCCGTGCGACCTGCCGCCCACCTCGCACAACACCGCTTGTGGGCCGATTGGGGTGCACTTGACCGGGTCAGCGAACGTGCCGCCGATACTAAATTCGGTGTCGATCGTTATGAGGACTTTAGTTTTCATTCACACGGTGCACATTGCGGCAAGGCATGCAGCGGGGACGCGGAACCGGGTTGCGCCGGGCAAATGGCGTGCCATACTGGTAAGCCACCCGTTATAATAGCTGACTGACGCGAACCCGCCTCGACTCGAGCCACTCTCCCGATCCGAGCCATCCCGTTGCTGCTGGCGTTTTTTTTCCTCCGTTCCTGTTCTCCGCATCATGACGACTGTAGTGAATACGTTTGACGATCTGCTTGCGACGAAAACGCGCCCCGAGCTCAAGGCCGCAGCTGGCGCAATGAAACTGAACCTTAGTTTGCCGCAAGCACAGCGCCTGACCGCGCACGCGGAATCGCTTGGGGATGCCGCGCACAGTTTGCGCTTGGGCATCATCCATACCTACACCAGTGATCTGCTCGATCCTTGGTTGAACATGGCAGCCGCGTTGCAGAATTTAAGCTTGCAGACTTATCACGCGCCGTATGGCTTGGCGCTGCAAGAAGCGCAACCGACTTCGCCGCTGGTCGAGCACGCGCCGGACGTCACGCTGTTCATGCTGCGGCGTGAAGACTTGCATCCCGATCTCAACAGGCCCGTAGTCGGCTATGACTTTGCGCGGCAAGAGGAACTGCGCAAGGACATCGTCGAGCGCTTGGGTAGCATTTTGAGCGCGTTTCGTGCGCATAAGATCGGCCAGATCGTATTGACGCTGCTGCCTTCGCCGTCGGCCAACGCGCTCGGCGTGTTCGATGCGCAGTCGGAGCGCGCCGAGAGTGCGTGGTGGGCGCAGTTGAAGAGCGACATCGGTGCATACCTGCGCGATTCGCTCAAGGCGGCGCTGTTTCTCGATCTCGACGACGTACTGCATCAGCTCGGCCGTCAGCACTTTTTCGATCTGCGCTATTGGTACTCGGCGCGCTTTCCCTTCACCGCCGATGCGGCGCGCGAGTTCGCTCGGCGCTTAATGAGTATCGGTGCGGTACTTAAGTTCCCGCGCGCGAAAGTGATCGTACTCGATGCCGACAACACGCTCTGGGGCGGTATTGTCGGCGAGGATGGCATGTCCGGCATCGCGCTCGGGCCCGACTATCCGGGCAACGCTTATGTCGATTTCCAACGTCGCATTTTGGATTTCCAGCAGCGCGGTTTCATTCTCGCGCTGTGCAGCAAGAATAACGCCGCGGACGTCGATGAAGTGTTGAAAACACATCCGCATCAAATTCTGCGCGATGAGCACTTCGCCGCCAAGCGCGTCAACTGGACACCGAAGCCGGACAATCTTGCGTCGCTGGCGGAAGAGCTGAATCTCGGCTTGGATTCCTTCATTTTCGTGGACGACAGCGATCACGAATGCGCCGCGGTGCGCCACAATTTGCCGCAAGTCGAAGTCGTGCAAACGCCGGCGAAGCCGGTGGAGGTGCCGAGCTGTCTCGACAAGATCGCGCGCCTGGAGATTCTCGCGCTTACCAAAGAAGATCGCGCCAAAACGGAGATGTACGCACAAGAGCGCCGCCGCCGCCAGTTGAGCGATGAGATTGAGCAGACCGGCGGCGGCGTGGGCGATTATCTATCGAAGCTCAACATGAAAATGCGTGTCGAGCTCGACCCGGCGCCGCATCTAGCGCGCCTGAGTCAGCTGACGCAGAAGACCAATCAGTTCAATCTCACCACGCGCCGCTATGACGAGCAGCGGATGCAGGAGTTCATGCGCAGCCCGGAGTGGCTGGTGGCGGACTTTTCCTTAGCGGATACGTTCGGCGATAGCGGCATCGTCGGTCTAGCGATTCTGCGCAAGCTGGGTGGTGGCAAGGCGGAGCTGGACACCTTCCTCATGTCTTGCCGCGTCATCGGCCGAGAAGCCGAAGCGGCGTTCTTGCATACGCTGCTGCGGCAGTTGCAGCAAGACGGTGTTGCAGAAATTGTGGCGGACTATCTGCCGACGGCGAAGAATTCGTTGGTTAAGAACTTTTTGCCTGAGCAAGGCTTCATCAAAGATGGCGACGGCCGCTATCGGCGTAACTTGCGCGAGCGCGCGCCGCAGCCTGAATCAGCGTTTCCGATCGCCGTGGAACTGATCACACGTTAGATCGCACCTTAAACTGCATCGAAATTGAACATCTAGCAGGGATATAGAGCTGACCATGAGTGCTTTCCTACAACTGCGCGACGCGATGGCGAACACTCTGAAAGTGGCGCCGAACAAGATCACCGAAACCACCAAAGACGAAGACTTGCCAGCCTGGGATTCGCTGGGGCACGTCAACTTGATGATGGCATTGGAGCAAACTTTCAGCGTTACGCTCGACATCGAGGACTTTCCCAAACTGAATTCCGTTCCCGCCATCCTCGACTACCTAAAGCGGCAAGGCGTGGAGTAGTGTCGCCACTCGGCACATGAATCTGCTCGAAAGGGTATCGGGCGTCGCCGTCCGCTATTTCAAACCCGAGCATCTGACCGCGGCGCGGGAAGCCTATTTTTCGCTGCGCACCAAGCTGCACCCGCTGATGAAGTTGGTGCACGGCACGTTCGATACCGCCGCGCTGCGCGCGCATCTGCAGGAGCGCGTCGGCACCGACTTCGAGGTCCTCATGGTGCACAGCTCGGTGAATCACATGAAACCGATGTACTTGGACAACCCGCTCGATCTGGTGCGCATGCTGATCGACTACTGCGGCCCCGATAGAACTCTTGTAATGCCAGCGTTCTATTTTGGGGATCCGACGATCGGCGGCGCCTACGCAACGTTTCAGAAAAATCCGCGATTCGACCTTCGTAGAACGCCTTCGCAAATGGGTCTTGCCACTGAGTTGTTTCGCCGCAGTAAAGGAGTAATGCAGAGCCGGCATCCCGTGTATCGCGTTGCCGCGTTGGGCCCGTTGGCGCAAACCCTTACGCAAGGGCACGAGATCGCTGGCAGTGCATGCGGCGCAGGTACTCCGTTCGAGTTCATGGCCAAGCACGACACGCGGATCATCGGTATCGGCAAGCCGATTCAAGTGCTGACGCAAGCACATCATGTCGACGAGCTGCTCGGAGACGAGTTTCCGGTACCGACTTCTCCCTCAACGCCTTTGAGCATGACATTGGTGGATGGTACGGAAGAAATTCCGCTGCAGTTGCGGGGGCGCGGTTTCACGTGGCGTTTCAATATCTGGAAACTGCGCGAGATAATGCGCCCCGACGATTTACAGGAATGGAACTTCCACCACGTACCGATGTTCGCAGCCAAGGCAGCCGATGTCACTAGTTCCTTGATCGAAGCTGCGCGGCGTGGTGTGACGCTTTACGATCCTCTTTAGCCGACCGCTGGTGGTCGGTTTCGCCCTGCGGGTGCATAAGAGCGTGTAGAATCCCGCCTCTCCACTTCGCAAATCCGACGGAGCACAAATGGGCGCACGCCAAAATTTCATCGCCGGCGACTGGGTCGCCGTCACCAACGCCAAACCGAACGTCAACCCCTCGAATATCAACGACACCATCGCGGAGTACGCGCGCGCCGATGAGCGCCAGACCAACGAAGCGATCGACGCCGCCACCGCAGCCGCCGGCAGTTGGGCGAACGTCACACCGCAGCAACGATTCGATGTGCTCGATGCGATCGGCAGCGAAATCCTAGCGCGCAAACAAGAGTTGGGCGAGCTGCTCGCGCGCGAAGAAGGCAAGACCCTGCCGGAAGCCGTCGGCGAAGCGGGAAGGGCGGGCGCGATTTTCAAGTTCTACGCCGGTGAGGCGCTGCGCATTCGCGGCGAGAAGCTCGCGTCGGTGCGCCCTGGGTTGGAAGTGGACATCACGCGCGAGCCGGTCGGCGTGGTCGGCATCATCGCGCCGTGGAATTTTCCGATCGCGATCCCGGCATGGAAGATTGCGCCTGCACTCGCCTACGGCAACGCGGTGGTATTCAAGCCGGCCGATTTGGTGCCGGGCTGCGCGTGGGCGCTCGCGGACATTATCAGCCGCTCGGGGCTGCCGAAGGGGGTGTTCAACCTGGTGATGGGGCCGGGCAGCCAGGTCGGCAACGCGATTTTGAACAACGCCAAAGTGAACGCAATCAGTTTCACCGGCTCGGTCGCAACCGGGCAGCGCGTGCTGGAAGCGGCGGCCAAGCGCCGCGCCAAAGTGCAGTTGGAGATGGGCGGCAAGAATCCGTTCGTCGTGATGGACGACGCCGATCTAAACGTTGCGGTGAACTGTGCGATTCAAGGTGCGTTCTTTTCCACCGGCCAGCGCTGCACCGCATCCTCGCGCTTGGTCGTCCAGCAAGGCATCCACGACAAATTCGTCGCCGCGACGATCGAGAAGATGAAGTCGCTCAAAATCGACGACGCGCGCAAGCAAGGCACCGACATCGGCCCGGTGGTCGACCAAAGCCAGCTCGACCAAGACTTGAGCTACATCGACATCGCCAAGAAGGAAGGCGCGAAGCTCGCTTTCGGCGGTGAAGTGCTGACGCGCGAGCACAAGGGCTATTACTTGCAGCCAGCGCTCTTTACCGAGACCAGCAACACGATGCGCATCAGCCGCGAAGAAGTGTTCGGTCCGGTGGCGAACGTCATCCGCGTGAAGGATTTCGACGAAGCGCTCGCTGTGGCCAACGACACGGAGTTCGGCCTTTCTTCCGGCATCTGCACGACCTCGCTCAAGCACGCGACTGCGTTCAAGCGCGCCGCGCAAGCCGGCATGGTGATGGTGAACGTGCCCACTGCCGGCGTGGACTATCACGTGCCGTTCGGCGGCCGCAAAGGTTCCAGCTACGGGCCGCGCGAGCAAGGAACGTATGCCGCCGAGTTCTATACCACGGTAAAGACCGCCTACACGCTGGCTTGAGCGTTCGTGGCGGCAGCGGCTTATCTCAATAGTTTCACCCAAGCGCGCACACCGCTTGCCTCGGAGCTGCACGCGTTTCGCGCGGCGCAGAAGCGAGACTTTCAAGCGGAGGTGACGCTGCCGCTGTGTTGGCTGGCGATGTTTCACTCTACCGATCTGCGCCCGGTGGATGACGCTAAGGCTGCAGCGGAAGACGCTTATTTGGTGACCAAAGCCGAGCGCGCCGCTGAACGTCTATGGCGCCGCCGCCGTGGTGTGTTGGTGAATGTCGGCCTGCGCTACGCCGATCTGTTCGATGAGTTCCGCCGCATCGTGCGCGATGAGATGAGGCCATATGTGCTAGTGCGCGAAGGCACGTCATTGAGCGCAGACAAGCGCGCCGAGCACCGCCGCGAACTCGCCGATGCGCTCGATGCCTTGACCATGCTCGACATGGCAACGGAATTTCCCAGGAACGCAGCGCTGCGTGCGCTTGTCGGTTTCGATGAACTGGCGGCGTCGCTGGGCACAGCGCGCGCGCCGTATCTGATGGTCGGGCGCGACCTGCAAAAACAGTGGCCGCGCGAGGGGGCCGCGTACCGGGAGACGCAAGCGAATGATTCGCCCGCGCGTCCAGCGCGCTGGGAGGTCTGGAAGCGTAGCCATGGATTGACCTCAACGATCTTTGGTAGTAAAATGTGACTACTATGAGCACTGTGGCGACCAGTCTAAAACTCTCCGACGACCTCAAAGCACGGGTGGACAAGCTCGCGGCAAGAACGGGGAAGACGACGCACGCATTCTTGTTGTCGGTGATCGAAGAGCAGGTAACCCGATCCGAGTTGGCAGAGAAGTTTTTGCGGGATGCAATTGCAGCAGACGTCAAGATGCAAGCCTCGGGGCAAGGGTATCTAGCCGAGGACGTGCATGCTTATGTGGCCGCGAAGGTCGCCGGCAAAAAGGCGCGCAAGCCCAGGCTTAAGAGTTGGCGCAAGTAGTTTATTCGCCGGAGGCGCTGGCAGACTTTGGGCGAATTATCGAATTTTTATTGGAAGTAACGCCACAAACTGCCGAAGAGTCAGTTGAGCGAATCCGTCACGCCGTAACCATTTTGTCGGCACACCCTCTGATCGGCCGCAAGCGTGACGCGCTGCGGCGCGAGCTCGTGATATCGCAAGGACGCTCCGGGTACGTCGCGTTGTATCGCTACGATCCAGTTCGGGATCAAGTTTTTGTCTTGCGCTTGCGCCACCAACGAGAAGCCGGTTTCGCCGACTAGCCACGCGGCTCGACATCCAACCGCACCGCCACCCCCTCCAACCCTGCCCCCGCCACCGGATAGCGCTGCATCACCAGCGGATCGTGCCCCGGTACCACGAAGCGCGGATCATCCGCTAGCTCCTTCAAGCGGCGGAAACCCTGCACCATGTCGCCGATGCTGAACACGATCGGAAACGGTCGCACTTCTTCCATATTGGTGTACAAATGCGTCGCGTCCGAGGCGAGCACGATCCAGCCGATCTTGGTGCGCACTCGCACCGACTGAATTCCCATCGTATGGCCGCCGATGCGGTGCACCGAGATGCCGGGCGCGATTTGCTCGTCGCCGTTGTGAAACAGCACGCGCCCGCTGTGCACGCAGCGCACCAGATCGCATACTTCCTCGATCTCGTACGGATGGCGGAACACGTGGTCGCACATGTGACGCCCTGTGGCGTAGATCATCTCATCATCCTGCAGATGGTAGCGCGCCTGGGGAAACTGCTTGAAGTTGCCGAGATGATCGTAGTGCATGTGCGTAATGATGACATCGCGCACCTGCGCCGCGTCGACGCCGAGTGCACGTAGACCGTCGACCGGTTGGCGTAGTAAAA
>CAZAWU010000003.1:39238-58760 GCA_964488915.1 uncultured Burkholderiales bacterium
TGCGCCGCGTCGACGCCGAGTGCACGTAGACCGTCGACCGGTTGGCGTAGTAAAAAACGATTGCGCTTGCGTCCGACGTCTTCGCTGAAGCCGGTATCGACGACGAATGTGCGCTGCGAATTGCGAATCACCCAGACGAAGAAGTCCAGGTCGCTCGCGTTCTCGTGCGGATCGCCGCCGATGAAATTCTCGCTGGCCTTGCGTTTGGCGTTGGCATAGCGCACTGCGAAGACTTCGTAGGTGTCCATTGGAGTAGTGCAAGGAGTTGGTGTCGCGGCTATCGTAATCTAGCTGCGCGACGAACACCACCTGTGGTTCCAGGCTCGTAGGGCGGGTCCTACCCGTCGCGGTCGAACATACAAGAAGCATGGCGCGTGGATCCGCCCTACGGCGCTACCGCAGCCCGACCCGCGGCAGCACCGGGCGGCACCTGTTGCTGGTGCGTGCGCGCCCTACGTCGGCTACGTTGCTAGGCCCCGGCTTGCGCCGAGGCGGGGCGACGGCTTTAGCTCTGCCGCCCGAAACTCCACCAACGCCAGCGTCGATTCGCCGTTGTAGTGGCGGTAGATCGCGCGGCGGCAGTCCGCCTTGGTCTCAGCACTTGCGGTGCGCGGTCCGCGGCCGGTGCCTGCACCACCTGTTCCCCAACAACCGGCCGCTTCACCCGGTACCAAGCCGCATACAACGCCGGCACGAACAACAGGGTCAACACCGTCGCCACCAGCAAACCGCCGATGATCGAGTACGCCATCGGCCCCCATAGCACGTTGCGCGTGAGCGGGATCATGGCGAGCATCGCCGCTGCAGCGGTCAGCATGATCGGGCGGAAGCGGCGTACGGCGGATTCTCGGATCGCCGTCCAAGGATCGTGGCCGGCCTTGATGTCTTGCTGGATCTGATCGACCAAGATCACGGTGTTGCGCATGATCATGCCGGCGAGCGCGATCGTGCCGAGCATAGCGACGAAGCCGAATGGCTGGCCGAAGGTGAGCAGCGCCAACGCCACGCCGATCACACCGAGCGGTGCGGTGAGCGCCACCATTAACATGCGCGAAAAGCTCTGTAACTGGATCATGAGCAGGGAAAGGACGATGCCGATCATGAGAGGAAAGCCTGCGGCGATCGAGCGTTCCGCCTTGTTGTTCTCCTCCCACGCGCCGCCGACGTCGATACGGTAGCCCGGCGGCAGCTTGGCGCGGATCGCGTCGAGTTGCGGACTGATTGCCATCGACACATCCGGCGCTTGTACGCCATCGACGATGTCGGCGCGCGCGGTTACGGTTAGATCGCGGCTGCGGCGCCAAATGATCGGCTCCTCGAAGACTTGTTGCACCTGGGCGACTTGAGCCAGCGGTACGTACTTTCCGCTGGATGTTTGCACATTGATGTCGTTGATCGCCGAGAGGATACTGCGCTCTTCAGGGACTGCGCGCAGGTCAATATCGATCAGACGGTCGTTCTCGCGGTATTGCCCGATGCGTGCACCGCTCAGGGTGCCGAGCAAGCTTTGCGACACGCTTTGTGTCGACACGCCTAACGCGCGCGCCTTGTCTTGATCGACCGCCACGCGCAGTGACGGCGTGCGCTGCCCCCAATCGACGTTTACATCCAGCGTATGCGTGTTCTGCCGCATCACGTTTGCGACCTCATCGGCGATGCGTTTGAGCTTCTGAATATCGGTGCCGACGACACGGAACTGCACCGGATAGCTCACCGGGGGTCCAAGCGGTACGCGCTCGACGCGTCCGCGCACTCCAGGGAACTGTTGTTCCATCACTTCTCGCAAGCGCTCGATGACGCGCTCGCGGCCGGGTAAATCCTTCGTCAGCACGATGGTGTGCGCGAAGTTGGTGCGGAACAACTTCTGATCGAGCGAGAGGAAAAAGCGCGGGCTGCCGTTGCCAATGTAGGTGACGTAGGTCGCCACATCGCCATCCTTGGCGAGGATGCTCTCAAGGCGCTTGGCTTGCGTTTCCGTTGCCTGCAGGCTCGCGCCCTCGGGTAGCCAGAGTTCCACCATCAACTCGGTGCGGTTGGAAGACGGAAAGAATTGCTTCTCGGTCAAACCCATGCCGTAGCCGCCGAGCAGGAATGCAGCAACGGTGGCGACGATCACGCTCTTACGGTGCACGATGCACCAGTCGACTAGCGCACGGAACATGCGGTAGAAGCGGCCGTCGAAAGCTTCCTGGGTGGCCCCACCGGTTTTGTGTTCCTTTAGCAGTGCGTAACCCAGAAACGGCGTCACCAGTACCGCGGCGACCCACGAGACCAGCAACGCGATCGTCACCACGGCGAAAATCCCGAAGGTGTATTCGCCGGTCGAAGATTTCGCGGTCGCGATCGGCAAGAATCCCGCCGCCGTGATCAGCGTGCCGGTCAGCATCGGGAAAGCGGTGTGCGTGAACGCGTAGGTTGCCGCTTTGAACTTATCGAAACCTTCCTCAAGTTTGCGCGCCATCATCTCGATCGCGATCATGGCGTCGTCGACCAACAGACCGAGCGCGATGATGAGTGCGCCGGTGGAGATGCGGTGCAGGTCGATCTTGAAATAGAGCATGATTAAGAATGTCGCCGCCAGCACGAATGGAATGGTCAAAGCCACAACCAGTCCCGCACGCAAACGCAGCGCGAAGAAGCTCACCGCCAGCACGATCGCCACAGCTTCGAGCAGCGAAGTCATGAACTCCGCCACGGATTCTTTCACGATTTTGGGCTGGTCAGACACTTGCGCGAACTCGATGCCCAGCGGCAGCTCCGCCCGCACGGCCTCCATCTCACTCTGCAAATCCGCGCCGAGTTTGATGACATCGCCGTCGCCTACCATCGATACCGCCAACCCAATGGCGTCCTGGCCCTGAAAGCGCATCTTCTCCTGCGGCGGATCGGCGAGGCCGCGGTAAACGCGCGCGATGTCGCCCAAGCGGAGAGTGTTGCCATTAGCGGCGAGCGGCGTCGCGCGAATCGCTTCGACGGTGGGGAAGTTGCCGGTCACGCGCACCGGCACGCTGAAGGTGTCCGTCTCCACCGAGCCGGCGGGCGTCAAGGCGTTTTGCGCATTGAGCGCGCCAGCGATCTGTTGCGCGTTGATGCCGAGCTGGGCGAGCTTCTTGTGCGAGATTTCGACGAAAATCTTGTCCGGCTGGACGCCGACCAATTCGATCTTCGCCACGTTCGGCAGCCGCAGTAAGCGTTGGCGCACCGATTCGACATAGTCACGCAGTTGCGAGTGAGTGAAACCGTCGCTGGTGAAGGCATAGATCGAACCGAACACATCGCCGAACTCATCGTTGTAGAACGGACCGATCGCTTCTGGCGGCAGCGTGTGCTGCAGGTCGCCGATGCGCTTGCGCACTTGATACCAAATGTCGGCGACGGCCTTCGGGTCGGAGCTGTCGAGCAGTTCCAATACGATGAGCGATTCGCCCGGCTTCGAGTAGCTGGTCGTGCGTGCGAAGTAGGGCGTTTCTTGCAGGCGGCGCTCGATGCGATCGGTGATCTCGCGGTCGACTTGCTCGGTGGTCGCGCCCGGCCAAAGGGTGCGCACGACCATGGCGCGGAAGGTGAAATCCGGGTCTTCGCGCTGGCCAAGCTTGAAGTAAGCGATCAAGCCGCCGATGGAAATTAGCAGCATGAAGAACAGCGTGAGCTGTTTATGGCGCAGCGCCCACGCGGAGAGGTTGAAGCGCTCGGCGTCGCGCTCCGGTGGCGACGCGTTGCTGCTGTCGGTCTGGTTCACGACTCGCCCTCCGCGACGCGCACTTGCTGACCGGGGATGAGCAAGTTCGCGCCGGCGGTCACCACCACGTCGCCGGGCTTCACGCCGGTTTTGATGATGACGAAGTTTTCGGTTATGCCGTTGGTTTCCACCGCGACTGGCGCGACTTTGAAGGTGAGTGGATCGACCACCCACACGCTCGGCGTATTGCTCTTGGTATAGAGGGCGGAAAGTGGCAGCATGACAACTGGTTGATCGCCGCGCTGTTGGAACACGACTTCGCTCGTCATGCCTAAACGCAGCGCGTCATCCGCGTCGCGCACCGCGACTTTGGCGGTGAAAGTGCGCGTGGCCGGGTCGCTCGCCGGAGCGAACTCGCGCAGCGCGCCGCTGTAAGGTTTGTCGGGATGCGCCAACAGCGTCACCACTGCCTCTCCGGCGTTTCGCACCTGCGCGACCTGATTCTCGGGCACGCTGATGACAATCTCTTTTTCGTCCAAGCGAGCGACGCGCACCACGGGCTGGCCGGCGGCGACCACTTGACCGATCTCGGCATTGATCGCCGTGACCACGCCCGCGTGCTCGGCAACGAGCGCGGTATAGCCTGCTTGGTTGCGCGCTTGGTTCGTTTCCGCACCGGCGGCGGCTACGCGCTGGCGCGCACTCTGCAGCGCGGTCTCGCGGCGGTCGAACTCGGCTTCGCTGATGAATCGCTTCTCGAGCAGTTCCTTGAAGCGCTTGTAGTCCGCTTCGGCCAGACGCAGCTCGCTCTGTGCGGCGGCGAGTTCGGCTTGCTGCGCGCGCACGCCGAGTTGCAAGTCTTTCGGGTCTAAACGCGCGAGCGCTTGTCCCGGTTTCACCAACGTGCCGACTTCGACGTTGCGATCGATGAGTTTGCCGCCGACGCGGAAGCTGAGCACGGTCTCATAGCGCGCGCGCACTTCGCCAGAGAAGCTCAGCTGCTGCAGCGGTGCGCTGGCGCCGACTTTGGTAACACGCACCAAGCGTACCGGCTCCTGTTTGGTTTGCTCGCCGTTGACTTTCTCGCAGCCGGTGACGGCAGCGAACCCCATAGCGGTTGCCGCGAGCGCGGCGTAGCGGATCCATAGTTTCATCGTTGTTGCTCCTTTAAGCCGCTTTGCTGCGGCGCGTTTTAGGCAGATCGACCGAGGGCTGGCCCGCGCTAGCCGCCCCTTCTTGTCGTTGCATCAAATAGCCGCTCCACAACGCACGCAGAGCGACTTCGAGTTCTTCGCCGTAACTGTGGGCGTACATCTCCAACCCGGGACGGTTGCGCGCCTCTTGCGGCACACAGCCTGGCTGCATGAGCTGCCATAGTCCGATGATCTGCGCGTAGCTCTGGTTCAGAAGCTGTGCGCCGCCGCCGCGCGGCAAGCTGGCAAAATGCCGTTCGAGTTCCGCGCCGGCGCGCGCGAGTAGATCACCGATCGCGAAATAGAACTGATTGCGCACTTCCGGTGCGACCGATTTCTCCATTACACCCATGCACAGCGCCGCGAGCGGCAGAAACGCTTGAGATTTGACGATGTGCTCGCGCGTGAGCGCCAACATGTCGTCGATAGTGAGCGGCTGCGCACGTTGCAACACAGCGAACATCGCCTTGAAAAAACCGTGCACGTGGCGCCCGTGCAGCGCCAGCAGCATTTCTTCTTTGCTGCTGAAGTACAGGTACATCGTGCCTTTAGCCAGCTGCGCGGCTGCCGCGACTTCGGCCATGCTCGGCAGACGATCGGGATGCCGGACAAACAAATGCTCCGCCGCGCTTAAGATGGCATTGCGGCGCTCTTCCTTTTCCGGGGCGTCCATGGCGCGCTGGCCCTTGGCGAGAAGCGGTGCAGAATTCATAGAGTTCATAACTGACCTTGGGTCATTTGTGCTCGAACAGTAAATGACTGACAGTCATTTGTCAATGCGACATTGGTATCGGTCCGGTGGTGAGGGCATATACCGGCTGGAGGGTATGTCGAAAAATAAATATTTATTGGATTAACAGAGATAAGTGGTAGCTAGTATGTCGAAGAAATAGCTGCAAAAAAATGCGCACAGCTGTTTTCGCACCAAAGCACTGTGCTGCGAGTGGGCGAAAGCGAAACTTCAACCAGCATCATCGTGGCTCGCGAACTACGGTTTGGTGCTGCACGCAAACAATCGCCGGCGCCGTTGCAGCGCGCCGACGAGCTACTGCTTTGCGGTCGATCGGCATTGCAGCGAACCGCATCTGCGGCCTACGGCGGACAGGCAGACCGTCCGGGCCGAATGATCTACTATCGCGGCAAACGCTCTTGCAGCGAAGAGTGCTTGACCCTGAGTAGGACGATGTGGAATTCTCACGCGTTCCCCGTCGCGAATCGAGAATCGGCTCACTCAGCCAGAAATGGGCTCTATGAACACTACGGACCTCAGCGCCGCTCAACTGGTGGTCGCATTTGGTAAGGGCGTGTTGTCGCCGGTCGAGGCAACGCAAGCGGTGCTCGCGCGCATCGACGCGTGCGAGCCGAAGTTGAACGCAATGTATCTCGTGCATCGCGAAAGCGCTCTCGCGCAAGCGCGCGCCGCCGAGCAGCGCTGGCGCGCCGGCACGCCGCTTTCTTCGCTCGACGGCGTGCCGGTGACTATTAAAGAGAACATTTATACGAGAGGTGATCCCGCGCCGATCGGCACGGCCGCCGGCGATCTCACACCCAAGGCCTTCGACGCGCCGCCCGCTGCGCGCGTGCGCGAAGCAGGTTGCGTCATCATCGGCAAGACGACCATGCCCGACTATGGCATGTTGTCTTCGGGCATTTCCAGCATTCACGGCGTCTCGCGCAACCCGTGGCAGCTCGACCGCAACACTTCTGGCTCGAGCTCCGGCGCGGGCGCTGCTGCTGCAGCGGGCTACGGACCGCTGCATCTTGGTACCGACATCGGCGGCAGCGTGCGCTTGCCGGCAACGCATTGCGGTATCTTCGGATTGAAACCAAGCCACGGACGTGTGCCCGTGTACCCGCCCTACATGGCGCGCGTAACCGGTCCGATGACGCGCACGGTGCGCGACTCCGCACTGCTCATGAACGTGCTCGCACGTTCCGATGTGCGTGACTACATGAGCTTGCCCCATCAGCCGCTTGACTATGCCGCGGCGCTCGACGCCTGCTCGGCGAAGGGCTTGCGCATCGGCCTGCTCACCGACATGCGCGCCGGGCTGCCGGTGCACGCAGAAGTGAGCACGGCCAGCCGTGCGGCGGCGCACGCACTCGAAGCGCAAGGTGCGCACGTGGAGGAGACGAAGTCATTCCTGACGCCTGAGATGCTGGATGGCTGCAGCAAATTTTTTGAAGTGCGCGCATACAACGATTTCGCTGCCCTGCCACCCGAGCGCCAAGCAAAAGTGCTACCGTTCATTGCACGCTGGTGCAGTTTGCGCGCCCCGACGCTGTCGGCGCGCGATCTCATGCAAGCCTATAGCCAAATCATGGCGCTGCGCGAAGCCGCGGTCGCGACCACGCAAGCCTACGACTTCGTCATTTCGCCGACCTCGCCGATCCTGCCCTACGCCGCCGAGAGCGCCTGCCCCGGGGACGATCCCACCAACGCACTACCGCACATCGCTTTCACGCTGCCGTGGAATATTTCCGAGCAACCCGCCGCATCGCTTAACTGGACGTTCGCACAGAACGGTTTACCCATCGGCGTGCAAATTATCGGCCGCCGCTTCGACGATCTCGGTGTGTTGCGTGTCAGCGCGCTGCTCGAAGCGTTGCGGCCAAAGCAGCGGGATTGGGTGCAGTGCTCCTAGAACAAGGGACGCACGGCCTGCGCGGTATCGCTTGCTCCTAGCGGGCAAAGTTCATCGGGATTCTGGATTCGGTTCAGGCGCCGGCGGAGCGACTCGGGTCCAGACCTTTGGCGGTTCTGGCCAACACGTTGAGCATTCTGGGGCCGACTTCGATGAACCCCCGCTGACGTATTGCTGACAGCATGTGTCAGAAGTGCCGACATAAGCTCCGCTTTCCGTCTGTCGACCTTCACTACCACTAGCGATCGAGCTGATCAAGCTAGTGGTTTCTATTCCGTGGGTTATCGGTAGTGCACAAATCGTAACATTCCCCTAGGGGCGGTCGGTTCAGTAATTGCTCAAGGAGCGTTCGTTTGAAATCGCGAGCGTTGCCGATTGATTGCAATGAACAACAACATGATCCCCAGGGCTATTCCGCTTGTCTGCGCGAGCTGGCTCCTCGTGCACCCCCTAGCCGTTCTTCCCGAATTGACGACGCATCCGAGTACAGCGACGGGGGTAGCTGTCGCCCCGAATGGGGCTGCCACTGTCACTGTTGCACCGCCTGTATCCGGCGTTTCTCATAACGCGTATGTCGACTTCAACGTCGGCAGGGCCGGCCTGGAGTTCGTCAATAGTGAGGCAAGAGCGCGCGTCATCGTCAATGAAGTAGTTTCCACGCGTACGAGTTTGATCGAGGGACCTATCTCAGTTTCGGGCCCGCGCGCCAGCGTGATCGTCGCCAATCCGAACGGCATCACGGTCAATGGCGGCAGCTTCATCAACACCGGCAACGTTGCCCTTTCGACTGGCCGTGTGCAATTCAACGATTTCAACATTGCGCCGGGTGTGCCGCAGCGCAACGTGGTACTGACAACGGAGCAGGGTTCGATCGAGATCGGCCCGAGCGGCTTGAGTGGTGCGTTCAATAGTCTGGAACTGATTGCGAAGCAATTGCGTATCAATGGACCGGTTAGCAACACCGTTTCGCGTGCGGACGCGAGTATTCGTGCGATCGCCGGCGACTCCCAAGCCGAGATCAACACAGCGGTATCGCCGACAGACAACCTGACGCCGTGGATCGCGTATGAGGGCGGCGAAGCGTCAAATCCGGACGCAGTACTGGTCGATATCACCCGACTGGGAAGTCTCCACGCCGGCAGGATTCAGATCGCAGTGACGGATCGCGGCGCGGGCGTGCGCAACGCGGGGGACCTATACGCCAACGTTGGCGACTTCACGCTGAACACAAACGGTGAGTTGCGCGTGGCGGGCGGTACCGTGCACGCCGCGCGGCACGTGGATGTCACCGCCGCGGCGCTGGTCGTCGAAGGCTCCGGCGCAAACAACGCCCGCGTGTACAGCGACGGCGGATCGATCGCGATTCAAGCGGCCGGGGCCGTGGAACTGAGCGCGGGTGACCTCGCGTCCAGCGGCGATGTAGTGATCCACGCGGGCACGTTCACGCAACGCAACGCCGGCGCGATGAAGTCCAGCACGGTCGCCGCGTACGGCAGTGTGCTGATCGACAGCGCCGGCGAGGTGCGCAACACCGGCAGTCTCATTCAAGGTAATGCAGCCGCGGCCGATGGCGCGGCGGTGACGATCAAGTCCGGTGGTTCGATTCATAACGCCAGCGACGATGCGGCTGCGCAACCGGCGGTCATCTACTCAGGTGCGGGCGATGTCCGGCTGGAAGCCCAAGGCGATATCCACAACCGCAGCGCGCGCTTGCTCGCGGCGGCGAGTCTCAGCTTGCACGCCGTAGGCGATGTTGCCAACACGGTGCGGCGCGATGGCGATGTGGCCGGGGGAGAAGTACAGGCTTATCGTCGCCACGACCACAATTGGCTAGGTCTGCCGGTGCGCGAATCGGGTTTTAGCGTCAACTATGGACGGCCCACCGGAACGCACACAGAAGCCTTCCTCAAAGCGGGCAACGACGTCGTCATCGAAGGCGCCAACATCACCAACCGCGGTGGCAACATTTATGCCGACGCGGGCGATGTTCGCCTCGGCGCCATGGCGCGCATCGACAACCTGGGGCTAGCCACCGGCATTGCAAGGTTCAAACGCAAGTGCAACGTGCTGTTCTGCCGCGCGCGCGGCGACAGCGATGTCGAGGTTCTCGGCGGCGAGGTGAGTGCGGCACACGATGTCGTCTTGTCTGCGGGAGACGAGATTGTGAACACCGGTGGACGAGTCTTGGCACTCAACGACATGCTGCTGACAGCGCCCAAAGTAACGGCGCGCGGTGTCGCCGGCTATAGCTCGATCGATCGAGACCACGGCATGAAGGGGTGGTTCGGTGACACCTGGGCGCAGATTTACGCGGCCGACGTGGGCGGGTCTTTCGCCGCTACCGGCGGCAAGCTGACCGTCAACGGCACCGCCTACGCCGACGGTGCAGTCCTCAGTGCCGCCGAAGGGGTGGTTGCAACCGGCAGTGTTGTTGAAGTGCGTCCGGTGCAGCGTGAGCCGGTCATCATCCGCGGCAACCGCATCGGCCTCATGTCTTGGTTCGATTAACCGTGCGCATCATGAACAAACTCTTCGTGACCTTAGCCTTCGCGTGTGGAGTCAATCTTGCTGCGGCACAGGACGCTGTGCCAGTTGTACAAGATCCGGCCGATCGCCTACTGCGCGAGCAACAAGAGCAGGATCGCCTGCAGCGCTTGCGGCAGGACGCGCCAGCGGTGGACTTACCGCAGCAGCCGGTGTTCGACCCGAACGCCACACCACAGAAGCTCGAAGAGTCAGGCGCAACTTTCGTGATCGAGCGCATTGCCGCCAAGGGTGACGTGTTGATCGGCGAAACGGAATTCTCTGCGATTACCAAACCGTTTACCGGCATGCGCCTCGGTATCAACCGTATCAACCTGCTGCTGCACAAACTCACGCAAGCCTATGTCGGGCGCGGCTACGTGACTACACGCGTGTATGTCGGCGAGCAGAACTTAAGCGCTGGCACGCTGGAATTGACAGTGATGCCGGGCAAGATCGAGCGCATTTCGATGAACGGCAGGCCGCTTGCGGTGGGCGAAAATCTAGCGCTGCCGGTGCGCGAAGACGACGTGCTGAAGTTGCAAGATCTGGAACAAGGCATGGATCAGCTGAACCGCCTGCGCCGCAATCAAGCACAGGTGCAGATTCAACCCGGCTCTACACCCGGCGGTTCGGTGATCGCGATCAGCAACACGCCCGGCGATCGGCTTTACTACAACCTGGGCTTCGACAACGGTGGCGATGAAACTACTGGCGAGCTGCGCTTGCGCGCAGGCGTGGAAGCCAACAACCTGCTTGGCTTGCAAGAAAGCCTCAACCTAAACTACAGCGGCAGCCTTGACACCAACGCGCTTGTGCTCGGCGCTTCACTGCCATTCGGCTACAACACCTTCACTTACGCATATTCGTACTCGGAATTCCAGAATCTGATCGGTGATGTTGCCTTAGTGTTCGGTCGCTCGCGCGGCCATACGCTCGGCTGGAATCGGTTGCTCACGCGTTCGCGCTACGGCAAGTCCGCGCTCGACCTCAGTCTGAGCATACGCGAAGCGCAACGAGAAATTAACAACATCGCACTCACGCCGCAGAACCTCGCCGTGCTGCGTCTGGGCTACAACCAGCTGCGGCGTTTCCAGCTTGGCGATAAGGCCGGCTTCTGGACGATTGATTTGAGCTACGCACGCGGCCTCGATGCACTAAATGCAACCGACGACGACGTTGCCGAACTACCAGAGGAAGGTGCGCACGCCCAGTTCGACAAGATCAATCTTGTCACCAACGTATCGCTTGCGCTCAACCAGCGCTGGACTTACCGCGGCAGCTTAGATGCACAGTGGGCGAACCAAGGCCTGTTTGGCTCGGAGCAGTTCTTCGCGGGCGGTGCGGCGAGCGTGCGCGGCTTCGCCGAAAGTGCCGTATCGGGCGAACGCGGTTTGAGCATGCGTCATGAGTTTTCCTATGGCGATTGGCCGGCGCTGCCGGGCGGCTCGATCAAGCTCGCGCCGTTCCTTTTCTTCGACGCGGCACGCGTTCAACTGATCGCGGACGGCAACTGGAAAGACCTAGTCGGTGCCGGCTTCGGTGTGCGCGCGAGCGGCAGGCGCTTTGGCGCGGAAATCGCGATTGGTGAACCTCTGAAAGCGCCCGACACGATCGCCAAAGACACGCGCGCGCACGCCAGCGTCAACTTCAATTTCTAAGAAACAGGAGACAAGCCATGGTAAAGCCAATTCGAACCCTATTGCTGCTGACTACTCTGACAGGCGCCCCGATACACGCGCAAACGCTAATGGCGGCGGCCCATCCCGAAGCTGCAGCCGCGAGCGTTGCGACCGTCAACGGCGTCTCGATCGCTCACGCGCAGTTCGATGCCGCGCTTAGGCAGGCTGTCGCTGCAGGCGCGAAAGATAGTACTGAGATGCGCGGCACGCTCAAGAGTCAGCTCATCGCGCGCGAGTTGCTGCGCCAAGCGGCGCAAGCGCAGCGCCTCGCGGATGATCCGGACGTTCAGGCCGCGGTCAAACAAGCGCAAGAAGCAGCGATGCTGCAGAAGTATCTGCGCAACACCGTCAAGCCGAGTCCGATTACCGAAGCGCAAATTAAAGACCACTACGATAAGGTCGTTGCCTCGCTCGGTGCGCAGGAGTACAAGGCGCGCATCATCCAGGTCGCGGATGAGGCGAGCGCTAAGTCGCTGCTCGCGCAACTTAAGGGCGGCAAGACGTTTGCAGAACTTGCACAGCTACACAGCACGGCGCCCTCGGCCAAGGCCGGCGGCGCGCTCGACTGGGTGAGCTTCAAGATCCCGGTCAAAGAAGGTGCGACGCAGAATTTCCCGCTGCCGCTCGCACAGAGTTTGGTCAAGTTGCATCCCGGCATGGTGCACGATGAGCCGATCCAGTGGAATGGCGCGTACTACCTGCTGAAACTTGACGAAAACCGTGCCACGCAAATCCCCGCGTACGAGCAAGTCAAACCGGCACTGGCGCGCGCACTGACACAAAAGGAACTCGATCGCGCGAGCGCCGCGCTGATGGCGAACCTGCTCAAGAACGCCAAGATTTCGCAGTAACGCATCGATCTCAAAAAAACAACTCCAGCTTAGGTGGCGGTATGAACGGTACGAATACTTTGATCAGCAAGACCTTGATGCGTAGCGCCTCGGCGCCCGTAACGCGCGCCTTTTGGCAACGTGCGCTCGCGGCCACGCTGATCCTCAGCCTTGAACTCGCTCCCTTGCAAGCGTCCATCAACGGCATTTTGGAGCTGCGCTTCGGCTTCAATTCGGCGTATGCCGGCGGGCCGATCGTTGACCCGTACGCGCCGGTGCAGTTTCAACCAAACCTGACGCACAGCTCCACCGGAGTCCCGGTAGTGAACATCACAGCGCCAAACGCTGCCGGTATGTCGATGAACCGCTACCAGCAGTTCAACATCGACGCCGCCGGGCTGATTCTGAACAACAGCTTGGTCGCCGGCGGCACCCTGCTGGGCGGCAATGTCGCCGGCAACACCAATCTCAACGGTCGCGCCGCCAGCGTGATCATCAACGAAGTCACTTCCGGAGCGTTCGCTTCGCAACTGGACGGCAGCTTGGAGGTATTCGGTGCGCCCGCGCATGTCATCATTGCGAACCCGAACGGTATCAACTGTACCGGCTGCGCGTTCGTCAATACGCCGCGCTTGACCTTGACCACCGGCGCGATCGAATTCCTCTCGGCGCCAAATGGCAGTCTGACGGCGTTTGCCAATGCCACCGCGCTGGCGTTCGACGTCGGCTCCGGTCACGTCGCAGTCGGCGGCATCGGCATCGAAAGCACCACCGGCCGTACGGACATCATCGCGCAAACCATGGCGATCGAAGCGGCACTGCGCGCGAACCTCAGTGGTGGCGCAACCAGCCAGATCAACCTCATCGCGGGACGCAACCGCGTTGCCGAAGACGCAGAGGGCAACTACGTCATCTCTGCCAATGCCGCGGCGAATGGCGCGGAAGCGATCAAGGCGGCAAGCTCAAACCAAATCAGTGTGCAGAACGGTTACGCCATCGACGCCAGTGCGCTTGGCGCGATGACTGCGGGGCAGATCAAGATCATCGCCACCACCGAGGGACTTGGGGTAAAGACCGACGGCGCGCTTGCCGCGACGACCGGGAATTTGACGATCGACAGCAGCGGTCAGATTCGCGTCGGCAATGCGTACGCGAAGCAGGATGTGAGCCTTAACGCACGCGACGATTTGAACGTCGGCGGCCAGGTAGTCGCTGCGCGAAACAGCGCGCTCGCAACGAGCGGTGTGCTCAGCGTAGCAGGCAGCCTTGAAGCGGGACAGCAACTGAATGTACGGGCCGCACGCGATGCGGCACTTTCCGGCTCGTTGATCGCGACGCAGAGTGCGCAGCTCGACGTCGGCGGCAATCTAACTCAAGTTGGGAAAGTCAGCGTCGGCGGCAACTACAGCGCGAACGCCAGCAGCATTCACGCGACCGGCGACACGGTCGTGGACGGTGCGATTGATTTGAATGCCGCCGCAGCGGTCGTGTTCGGGAACCTCGCCACGCAGCAAAGATTCACGATCAACGCCGCGGGCGACGTTACCGGCAACGGCGACATTATTGCGCTTGCCGGCATCGACATCACCTCAAACAACGGCAGCGTTGCGAGCGTAGGCAGCATGGCGACCAACGGTCAGTTGAGCGTTGACGCGCAGGGCAGCGCACTGCTTGCCGGCGATACGACAGCGCTGGGCGCCTTGCATGTGCGCGCTGCGCAGGGCGACGCAGCGTTGACTGGTCAAACGCACACCGGCGGTGCGGTGAGCCTGGGCGCCGGACGCGACGTTCGTATCGGCGGCGCGATGCAAGCCAACGAGAGTGCGCGCATCGACGCCGGGCGCGATGTTGCGCTTGGCGGCGAAGTGCAAGTGGCGGGCGAGCTGGCCGTCGACGCCGGCGGCAGCTTCGCAAGCGATGGGAATGTGATCATCGGCGGCAATGCCCGGGTCGATAGCGGCGCGGCAGCGACCTTTGACGGCACGCTGGGTGTGCTCGGCAACCTCGAACTCAGCGCCAAGACCGACGTCACGTTGCGGCGCGACGTCACGGTAGCGGGTGATGCACGCATCGCGGCGCGTGAAGGCGCGTTGGTCAATAGCGGAGACTTCATCGTTGGCCGCAACAGCAACGTGACCACGGGTGCCGATGCGGCACTGAACGGCAGCGTTACGGTCATTGGACACAGCAGCGTTAGCGCGGGTGGTGCGCTGTCAACCGGCGGGGACTTCCGCGTTGGCGGCGACGCAAGTCTTGCCGGCCAGAGCCTAATCCTTGCCGGCCAAACCGAAGTTGGTGGTGCTGCGACATTGCGCGCTACTCGGTCTGACGCAAACCTGCGTGGCGATATTACTGCCGCGACCTTATCGGCTTGGTCTTCTGGCGATCTTATCCTTGGCGGTAATCTAGGCGTAGTATCCAACGCACACCTACGCGCCGAGGGCAATTTAACCAGCGCCGGTAACGTGATTGTCGGCGGCGACTTGTTGCAGCAAGCCGGCGGCGATCTGATGAACGGCGGCGTGGCATTGGCGTTTGGTCATCTCAGTGCCAGCGCTGGGCGCGATGTGATCTTCAGTGGCCCGCTCGCGGCGGGTGGCAACCTCGACGTGATTGCGCAACGTCACGCAAACGTAAGCGGGGCAGTACAGGTGGCGGGCAACGCTGCGTTGCGCGCGCAAGATGGTGCGCTCGCGACTGGCGGCAGCATCAGCATCGCTAACGACGCCAACTTTAGCGCGGGCAGCGCACTGACTACCGGCGGCGCACTCGAAGCGGGCGGTAACATCGATCTGCATGCTGGCGCGCTGGCTACCCTTGGCGGCGCGACGTCTGCTCGCGGTGCGTTAACCGCAACGGCCGGCGCCTTGCACGCAAGCGGTGGTATCAAAGCGTTGCGTGACCTGACACTTACCACGAACATCGCAGGAATCGTCAGCGACGCCCCTATCGAATCCAACGGCAATATCGCCCTGCATGCCGTCACTGACGTGCGCGGCGCCGGTGCCGTTACCGCGCGCGGCGATGTACATGTGGCTGCCCAAGGCGCGATCGACATCGGTGGAGATCTCTCCTCCGGCGGCAATGCAACGCTGGAGGCGCAACAGAGTTTGCGAGTGAACGGTGTGAGCGCTATCGGCGATGCAAACGTGATCTCGCATGCGAGCAATGTGACCGTCGATGGCGCGCTGCTGGCGGGTGGCAGAATCAATGTCGGCGCGCAGAACGACGCAACGGCCAACGCGGAAATCAATGCGCTCGGCAGCATCGTGCTGAACGCTCGCGATGGCGCGCTTCGGGTTAACGGGCCGGTCAGCGTCGCTGCAGGTTCGCTTACTGCGGGGGCGGGCACCGACGCCAAGTTGAATGGCGCCATCTCGGCGGCGGGCCGCGTCGATCTCAACGCAGGGCGCGACTTGGTCAGCGCCGCCGCGATCGAGTCACGCGATGTGATCAATGCGAGCGCGGGACGCATGTTGAGCGCGTCAGGCAAGCTCAGCGCGGAGAACGCAATCAATGCGACGGGCGGCGACACTTTCTTGTCAGCTGCTTCAACCAACGGTAGCGTCAACGTCGACGCGCGCGGCAACTTGCAGTTGCAGGGCGAGATCCTCGCCAAGGGCAACGCGCAACTCAGTGCGGCGGGCACTCTCGCCAACGCCGCTCCGGTCAGCGCCGGCGGCGACCTTACGATTCGCGTCGGGACTCTCATCAACAATGCGACTTTGTCTGCGATGGGCACCAACGACGTGACGGCGAACAGCCTGATCAACCGCAGCACGCTGTACGGTCGCGATACGACGTTAGACGTGGCGCAGATCGATAACGCTGGCGCTCAGGTGCTCGCTGGCAATCGCTTGGAAATCACCAGCACAACGCTCAGCGATAACGCCGGCGGTTTGTTCGCCGCCAACGGCGATCTGCTGTTCAACTTCAGCGACACGCTCAACAATGCAGGTGGACGCATTGCCGCGGGCCACGACCTTACCCTGCGAGCCGCAGGCGCGTTTGACCTATCCGCGGCGAGCGCCGGCGCCATCGAGGCGGGCAACGTACTCTCGGTTGAAGCGGCTGCGATCAATAATTCGGGCGCGTGGATGCCGCAGTCCAAGGGGTTGTCGCTGACCAGTTTCGGCGATTTCAGCAACGCCGGTCTCATCGAAATGGCGGGTGATTTCCGCATCAGCACTACCGGCCATATCAACAACGCTGGTGAGATCAAAACCGGCGGCAGCATCGCGCTGAGCGGTGCGAGCGTGACCAACACCAATCTGCTCAAGGCTGACGTCAATGTTGAGCTGAGCGGGAACGTCATCAATCGCGGCACGGTGGAAGCGGGGCGCGATGTCATCGTCGGCGGCAGTGCGTTCGACAATGGCAAAGGCAGTGTGCATGCAGACCGTGACGTGAGTATCAATGTTTCAGGCGCGGTAGGCAATGTAGGTGGCGCCATAGAAGCCACTAGAGACGTCGCCATCAGAGCGGCTTCGGTCAATAACGACCGCGAAGCGCCGGTCACGGTGGTGGAACACACAGCTAATTTCGATGCAACGAAACTTGCGCCGATCGTGGTGGCAGAGCAGACGAGCTACCAAACCTGCGATTCGCACGTCGTCGATCGCTGTACGACCACGGTGCAGCCGACGCTGACGATTGGCGACCTCTACCCTGACTACCAAGACGGGACCGTAACGCGTAGCTACGCGCGCTTGGGTCAGAGGCAGCCGACCATCGAGCAGATCGCCCTGCCGCAGTACGAGACGACGCGCACGACCCAGACCCACGGCAACGCGGGACGCATCACTGCTGGCGCGGTGCTCGGAATCTCCGCGGATGGAGAAATAAGCAATCGCGGGGGCGTGCTCGAAGCTGGGCAAGCGGTAGATCTGCGTGCCGCAAGTCTGCTCAACGGCAGCTCTGCGGCGCTCGCGCAGTCGGTTGAAGAGGGCCCCAATCAGACTCAACTGGCCCGCTTCGTCGCTGATCTCAATCGAACCGAGTCGACCTTTGGCTATCCGCGTGTATACGCTGTTGATGAGCCGGTCACGACGACGTCGGTTTCCGAATCGGGCGTTCTTGGTTCGATTCGCTCGGGTGTTACCATCAACTTGGACTTCGCAAATTTGACCAATGAGGGCTTTATCCTCGCCGCGGGCGACCTCACTATTCGATCGTCGGGTACGTTTGCCAACTTGGGCGAATCCAACCATGTCATCGACACGGTTGTCACGCGCCGGGGCAGTGATACCGCGCCGCTGATTGTTCCCGTGTTGGACGAGATCGGCAACGTGGTTTCGCGCGACCCATTCCGCGGTAAGTCGGTTGTCTACTTCGACCAGCAAATCAGCAGCACACAAACCCCGGCGATTGTTGCCGCAGGCGGCAAACTAAGCGTCAGTGCGGAAACAGTCACCAATAACAATGCACAACTGCTGGCGCAGGGCCATGTCACCGTCAACGCAGCTTCTGTATTTACCAACGCTTCTGGCACGGTCGAGTCGCGCGATGGGGACGTCGCCCTGAGCGCTTCGGCCATCGACAACACGCGCGCCGATACGGCTTGGTTGGTGAACTGGCAGCTTTGGTTCGAGGGGCGGCGCGCCAAACACGATGAAGAAGATTTCTTCGAAGTCATCAAGCAAGTGGAAACCGCGCCGGCGGGCGTGATCAGCGCTGGCCGCGACGTGGTCGCGATTACCGGCGCGTTGGATAACGAAGGTTCGCTCATTAATGCCGGGCGTGACCTAACGGTAAACGCTAGCGGCGCCGTCGACAACGAAGCGCGCCAGCGCGCTGTCAAATACGTGTTGTCGCATTACGAATCGGATGGCCGCGAATGGGATTGGGCGGATCGCAAAAGAGAAATCCATGCAACCGGTACCCCGGAGAATACCCCCAGCACGATCCAGGCAGGTGTCAATATGAACGTTATTGCTGGGGGCATACTCCAGAACACGGGTAACGTTCTGGGGCAGCACGTCGCCTTGGCTGGTTCCGCCATCACCAACGGCCTGACCGATTACCACACGCAGACGCCGCTGCCGACCAATCCCAACCGCATCATCAGCCTGGGCGATGTGAGCTTGGGCGCAGGCATAAGCAACGCTCAAGGCCACCTCGCGGCGGCCACCGCGGTGAGCATCAACGTTGTTGCACCGAAAGCGCCGGAGACCTCAACATCCAACAGTGTCAGCGTCCCGTCGCTTGCGATAGATCTCGACGAGCCTCGCCCGCACGACCAAGCGTTGCACGTGCCAGACTCGCTCGCCAATCTAGCGAATACCGAACTCACTAAAGAAATGCTCGGCGCGGCAATCGCACAAGAGCGCCAAAGCACCACCGCCGCGGCCTACGCCGCTGCCTCACCCGCTGCGGGCGTCAATGCCGCTTTGGAGGCCCGCAGTGCACACACACTGAATCTGCGCTACGTGAATAGCAATGCCGCTAGCGCTGTGCTCACGCCCCTCGGGCCTGACTACCTACTTTCGCTGCTGCCGCAGAGCCTAGTGACGGACAAGGACTTGCTGTTCTTCGCCGACCCGTACGTCGAACAACAATTGCTGCGCCAAGCCGCGTTGCGAGAAACCGGCCGCGCCTACTTCGTCAACGGCTTGGCCTTCGACGATCGAAACAACGTATCCATCGACACCCAGCAGCAAGCTCTGCTGTATCAAAACGCTGCTGCTTTCGCTCAGGCGAATGAGCTGAAGCTCGGCGCGGCACTGACCGAAGCGCAGCAAAACGCCCTCGACCGGCCGCTACTCTGGTACGTCGAGCAGAAGATCAAGCACAAAGGTGAAAACGGCGAAGAAGAAGTCGCCGCACTCGTTCCTACCGTCTATCTGCCCAAGCTCTACAGTGAAAGCATCCAGAACTTAGCCGGCGGCCTCATCCAAGGCCAAGACGTTTCCCTCTCCACCGGCGGCACCCTCACCAACACCGGCTTCATCGTCGCCGAGAATCTCTCGAT
>CAZAWU010000003.1:58860-60782 GCA_964488915.1 uncultured Burkholderiales bacterium
GGCTTGGGCGCAACGATGGCCGACGCCGCGGTCTCTTCGATGGCCAGCAGTGTGGTCGCCGGGGCGATTAGCGGTGATTTGAGTCTGGCGAACGTCCTCAAAGCGGGACTGACGGGGGCTGCCACTGCCGGTGTGCTCGGCAGCACGGGCGCCAATAGCTGGGGCTTGGACAACGCGGGCAATGTCGCCGACTGGGGTATGCATGCTGCCGGTTGGATAGGACAGGCCGCGATACGCAGTGGGATCTCCACTGCGATTAACGGCGGGAGCTTCGAGAACGCATTTGTCAACAACTTTGTCGCTGCAGCCAGCGCCGATGGGGCAAAGCTAATCGGTGACACTTTCAACATCACTGCAAACGAGGCTACGTTCGGGACGAGCGTGGCGCATGCGGTAAGTCATGCGGTGCTAGGTTGTGTCAGTGCTACGGCGCAGGGCAAAGACTGCTCCGCAGGAGCGATCGGGGCGGCGGCTAGCGCGATCGCCAGCAACTTTCTCGCGGTCGATTATCAGATCGATCCAACCACGCGCCAAGCCAAGGCGACGACGGCTTCGACCGTTGTTAGCACGGTCGGGGTAATGCTCGCCGGTGCGGCGCTAGCCAGCACGACAGGCCATGACGCACTCACCGCCATGGATGCGGCGCGCAATGAGATTCAGAACAATCGTCAATTGCATCCGAAAGAAATCGAGTGGATCAAGGCCAACGCTAAGCTATTCGCGCAACAGCAATGCCAGCTATCGCCGGCTAACTGCATCAGTGTGGCTGAAGCGGAAAGTCGTTTGGCGCGGCAAGCTACGAAAGACATCGATTTGCTCTGGCGCGGAACACTTGCGAATACAAACGATCAGGAAGCACGCACGTTCTTGAGTAGCGCAAACGTGACCTTCGAAAATGATGCGGGCAAAGATCAAAAGTTCTTCACCGCCGAGGGCTCGGACCTGTACCGTCCGGAGGTATTGGCTCCGGATGCTCTTCCTGCCTTGGATTTCTACCAACGTAATCTGCACTCTGGCGTCGCGCGCACCCCAGTGTCCGGCGTAACGCAGGAAATGAAAGAGATGGGGGGTGAGGTGTGGCAAGCCATCAAGGACAACCCCTGGGCCGTGACCAAAGGCGTTGCAGGGAGTGTCTATCAAAGTGGCAAGCAACTCGTTACGCATCCGCTCGACACTATCAGAGACTGGTTTAACGATACCGGAACGTCGCTTGGCGAAAGCGCCAATACGGTTTTCAACTCAGAGTCGCGCAAACAGCTAAATGCGCTGTATGGACAGGAGGTTTCTGGAGTGCAGGCTATGCTGCTGGCGGGGCGTGCGGTTACCGTTGGCGGCGCCGCTGTCGGTGCAGGGAAAGTCACTGAGCAAATCGTGGAGAGGGCGTTAGGTGGTGCGCGAAAGATACTGGATGAACTTGATAACGAAGCATTAAGGCGTGCCGCCGTCGAGAAGACCAGGGTAGCCAACAATTTCTACAGAGAAGGCAGCCCGATGGACTTTTCGCGCGAAATTCAGACGTCAAGCGGTATCGTCATTCGAGCGGACCCTGACAGAACTACCACAGTCTTAGGCAGCTTTCGCGCCGATACCGAAAGAATCATGCAGAGCGTCGACTACCAGCAATCTATGGTGATCAGTGGGCCCGTTGCGCCGGGATCGTTCAATATCTTAAACGTCCCGGATGAAATCGCGGCCAAGTTGGGTTCGGAGCGTTTCTGGAATGAAGTCAACAAGCCGTTCCTAGATGCAGCAATCAAGCGCGGGGACCAGATAGCGCTTGCCACCAGGCCAGACGACAGGTACATTTTCAGATCAGACGGAAGTCTTACGTTTTTTGGCAGAGAGATCCAGTATCTCGAGTCCAAAGGCTTTGTATACGATGCAGTAAGCGGTGCAATGAAGCGAGCGGGAGGCGCAAGGTG
>CAZAWU010000004.1:0-53961 GCA_964488915.1 uncultured Burkholderiales bacterium
CATCTTCGCGAGGACCGGCGCGAGTTCCTCGAACATGATCGCGCCGGGGCGAAGTTTCAGCACTTCCGCTTTCAGCGCATCTCGCTCCCGCTCCGCCTCCTTCAGCGCTGCGGCTTGTCGGATGAGTAGGTCGGCGACGCCAGCAACAACAGAACCCCAACTTCCAACGCGAAAAGCCATATTGTTCAGCGCTGTTATTGCCGCTGCCACCTCCCCATCCTCTGGCGGCTTGCGGAAGGCGGCCAGGTCAGCCATGAGAGCAAGCACCTCTCGCTCTAACAAGCGATTGGCTACCTGCGTGGGGTCGCCAGCACCCATCTCACAGTTTGGGTCTTGAGCAATCTTCTGCTTTAGCCAGTCTGCGTCAAAATGCAGTCTAGCTGGGGCGTGAGCGGCGGCGAGTTCGGCCTCGACAGCCTCACGCAATCGTATCTGCGCGACACGACTTTCGTCAGCCTTTGTCACCATCTCAGCAAGCTCTTGCTCGCGACGCTCCAACTCCGCAATGCGGGCTGTGAGGGCTGCAATGGTGTCCTGGTCAGACATGCCGCCAACTCTTTCCTGTTTTGATGCAATGAATGGCGTTTTCGGAAACGCCGTAGCGCTTCGCGATAACCCTGTGCAGTTGTCCGCTCTCTCTGATCGCACGCACATCGTCCGCAGTTAGCTTGGAACGCCCGTTTGCCTCTCCGCGCGCTTGCCGCGCCTTGTTGTTTCTGTCGCGCGTGTTCTCAGTGTTAGTCCCAAGGAATAGGTGTGATGGCTCAATGCAACATCTGTTGTCGCAGCGGTGCAGAACGTGCAACCCGGGGCCTATTTCTCCAACAAAATGGAGATAGGCCAGCCGATGCGTGGAGATCAGTTTGCGACCGATCTTCAGTCGTCCATAGCCATATCGGTCGTGCGAAAGGGCGCGCCACTCTAGGCATCCGGTCGCCGTTCGCGTTGCACCTTCGATAAGCCGAGCGCGAAGTTTCGCCGTCATCGGCGCTGGTGTGGTGGGGGTGGTCATGGGGACACCAAAACAATGACGGTCACCCACAGCAGTTTGCAGGCGACATGGAGCAGTTGGTCGGAGCGGTAACTGATCCGATTGCTGATTTTGGCCGCATCAATCGCGGCATGAAAACCCGCCTCACAACACCCGATGACAAGGCTTCCGGTCACGAGCCAAACGGCACCGCCTTGAATGATGGCATGCGAGGCTAGAGCCTCCGGCCAAATCTTCGCGCCGACCGGCGTCGTCCAATTCTTGGCCCCGGCGAGAAAATCACCTTGCCAAGCGTAATCGCACAGACAGTGCAGCACGATCATCGCTGCAAAAATTTCCACCGGGCCGTTCAAGTCAAGTATCATTGTCCAAATCCTCCAGCGTGACCGGCTTGAGAAAGACGGTGTTCTTGCCTGATCCGCCGCACCAATTGCACTGGGCGTGATGGCTTACCTTGTCGTAGGGCCATGGTAGCGGCGTCATTTCCAGCCACCCTGAACCGTCACAGCATTCGCAGTCGACAATGCGAACGTCATCGCTCACGGCGTCACCTTCTCAGATAGGGCGGCGTCCTTCGTGATTCCAAGCGCCGCCTTGACCGCGTGCCGTCGCGCCCACTCTTCGCGCGGTATCTCGCGAACGCGGTCGAATTCATATTTCGCTTCGTGGTGCGCATCGCAGCCTGCTTGCGCTGCAAGCGCTTCCAAGGTCAGCTGGCATTGGCCTATCTCGCGCGGCACAGCGCCGGAAGGCCTGGAATAGGTGCGGCCTGCGATCGCGTGAATGTCAGCCAACTGAATGCCGCGAGCCTGCGCCAACTCTATGGCCTCTTCCAAGAAACGAAATGTCCGCTCATCCGCGTCCATCGCTACAGGGCCGAACATCTCGGCAGCCCATGCCAAAACAGCATGAGGTCGCTCCCGCGCCGCCTCCACGCCGCGAAGGGCTGAGAGGAGCCGGCGGCGGTTTGAAAATGAAAGCTTACTAAGCGCGACCTTAGCCTTGACGCCATCCATGCTGAGGGCCTCAACGTCTGAAGTTGCATCACCGATCAGAGCGTCCAGCCGCTCGATCTCTGCAAGCAGTTCTGCGTCGGTCATTGCACCGTGCTCCCAATGTCCTGGCCCGCTGCCTGCCACTGCGTGAAGGTCTTGTAGCTGCCAGTTGGCGACTGCCAGTAGGCTCGTGACGGCTCAGCCAGCGTGTAAGTGTTGTTCGTGAACCTGATATTCGGCGGCACGATGTCACCAACGTACCCAACATGCGCCGCGCCGCTCAGCCGAATGTCGTTATTCCGAATGAGGAAGTTCGCCAGGCTGGTCGGAAATGGGGCGACTTCAGAGCGCGCGACGTTCTGAAGGCAAATCGCGTTCGTCCCATCGGCGATGATCAAGTTCCCGTATAGCTCCACGTTCTGCGAGTTGTTGAACGCGACCTGCGCGATTTCCCAGCACGATTTGTCCAACCCCTTCACCGACGACGCGTTGCCGTAGATGGTGTTCCACCTGATCACTGCATCCCATCCGATTTCGTGATCGATGCCGGACGACGTGTTGTTCCAAACCGTGTTGCTCTCGATGAGCGACTTGACGTTCCCGTCGTTCCAGATCCCGCGACCGTAGTTGTCGTGAACGCGGTTGTTGCGCCAGGTCACGAACGCGCCTGCAGGGTCTCTTGTTCCGACGATCTTTGATCCGCCCGCGTCCCACTCTGGGTCAAACCGGGAAGTGTTGTTAAAGCTGATCTCGTTATTCTCGATCAGGATGTCGATGGCGGGGCCGCCTGAAACCCCGTATCGTTTGTTGTGGTGTATCCAGTTCCCAACGACCTTGCCATTTGCCTCAACGCCGGTTTCGCATGCGGTCAACTCGTTATCGTCGACCACGCCAAGAGGGCGGGTCCGGACGCATGACGCCGTGAACCGTTTCACTACAAACCCACGAACGGTGTTTGGAGCGGTCGCGCCATAGGCGGTTGCAAGGCCGATCGCGACAGTTCCCCGACCATCGATGATGCACTGGCGACGTGTCGCGCAATAGACGGTGCTGCCGTCGCCGATCGTTGCAGTCGACCGCAGCCGATAGGTGCCGGGCTGCAAGCAAAATGTCGTGTTTGGCGCGCTCACGATCGATCCGAGCCGGTACGCATCGGCCGGGGTCACGACGGTGCAGGCGTCGGCCAGCCACGCGCTGGCGGCGAACAGAACTGCGATGATCATGCGCTTCATTGGTTGGTCCTTTCGTGGTTCAGTCAAACCCGCCCCGGAATCCATACGCCGCTATTTCCGCTATCGCCGGCGCCGGCCGCCATTTGACGCGCATCTGCCGCCCATGCTCAACGCCGATGTGCCAGGCGATCGATGCGCAGGCGTAGGTTACGCCGATCGCGGCGAGGAAGAGAAGAAAGCGGATGTCGTCTTTGTGGATGCTCATATCTGGCCCAATCCCTTTGCCTGTTTGTACGCATTGAAGTTGCCGATAATCCGTGACAGTTCCGCAGCGGCGCGCGATCCCTCGACAATCTCAGCACGGCTTTCTACACCGCAACGGGTTTTGAGTTCAGCTGTTGCGCTCGGCTCGTCCAAGAACGCAAGCCTTCCGTCCATAGCCATGGCGTCAAGGTATCCCCAAAACTCCGGGTCCTTACAAAGCAGCGCCGCCCGTGCTGCAGGCTTCATGTCTGCCCATTTGGTGGGCTTGTGTGGTTTGGGAGGAGTGCCGTTTCCAGCACCCGACACTTCGGCAGGGATCGAACCCGCACACCCTGATACGGAATGGGCCTTTGATGAAGGCGCTGGCGTTGTCAGCTCATCACCCGATGGGTTGGCCCGAGTGTCCACTTCCTTCCGTGCTCCCAAATTCGTATGTTCATCACTCGCAAGCGGCCCAACGATGACCACCGCAAACCGCTCGCCGTCCAATCCGTCAAACGGATGCGAGCCGGGGCCGTCCTTCTCCAACTGCAGCACGATCTTGCGGCCGGATTTGTTCTCATTCCAGTTGAGCAAGATCGCTTCCCCTTTGTAAATTGGACCGGTCATTGCGCGGCCCCGCCGCTCAATTCGCTTGTGCGCTTCTCGATGTATCTCTTGACCGCGAGCGCATCGGTTTTCGCACGCGCCCAAAACTCTTGAAGCGTGGCGCGATTGGTTTCCGACCATGCCTTGATTGTCGCGGCGTCTTTCGCGTCGTGCAGAAATTCAACGCAGCGGTCGGCAAATGAGCCGATTGGCACGGCTTCAAGCGGTGATCCCGGCCCCCAAATACACATCAGGCTATCTTTGCCGGCGATCAGCTTTAGTCGATCTTCAACCGCGTGCTGTTCGGCAAGCTCGCTCGCCGTCGCGTCGATCGTTGCGCGGTCCATTTCTTCGGCGGCATAGACGCCAGCCAGGTCTTCGGGCCAGCCCTTGCGAAGGGCTTGGGCCTCAGCTGTTTTGCAAATCATAACCCGGGGCATCTTCCGCCAGTTGCCGAACGGCAGTTGAAACTCGCCGGTAGGCTTCCCATTGCTCCAGATTTCCTTGAGCGGTGCGAACTCCGACCAATAGGCGGTACCTTTGAGCGGATGCCATTGGCCGTCAGGTCCGTACTTGAAGACAGTCACCACGGCGCGCTCGATCCCGAGCGGGTTTGTCTCAAGGTCTTTGGCGCGGTCGTCGTAAACGATTTCCGGTTCGCCTTCGCTCGGACGGTACTTGCCTGAGCGTTCGGCAACAGCGCGAAACCCGTCGATGCCAGTGATGATCGACATTTTGCGTTTCTTGGGATCGTCCTTGGAATAAACGACCGCGTAGATTTGCTTACGGAACGGGTCCAAACCGACGCGGCGAGCAGCCTCAAAGAACAGGTTGAATTCATCGTCTGTGCAGTCGGCGGCAACTGTGCGCCGGATCAGGTCCAACTGCTTCCCGGTGTATTCTGGCCGAAGTGCTACGGCGTTGCTCATTTGCGTCCCTTTCTGTTTCTGTGTCGGCGCTGTGTTTCTGCTTGGCAGAGATGGCAAATGCGCTGCCCTCTGATGTTCTTTCCTGAGTATGGGTGTCCTGCCGGGCAATGTTGCTTGGCCCTGCTGTGATGGTTGAGGCTCATCAACGGGCTGCGCCGAAGGTTTTCGCTTCGCGTCACCGGCTCAAGATGGCCTGGGTTCACGCACCGTCTGTTGCGGCACTTGTGGTCAAGATCAAGGCCAGCCGGTATCGGCCCAACCGCAACCTCAAACCAAAGCCGATGCGCGACCTTCGTCTTCCATGCGCCATTGTCCTTGACGGACATCGCCCCGTAGCCATTTTTCTTGACGTGACCGACCCAAATCCAGCAGCTACTTTTCTTGTCTGGCACTGTCTTGGCCCGCAGCCGCTCAGCAACGTCGCCAACTGAAACGCCCCTCATGCGCGCCTCACAGTCAGGCTGACGCTTCCATTGGACAGCACGGCGCCGGGAACGGTCTTCTTGTCTTTCAGCGCGGCCTTGATCGCGGCCTTGTCGAGCGCCGGGTCTTGCGGCTTCCAGAACTCAGCCGGTATCGACGCTTCGTCGGTGATGACCAGGCCAGGCGCGCGGCGGCCAAGGCTCAGCGTGCACGTAGGAAGTTCAAGCGGCTTCGTGATTTCGCCTATGACCATCGCCTGCTCAATAGCAGACCGCAGGAAACCTATCCGCGCGTCGTAGCGCGCCTTACGCGCCTCGAATTTCTCAATCGTGACGGCAAGCCCTGCGCTCATCGTCTCCGCTTCTGTCAACAGATCCACGACGCCAGCAATTGCCCCGTGCAGGTCGGTCTCGCCCTCGATCGTGTCGCGGGCGGTTTCTTCGTCCATGCCCGGCAGCTTGGACAGCGTGTCGCGCAGCGCCTCGGCGGCGCGCTTTTCGCGTTCGAGCGATAGGATTGCGTCGCGGTCTGTCATCGTGTTCGCACCTTGACGACAGACCCGTCGAGCTTCTTTTTCAGCCGCCACTTCGGCTTGCTTAGCTTCTTCTCCACCTCCGCCTTCGCCAGCCGCGCAACACGAAGCCGACGCTCTTTCGCAGATTGCTTGCGCTCGCGCTTAGTGTGAACGGCGTGACCCTCCGCGAGGGAAATGATGCAGTTGTCGACGCTTGTCTCTCCGCCGTCTTTGTGGGCGATTGGCCAGTGCTCGATTTGGATGCGCTTGACGTTTTCAGGCGTGATTTCGGCACGAGTGCGCGGGCAAATAACGATAGGGCGAACGTCTTCGCGCTGACCAAAGCATCCCCATGAGCCACAATCATTGCCGGTATCTGGGTCAATAGGTTGCACCCGCAACTGCCTCAGCAGCACGGCTACGATCTCCCACGCCTTCAGCGGTCGCCTGCTCACTTCCTCACCCCCTCTACCATGTTCCGCGCCGTCACCTCTGCAAGCCCAATGCTCTTGAGCAATTCAACCGCAAATGCTGGCGTCATTGTCGGTGTGTCCCGGTACAGAAACAACGCATGTTGCACGCGATAGACGCGGCGTGCGTGAGCCTCTGACCGGTCGCTTGTGGCGGCTCGGGAGAGGTGCTGATCCAGCGTCATGCCGCCTTCTCCGCTTCCGCGTAGGCTGCAAATGCCGCGTCGATGAAATCAAGGATGCGCAGAGTTTCCACCGCCTTGGCCCTGTCGAGATAGGCCCCGTCGAGATTGGCCCCGGCGAGATTGGCCCTGGAGCCGCCTTCACCTAATCGCCACTTACGATGTTCTTCCAGAATTTCCTTCAGCTTTTCCGGCGTCATCCCTCATATCTCCCATTTGCGACGAACCAAGCATCCTCAAGTTCGCTGACCGCATCGGCCCACTCATCGCACCATTTGCCGGTCCGCCTGCATTCTTCCCACGCCTGATCCTCGCTCACGCCGCTCACGTCGTCGCCAGAGAGCGCCATCGAATAATCGAGGTTCGCCTCTTGGTTGAGGCTCTTTGCCTTGGCCTCAAGGGCGTAAGCGAGTTCGAGTGCGAAGCCGATCACAGCGCTTTCTCGGCAAATTCAATCACCTCGACCGGCACGCTGCGTTTCGTGTGCGTGCAAACCTGAAGCTGCACCTTGACAGTGCGCAAAATCTCGCGGGCCTGCGATGCGATGGCGTCGCCTTGTGAAGCTTGTATCTTGTCGTCTTTGATGTTGTTGAGGGTTTCCCAAAGCGCTTGCTTAAGGGCGACCGCTGATAAGTTTTTCATACTCTCTTCTCCTCTGTCGTGACTTCGATAATGTCCCGTTTGCTAGCGCGATTTCGTACCGCGACATCCGAGATAGACACTCTTTGCTCAGGTCTAGCAGCAGCAAATGGCATTCCGCGTATTCGCCGAAAGCTGATGCGCGGCGGCGGCGGTCGTAATCAATTTTTTTCGCTCGGTATTCTGGCTGACGGCAATACTCGACGTGTCGCGCCATGTTTGCCTTGCGGTGCGCGCGCTCTTTCTCGCGGTCTGCTGTTGCTTGATACCAGGCTGCCTTCTTGACCTTCAGCACGGCAAAGTTCTTCACCCGGTAGGCCGCGTCGTAGATGCGCTTTTCCTCTTTTTTCTGTTCGTTCGATTTATTCACACGTCTCGCTAATCCATTGCACCGTCTACTGCAGAATAGGCGCATGCCTCGGCGGTGCGCGCGGTTCACTGCGCCAGCCTCTTGCTGACCAACCGTGCCGCATTGGGCGCATGTGAATTCGACCTTCATCCATCCCTCACAAAAACACGAGCGCCGCAAAGCGCTCGTGTGCCGGTTACTTCTGTGTTGCTAGAAGCGCAGTCAGCGCAAATTCAAGCTGTGCGATTGCGTCCTTGGCGTGGTACACGCGCCGGGCAACGGCCTCGGGCGTCTCGGTGTTGTCGGCCTCGATGGCCGCAGTGATCGCCCGTGCGGCCTTCTTCGTGTCGCGCAGGGCTTCGGTGTAGCGCTTCGTTGTAGCTTCGTCCATTTTCATCCTCCTTGGCCTGAGTTGGCAGCCCAAAGGGCGCTATCTAAAGCGCCCGAGGGTAAGTCGGTGATGTGGGCGATCTAAGACCGCTCGCCCCTTTCGTTTGTCTCGTGGCCCCAATTGAGGGCTTTGAGCGCCTCCGCCCGCATTGTCTTGCGGTGCGCCTGAAATTCAACGCTTCCGACATTCAGTCCGTGGTCGGCATAGTTGATGGCCTCGCTCAGGGCCTCTTCCATCTTCTCAATAAGGCCGAGGGCCTGGTTGCAGATAGCTTGATCGGTGTAGCTGCCGTCTTGCTCGCAGCGCGCCGAGAGCTTCGCCAGCCGGTCTTTAATGTCGTCCAGGTCGTACATCTGAGCCTCTGCCCTATTTCCGCCGGGACCATTCCCGGTGCGTCTGAGGGGAAAGCTAAGCGCTAAACTTTACCCCGTCAAGTAGGAAAATGCACTTTACAGGGAAAAGTTTTTGTGTCACCGTCCCGGCATGATGTCAAAAACCCAGATAAAGCGGCTACGGCTCGCATTAGGACTTTCGCAGGCACAACTCGCGGCTGAGGTAGGCGTGCACTTCACGCTCGTTTCGTCGTGGGAGGCGGGGCGACGCAAACCGAGCGGCCCGGCACTGTTGCTTTTGAAGCAGATGGCTGAGCGACTGAAGGGGACGGCAGAATGACAATACGGAACGGGTTTGTTTATTTTGCCGCCATTGAAGGCGGTGGTCCCGTAAAGATCGGGCACACGCGCTGCGCTGCCCTGCGGCGCGAGCTTCTTCAAGTTTGGCTGCCGTATCAGATTGACATATCTGCGAAAGGTCGGGGCAATCAGTACCACGAGCTAGCCGCACACTTTCTTTGCAGGGACCATCACATAAGGGGTGAGTGGTTCCGGCCGCACTCACTGCTGGACGTTCTCATGGAAGAGACGCGGCGAACCGGGAAGCTTGCGCAGCGCATCTGTGACCTGGCCGAAGACCTTCGCAAACGTCACTACGCAGGAGACAAGGTTTTTGGTGCGTCTACAAAATACGCATGGCGAAACCGGCAAGGCGAGGCAAAACGCAAGCCGTCGCGCCCTGTAGAATTAGCGCTCAAGCGCATGGAAAAGGAAGTTGTGGCATGACCGAACCACTCAACTACGGCAAGAGCCAGCTCACAGTGTGCGAGAGGGTAGGGCTATTGAACCAAATAGAGGCCCTTGACGACTGCCTTGCAGATGTGCGGGCGTTTCTTGAGCCGATTACGCTTGGCACCTATCGCGGCGCGTCGAATTTCGCAATCGCCGACATCGAGGGGTTCCGCGAACAGCAGCAGGCGGCAAAGAAGCTTCTCGCGGTGCTGAACGAGGGGGAATTACATGCAAGAAGCTAAGAAATTAGACCACGATACGGTGATGGCGATAGTGGTCGACGCCCTAACCAGCCAACGCATTTGGAACGGCAAGCGGCTGACAACCAAAGAGTGGGCAGAAACTTACACGCGGTATTATTTTTCGGAGGAAATGGAACAGGAGCGCCGCGCTCGCGCCGAGGTGAAGTCGTGAGCCTCTGGAACAAAAAGCCCGCCGCCTACACCACGATCCTAACCCGTCTCCAAATCGTTGAGGCCGATCCCTCGTTAGGCGAGGGCCGGTGGTCGCGCGAGGAGGAAATTACCAATGACGTTTACAAGCTATTCAAAATCAACGCGCGCCCCGTCACGGCGGCTGCGATCGATGCCGTGTTCGCGAAATCCAAATCTGACCCGCTATTCGGCAAGGGTGGACTTGATCGCACGGAAGAATTGGCGAACGAGTTGACGAAGCTGTGGCGCACGGCGGAGCAGCCGTTGTTGCTGACGAAATCGAAGGAGACACCATGAGCCGGTCAGGATATTCCGACGACTGCGAGCACCTCGCGATGTGGCGGGGGCAAGTGGCTAGCGCCATCCGCGGTAAGCGCGGACAGGCATTCTTGCGTGAGATGCTGGAAGCGCTTGATGCGTTGCCGGAAAAACGGTTGATCGCTGACAACCTCATCGACAGCGGCGGCGGTGTCTGCGCGATTGGCAGCGTTGGCCTGCGTCGCGGGGTCGATATGAGTACGCTTGATCCGCAGGACCAAGAAACGATCGCGCACAAATTTGGCATCGCGCGCCAGCTCGCAGCGGAAATTGCATACGAGAACGATGAGGCCGGATGGAACGACACGCCGGAAAAGCGCTTCGAACGCGTTCGCGCGTGGGTGATTGATCAAATCAAGGAAGCGTAGCAGTTCGCATGCGTCTTCCCCCCATTGGCGCATGTGACGGGGCGGTGGGAGACGAGCAAATTGACCGCCGCCCCACCTCGGGGGAAGCAGAAGGGATGGAATATGAGCCGCGAGCCGCGATTGATTGAGATTGCATGCGAGGTGCTTCGTGAAACCGACAAAGCATTTCACATCAGCGATGGCGTGCGCGAGGGGTGGGTCCCTAAATCGCAGGTCGAACATCACCCGGGAGATGATCCCCGCAAACGGTCTAGCGTGATGGTCATGCCTGAGTGGTTAGCAAAGGACAAAGGCTTTATCTGAGGGATGGAACATGACCACGAAAGCATGGCGTCGCTGGGCGCCGGGAGAAGTTGAAGACTTCATGCTGCTACTTTCAACCGGCCGATCATTTGCCGAGGTGTGCAAATCGTTCGGCCGGTCAGAGCAAGCGGCGCGCAAGCATCTGACCGAGTGCGGCGCAATAAAAACCGTCGAGAGCCGTCTTGGTCGGCTTGCGTATCAGTTCGGCAAATCGGTCGCACCGCTGCCTGTGCCGCTGGCGTTGCCGGTGAGAGATGGCGACCCAGAGCCGAGTGGGCGTGAGGATGCTTGTCAATGGATCTACGGAACCACTGGCCGGGCGTTTTGTGGCCAACCTACGTTGCCAGGTTCAAGCTGGTGCGAGACGCACCGGGCACGTTGCTTTGTGAAGGCGAACGGACATGATCAAGCTCGTTAACCTCGCAACCCCGCCCGCCCTGAACAACTTGTTCTTCAACGTCGCCGGCAAGGGGCGCGTGAAGAGTGACCGCTATCGCACGTGGCGCAACGCCGTCACGTGGGAAGTTACGGCACAGAAGCCTAAGTCGATCAGCGGCCCAGTCGCGCTGTCGATCACGATTGAGGATGGTGCGAGCCGTGCTGATCTCGATGGTTTGGCGAAAGCGCCGATCGACATGCTCGTTGATCTCGGCATCATAGACGGCGACGGGCCTAAGGTTGTGCGCTCGATCAAGCTGCAGTGGGGTGCGGGGCCGGGGATGACGGTTGAGGTGAGGGCTGCGACGTGAGCGAACACGTAACGCATGAGTTTCTTGAGAAACTGTCCCGCGAGTTGGTGGACAGAGGCAAGTTGATCGAAGCGGGGTGGGTTGGGCTGCGGATCGCGGCCGTGTCACCTAACGCGCCTCAAATCCAAATTGATGAGATGCGCAATGCTTTCATGGCCGGCGCTCAGCACCTATTTTCAAGCATCATGACGATCTTAGAGCCTGGAGCGGAGCCAACCGACAAGGACCTTGATCGCATGTCGCTTATCGCGAGCGAGCTTGATGAGTTCATAACCACTTTCAAACTGCGGATCAAAACGGAGGGTCGCGCATGACCACGATCAACGAGTGCAGCACTTATCGCCCGACAGTATGGCAACGCCTTGGCTTTGGATATGCCTACACACCGACGCAAGATGATGAAGACTTCCCAGAGCCTGAATGGGCGCCAGGCGTTTTTCTCACGGAGACATTCGTGCACCTTGATTTGATCGACCGGATCAGGGTGCTTGTGAGCGGCAAGCTGCACGTGCAGACGCGCAGCAAGACCGATTGCGCGGTGAACAGAGCTTCGACCGTAAGCGCCGCTAAGGTGTTGCCGCCAACATTCGTATTCACGCCACCACAATGACCGGCGCCCGTCTCGCCCGCCTAAAGCGCAAGCTCGACCGGTGGTTCTGGGCGCGTCACAAGCTGCTATTGAGTCGTGTTCCGTATCGCTACGTATGGGACAGCGGCCGCGTGTTCGACGATCTCGAGCAGCGTGCGCTTGATGACGACGAGGTGTTGGAATTGCCTTGGCTGGATCTGTGGGAGGAGAGAATTGCGTAAGATTGTGCCAGCAGCGCTTGAGCGTTGTCGCGTTCGCACGGGACCAAACGCAACCGATCCGTCATGGGGATTTGTTGGCGCGTTCATCTTTCACCCGGAGCGCGGTGAGAAGACGGAGCTGCGTGTGATTGCGAGCGATGGGCGGGACGAGCACGGGCGCGTTTACGAAGATTTGGGCGGGTGGGAGCACGTGAGTGTGTCGACGGCGACGCGCTGTCCAACTTGGGATGAGATGTGTCGCATCAAGGATTTGTTTTGGACCGAGGACGAGGCTGTGCTGCAATTTCATCCGCCTAAGTCAGAGTACGTCAACAATCATCAGTTCTGCCTGCACCTTTGGAAGCCGCCTTATCCTGTTGTGTTGCCGCCAAGCATTCTGGTTGGGATCAAAGGGGTTGAAATTGCGTGACGCTCAGAAAACTCCGCAACCAATACCGCAAGATAGCGCGGACGAACTACCGCACGGCAAAACGGCTGCGGTGGCAGGCCAGGCGTATTACGTCCAATGGTGCCGTGGCGACGAAATCGAGCAACGCATCGCGCTCGGGTGGTCCGTCGCGCAACATCAACCTTGTCACCACAACGAATATGCACTCTTGATGCGTGCGCCTGAGGGATGGGAGCCATGACGTGGCGCGAGGAGATAATCGGAGATGCGCGGCTGATTCTTGGCGATTGCCGGGAGATACTTCCGACGCTCAAAGCCGAGTCGGTCGATATGGTTTGGACCGACCCGCCCTATGGACACTCAAACCATGACGGCGACTTCAACGCGCGGCTGAATGAGCATCGCGGCATTGAAGGGCAGCCGATCGCGAACGATGACGCGGACTCGATGCGCGAAGTGGTCGACGCTGCCCTTTCCGAAGCCGCACGCACCCTAAAGGCTGACTGCTGCTGCTGCTGCTGCTGCTGCGGCGGCGGCCCGCGCCCGACCTTTGCGTGGCTTGCTCAGCGCATGGACCGCGCGGGCCTAGAATTCTTTCACTCCGTGATTTGGGACAAGTCTAACCCAGGGCTTGGTTGGCGTTACCGCCGCCAATACGAGATGGTCATGGTCGCGCACCGCTCTGGCGGCAAGCTGCTATGGTCTGACCAGGATCGCGCCGTGCCCAATATCTACAAGCTCTTGCCGCCTCGGGACCGCGAGCATCCGAACGAAAAGCCGCACCCGCTTGTCGAATGGTTCGTGGAAAACCACTCGACCGAAGGCCAGTCCATCCTCGACCCATTCATGGGCTCCGGCACTACTGGCGTAGCTTGTGCGAAGTTGGGACGGAAATTCATCGGGATCGAGATTGAAGAGAAATATTTTAACATAGCGTGCCGGAGGATAGATGAAGCCTACCGCCAGCCCAGGCTATTCGCGGACGCGCCGCCAAAGCCGGTGCAGCACAAGCTGTTCGACGACGCCGCTGAATAATTTGGGGACAGCACGGAAACCACAATCCCGCAGCGCGTGTGCGTGGTAAGGTCAGTTCGCCGGGACAGGGTTCGCTACCTTGCTCCGATCCTCCCTGAGGAGCTTACCGGCGCAAGTTTTGCCCTGGGAGGGGCTAAGTTTAATGGAATTTCTGAAGCTTTGCGAGAGCCCGATAGAGGAGCGTCTGGGCTTTGCCTTGGCGTTCGCGTCCTGGCCTGGACTGGCGTCCGACAGCATCACGCGCCAACACGATTTCCACCAAATCGGCTCGTTGCTTGGCAGCGTTCTCCGCGCAATTGAGTTTGGTAACGGTTTGACGGGAAACGACATTCTTGAGCCGGTCGTCGAAAGACGGTTGGATAGGCTCATAGGCACCGTTCGGATCGTGCCGCAAGTAACTTTGCTACGATATCGCGTCGACTTCCTGGTTGCCGCACGGCTGATGGTGGTCAACCGCGATGTGACTTGGTTGATTGTTGAGTGCGACGGGGCAGAGTTCCACACAAGCGCCGCACAGCGCGAACGGGACCGCCAGCGCGATTTTGAGATACAGGCCAAGCTCGGCATCCCCACAATGCGGTTCACGGGTAGCGACATCTACCGTCAAGAAAAGCGCTGCGCCGAGGCGGTTGTCGACACCATGTTGCGGCTGCACATAGCCTCTTACGAGAGGGTGGCAGCGTGAGCGACCGACCAGACAATTACTTCACGATGTTCACTGGAGATTACCTCCGAGACACCATGCACCTAACCACGCGCCAGCACGGCGCGTACCTGCTGCTGTTGATGCACTGCTATGGCACCGGCAAGCCACTTCCAGTGAATGATGAAGTTCTGCGGACCATCGCGCGGGAGGGTGGCGCAGAGTGGAAGGTTGATGGACCCGTCGTCATGAAATTTTTCGATATGGAAGAGGACGGTTGGCACCAACGACGCGTCGATAAAGAAATCGCCAGCGCGCAAATCCGGTACGATCGAGCGGTGAAGGGAGCACAAGCCAAGCACCGCAACAAGCAGGCTTCAAGCAAGCCGCAAGCAAGCCGCAAGCACGTGCTTAATGATCAACAAGCACCTGCAAACCCTAACCCTACTGCTACGCAGGAAGTAAGTCCTTCGGAACTTACTTCCTGCGATAGCAGCGCGCGACCGGCGTCGCGGCGCGTGAAAACCGCGCCGCCAGTCGCGCTTGAGGTTCCGCCAGGCTGGGAGCAAAAAAGCGAGAAATGGGCAGACTTCCGTTCAAAACTGAGTGATGGCGAGTGGCGAGCTTGGTTTGCCAAAGCCAGGCTAAACGGCTCGGAACTGAGCCTTTTGCTCGACAGCGAATTTGCGAAGGACCAAGTGCTTTACCGCTACGGAAGGGCGCTTGAGGAGCACTTCGGGCGGCGCGTCTCGCTGACTTTCGACCCAGCGGCTTACCAAGCAGCACTGGATAAAAACCCATGACCAAACGCATCCCCAAACTCAAATTTACACAGGACAAGCGTGGTTTATGGCGCTGGTCTCTGATCGCAGCCAACGGCAAGTGCCTCGCGGACAGTGGCGAGGGGTACGCAACGCGGGCAAAGGTTGAGAGGGGTGCTTACGCCACGCTCGTGGCCGTGCAGCGGGCTTGGCCACCCTTTTACGTGTGGGCAAGCCAAAGACGCCAAAGCCAGCCAGCGGCAAACGTCGTCAATCCTCGAAGAGGTGAGTTATGGGAAATCGAGAGGATCAAGTGCGCGCCATCGCTGGAACCATCGGCCAGCTTTTGCGGCATCTTCGTGACTTCGGGTACAGCGACAATGTGATCCTTGAGGGGCTAGCAAAGGCAAGTTTCGAGCCACCGCCAAGACCAACTCGGGCTGAGATTGAATCGTTTTTGGCGCAAGCGCGCCTTATCCACATGGAACCGCAAGGGAGCGCCTAACATGGGGCAGGGGACAATCTACGCCATCATAGAGCAAATCCATCCCACGCAAGAGCGCGTAAGCAAATCAACAGCTTACGATCCCGGCGATCCATTCAATTCCTCAGAGGAACACCGGCGATCGGCACGCCTATGCACACCGTGGGACCTGTATGCCAAGCCCGACAAGAACGGCCACGCACCGCTTGAGGGTCATCAAATCCAAGCCGGCAACCAATACAGCACCGATTACAACAAAGCCGGATACGGACGCGTAGGCGCGCACAGCTACGAGCCCGCAGTCGACAACGGACGCCACGACGAACCAACATGGGTATGGGACGCACGCGACCGCATTGCCAAAGCCCAACGCGCCCTTCGCCAACACGAGATAGAGCTTCTGGACTGGGTTCTCTTTCACGGCAAAGCAGCAAAAGACTGGGCACGCCACACCGGCCGGCACTCACGCGGCGGGCTCGACTATCTCAGGGACGCCTTGGACACAATCGCACCAATTTGGCATTTGGCCCCACGAAAACGGTAAGCGTGGTCTTGACGTGATCAAGGTTTGTGGTACCAACTCAGCAAGTTGCCGCTGCTCGCACTCGTTGCAGCATGACGATAAGCCGGTGACTTGGGCGGATGTATCAAAAACTGCAGCGCGAGCCGCGCGGTTCTGTATTCCGCCCTACCGTCAATCAACTTTTGATCACCAACAGGAACACCCAATGGCCAAGAAGAAAAAGGGCAAGGGCTGTTAATCAGCTTGTAACATGAGCGCAGGACGCCCCTCCGATTACACGCCAGAGCTAGCGGAAAAAATACTTACGCGCCTGGCAGACGGTGAAAGCCTCAATAGCATCTGCAAAAGCGAAGGCATCCCATCGCGCGTAACTGTGTACTCATGGCTGCTGAAAAACGACGATTTTCTTAACAAGTATCGCGCTGCACGCGAGCAACAGGCCGATAGCTTGGCCGATGACACGCTCGCGATTGCGGACGTTGCAACGCCAGAAAACTGGACAGTTGCGCGGTTGCAGGTGCAGGTAAGGCAGTGGGCTGCGGCCAAGATGGCTCCGCGGAAATACGGCGAGCGGCTCGACCAATACATCAAGCAAGACACAACGTTTCGAACGGTCTCGGACAAACCCGAGGACACCCCAGAAGCGAGAGACGCATGGAACAAGACGCACGGAAATGGCCATTTGAACGGCCATGCCAACGGGAAAACGAACGGTCACGGGTAATATTCTTGCGCGTGGTTGAAATGCCGTCGAGCGAGAAACCTGCGATTTTGAAATAATGTTGCGCGCCATGTCAAAACGGTACGGAACAGTTGAAGATCGGTTTTGGAAAGCGGTCCGGCCGCAATCCGATGGTGGGTGCTGGCTCTGGCATGGGCCGCGCGACGAGGCTGGCTACGCGCGGATGCGCATCGGCAAGCGCAAGGCTCGGATGCACCGCTGGTCATACGAAAGGTTCAATGGCCCAATACCGGAGGGCATGTTTGTTTGCCACCGCTGTGATGTGCCGGGCTGCGTTAACCCGGCTCACCTGTTTCTTGGGACGATGGCTGACAATGTGGCCGATAAGGTTGCGAAACGCAGGCAGGCAGTTGGTAGACAATCGCCTCACGCAAAGCTGACCGAAGCCGACATTCTGGCCATTCGAGAAGCAAACGATACTCATCGCTCACTTGGACGACGCTACGGTGTAACTCACGGAATTATCGGCAAGATCAAGCGCCGTGAGGACTGGAAGCACGTCCCATGAGCGACAAGGCTACGGCCGAATACGTCTGGAGGCCGCAAACGTGGACCGCAGCACGCCTTTGTGACCTGCCCGTACTTTGACGTGTTGTTCGGTGGGGCTCGCGGCGGGGGCAAGTCGGACGGTTGTCTGGGTGAGTTCGCCCTACACGCCAAGCGATACAGCAAGGACGCCCGCGGCGTGTTCATGCGGCGTGAGATGCCACAGGCGGACAGCCTCATCGACCGCAGCCAAGACATCTATGGTCCGATGGGGTGGACGTACCAAAAGGTCGATCGGCAATGGACGGCGCCCAACGGTGCAATTCTGCGGTTCCGACCGCTTGAAGACGATCGGGACGCCGAGAAGTACCAAGGCCAGCAGTTCACGCGGGTCTACCTGGAAGAGATGACCAACTGGCCGACGCCGCGTGCACCGGACAAGATGAAAGCCACGCTGCGCAGTGCAGCCGGCGTGCCGTGCCGCTTCAGAGCGACGGCCAACCCTGGCGGTGCCGGCCACCACTGGGTCAAGCAGCGCTACATAGACCCTGCCCCGCAAGGCAAGGTGCCGCTTGAGGATGAAAGCGGCAAGCAAGACCGCATGTTTATCCCGGCCCGCGTGGTCGACAACGTACTGCTACTGACCGCGGACCCCGGTTACGTTGACCGGCTGCGGATGACAGGCTCGGAAGCGCTTGTGAAGGCGTGGCTTGATGGCGATTGGGCTGTCATCGAGGGTGCGTTCTTCGACAACTGGTCGACGCATAGGCACGTAACGCCAGCGTTTGAAATACCGGCGCATTGGGCACGGTTCAGGGCAGGCGACTGGGGGTCGGCCCGGCCGTTCTCGATCGGCTGGTATGCGATAGCAAGCGATGACACGCCACTACCCAACGGCATGACACTGCCGCGCGGCGGCATGGTCCGCTATCGCGAGTTCTACGGCTGTATCCCTGGCAAGCTGAACGAGGGCTTGAAGCTCACAGCCGAGCAAGTTGCGCACGGCATCACAGAGCGCCAGCTACCAGACGAGAAATTCGTCTATTCGGTGATGGACCCGGCCGCATTCGCACAGGATGGTGGTCCGTCGATCGTCGAACGCATGATGAAAGCGGGCTCTGGCCCGTGGCGCCCCGCAGACAACACACGCGTAGGCCGCTTGGGTCACATCGTTGGATGGGACTTGGTTCGCCATAGGCTCGACGGCGAAGCGCCTGAGAGGCCGATGCTTGTGGTGTTCGATACGTGCAGCGCGTTCATACGCACTGTGCCGCTGTTGCAGCATGACGAGGCCAAGCCGGAAGACGTTGACACGAACTCGGAAGATCACTGCTTTATTGACGATACGCAGGTTTTGACGGATAGTGGGCCTAGGCGCATTGCCGATTTGGTCGGGACTGAGGGGCAAGTTCTGACTGTTGGCGGTGTGTTTGCCGCTTACCGTTCGTGCCGCATGACGCGGCGCAGTGCAGAGGTAGTGCGGCTGTCGTTCGATGATGGAACGCAGGTCACATGCACCCCGGATCACAAATTCCTGACCGTGAACGGTTGGGAGATAGCGTCAAAACTGAGTGGCAAGACCCTGTTGCCATATCGGATCGGTGCCAAGAGTTCAGGGGCGTTCGATACTACCTCTGCGGAAAATACTTTCAGCGCAAAGGCGTTAGACTTCATCGCGTTGTGTGGCAGTCGCGTTTCGGAGAAATTCCGAAGGGCACGCACATTCATCACATCGATGATGACCGATCGAACAACGCCATTGCAAACCTCGATGCGCTCTCACACTCAGACCATCTCAGCCACCACGGCGTTCGGCGGGCTGACGAATGTCGCGAGCGACTTGAGCGGATCAGACACAAGGCTGTTGCCTGGCACGGTAGCGAGGTGGGGCGCGCTTGGCACAGCGAGCACTACGACAAACACATTCGCCCGACGCTTTGGCGGCGCGTTGTCCTCACGTGCCAAGTCTGCGGTAAGCAATACGATACGTGCTACACGAGACGGCTTCAGTCCAAGTTCTGCCATCAGAATTGCAAGGCGCGTGCGTTGCGTAAGCGTCGAGCCGATGAACGAGCGGCAGGACGTGTACTGTCTGACGGTTCCTGATTACGGATGCTTCGCGCTGGCGAGCGGTGTGATCGTGTCGAATTGTGGCGACGAAGCACGTTATGCGTGTGCATCCCGTCCGTGGATCAAGCCGACGCCGCAGGTTGACAAGCCGATTACGACGATACGTGATGTGACGCTGAACAAGCTTTGGAAATCGCGGGGCGGAGATAGGGCGAGGGTGTGATGGCGCAAAAGATAAGGCCAATCGACATCAAGTTGAGAGATATCTGTAGATGATCCCGACGGCGATTTCGAAAACAAGCATGGCACTACACCTTGATCGAGTACGGGCAGGATTGATAGGCGCGGATCGTCGTGTAGTAATTCGAGCCTAGAAACTCGTACACGCAGATCTTGTTCTGTCCGCTGATGAATTCGCCCTTGTAGAACGCGGTCGCCGCTAGCGCTGGCGATGCTGTGATCAGGGCAAGAATGACGATGAGTTTGTGCATGGTGCCTGTCCTCCAACGAGGAAATTGAGGCGCCTAGAATACGGCAGAATTGCGACGGCGGAAAGTCTCTCGACAAGACGCTGGCCCCGGCTCATCCCCCAACATCCCCCAAGGGTCAGCCCGCTGTCGCAACCCTTTTTTGGAGTGAAGTAAATGGCAAAGCAGGCGGGCGCAGAAGATAACAGAGATATATTTGAGAAGGCGCTAGATAGCGCGCCTGTCATTGGTGCCGCCATCGGCATGACCGTTGGTGGCGCCATCGGTAGGAAGCTGGCGCGTAATGCTGCATTGAAAAAATCAAATTTGTTTGGAGAGGGGCGGCGATCAGGAACGCTAGATAAAGCGCTTCGCACGGCAGGATTTGTTGGCGGTGGTGCTGGCGTTGGGGGCCTTGTCGGGCTTTCGGGTGGCGTAGCGGCGAAGGCGTCGCAGAAGAAGCGAGGCGCGCGTAAATGACCGCAGTCACAACGATCACCGGCGGCATTGGTCCCGGCAGTCACCAATTCACGAACATCACGACCGCCACGACCACAACCGTGAAGTCAGGCAGCGGCACGCTTGTGCGTATCGTGAACAACAAGAAGGTCGCGAGCGGTGTGGTCACGATCTACGACAACACGGCCGGCAGCGGTACGAAGATCGGAACGATCACGAGCCCGGCCACGTTGCTCGACAATCAGCAGGTGTATGAATACGGCGTCGCGTTCACGAACGGTCTGACCATCGTGACGGCGCAGGCCGATGACCTGACGGTTGTCTGGGACTGATGCCGTACAACGGCCTTCGAGCTAAGCGCGGTCGCGAGCGTCTGGCGCAGGCTCTCATGCAAAAGGATTTCAACCCCAGCCTGCCGGTCGATAACCCGCGCGTGACCTCGCCTTGGGGTATGCGCACGCACCCGATCCTGAACACGAAGAAGTTTCACGACGGCATCGACTACGGTGTACCGCAAGGCTCGCCGATCTACGCAAGTGACGATGGGTACATCAGCGCGGCAGGCTCAAGCGACCCGGTGCACGGAACATCCGTGACGGTGAAGCATCCGAGCCGCAAGGGCACATACGAAACGCGCTACCATCATATGAAGAAGATGTCGAAAGCGGGGCTCAAAGGTGGTTGGGTGAAAAAGGGTGACATCATCGGCTATTCCGGCAACACAGGCCGATCGACCGGGCCGCACCTTCATTACGGCATGTGGTTAGGGAAGCAATCCGTTGATCCAGGCTCGTTTGAGAGCATCAGAGGGCTAAGCGATGCGGATATTGCGCGCATGACGAAACCTAAGCGCACGTAATGGCCAAGAAGAGACGCCTGAAATACGGCGCCGCCCTGCTCGACAACGAACCAAGCTCAGCCAAGCCGTCCGATGACGCACGCACGAGAGAGGCGCGCGCATACAAGCATTGGATGGAAGAAATCGACGCGGCGAAGAAGGAGTTCAAGGACTACTGGGCTCGCGGCCGCAAGATCGTCAAGCTGTACAAGGACGATCGCAAGAGCAAAGGCGAGGTCATCGGATCAGCCAGCGACCGCATGAATATCTTGTGGTCGAATGTGGAGACGTTGAAGCCGGCGCTTTACAGCAAAACGCCGATGCCGAACGTGTCGCGACGGTTCATGGATAGTGACCCCGTGAGCCGTACCGCGGCCATGATCCTTGAGCGCTGCCTGGTCACGGTGATCGAGCTAACCGACATCGATTACCCGCTCTCGCGCGCTCGCGACGACTATTTGTTGCCCGGCCGCGGCACGGTGTGGATCAGGTTTGCGCCACAGAAGGCGATGATCCCGTATCGGGAGCCGGTCACGAAGATCGATCTTGGAAGCCGTGCCGTTTATCGCCCGTTCAAGGGTGGGGACGAGATACCGGAAGACAAGATCAAGGAGGACGAGGAGGGGCTCTACTACGAGGGTGAGCCCGAGGAGCAAATCCTAGCCTACGGCCTCGATCTCGATCACCTTTTGTGGACAGACTACCTGCACGAACCCGTCAACGATTGGACGAAGATCGGCTGGCAGGCAAAGCGCGTGGATATGAAGCGCTCGAAGCTGATCAAGCTGTTTGGCGAAGAGAAGGGCCGCAAGGTCAAGCTCAACAAGACGTTCAACGCGCGACCGAAGGAAGAGGGCGCGGACGGTGGCGGCGACCGAGGCAAGCCCGATTGCGCCGAGGTGTGGGAGATTTGGTCTAAGGACCACAAGTGCGTTTATTGGGTCACGGACGGCCTGCCGGATGAATTGCTCAAGCATGAGGAAGACCCACTAGGATTGCATGACTTCTGGCCGTTGCCGCGCCCGCTCTTTGCGACCACGACGACAGACAGCCTCATTCCGACACCTGATTACGCGCTCTATCAGGATCAAGCGGAACAGCTCGACAAGCTCACGGACCGCATTCGGCTATTGATCGAGGCGTTGCGTGTGGTTGGCGTCTACAACGCCGAGATGGCGTCGCTTGATCAGCTATTGAACGAGACCGGCGAGAACCAGATGGTTCCGGTCGATAATTGGATGACGTTCGCACAGTCGGGCGGCTTGAAAGGCAACCTCGACTGGTTGCCGATCGAGATGATTGCGACGGTGCTGACGCAGTTGTTTAGCGCTCGTGCGCAGATCAAGAACGACCTCTACGAAATCACGGGCATCAGCGACGTTATTCGCGGCGCAACGGCACCTGAAGAGACGGCGACGGCACAGCAGATCAAGGCCAACTTTGGCAATCTGCGTTTGCAGGCGCGGCAAGGCGAGATGGCGCGGTTCGCTCGCGACACCATTCGCAAGATGGCCGAGATCATTGCGGAGCACTATTCGGAAGAAGCCCTGATCGAGATGTCGGGCATTCTTTCGATGGACGAGTTCAAGCAGACCGGCGACCCGCAGAAGGATGCGGCGGCGCAGATGAAGGTCAAGCAAGCCGTCACGATGCTGAAATCGGACAAGCTGCGGACGTTCAAGGTCGATATCGAGACGGATGCAACGGTTGCGCCGGATCAGCAGAAAGAGAAGGAAGCGCGCGTCGAGTTCCTGAGTGCAGTCGCGCCGTTTCTCGAGAAGGCTGCGATGGTCGGTGCGCAGGCGCCGCAACTCGTGCCGCTGTTGCTCAAGATGCTCGACTTTGGCGTGAAGGGTTTCCGCGCCGGTCGCACGCTTGAGAATGCGATCGAAGAAACGATCGGCATGGCCGAGAAGATGCAGCAGGAGGCGCAAGCCAGCCCGCAGCAAGCGCCCGCCGATCCGGCCGCGGAAGCAATGGCCGCGAAGCTTGCGGCCGAGACTGAGAAGCTCAAGGCCGAGTTGGCGCAGTTGCAGGCCGAGGCGCAGGTTAAGGCACAGGAGAACGAGGCCAAGAAGCTTGAGGCTGAAGAGCGTCGCAATCGTGAGCGTGAGACGTTCCGGCAAACGATGCTCAAGGTAACGCAAGAGGTCGAGAACCGCCGCCTTGAGCATGAGAAGCAGTGCAAGCTACTTGAATTGCAGATTGCGAAGGCCGAACTCGAATTGCAGCAACTCGGGGCGTCGCCTGAGCTACCGCAGGAGCAGGTTGGCGCAGATGCAGCCGAGCATGTGGCCCGCGCATCGGCGGCGCAAATCCAATTGCTGGAGAACAAGAAGAAGTTCGTTCAGTTGCAGCAGGAATTGGCCGGCATCGAAGGGCTTGGCTCTGCATTGAGCGCGATCAGCACTGACGACATCGGCACGCCGTTGTTCAACAAGCCGAAGAAGCGCACGAAGAAGTTCACGCAATTCATCCACGACGAGCAGACCGGCAAGATTATCGGCGGCACGACGGAAGAGATCGAGGTCGAGGACAACGCGCCGGACAACAACCCGGACGGCGGTTCCAAGCAGCACCAATTCGTCAGAGACGATAGCGGCGCGCTTGTTGGCGTGATGACCGAGGACAGAGAGGAAGACGCGGCATGATGCGTATTTCCATCGACGAACTGGCCAAGTCCGTTGCGGACGAGGCGCATCGCAGAACTGGTTTGCTCATAGGCTACGACGCCACGATGGACGATGTGGGGCAGCGTGTGCTGTTCACGTTCGTGCGTGATGGGAAGTACGTCTACGAAAACGCTTCATATGAAGAGTTGAAGCGTCCGCCCGGCTGGCAGCCGATATTTGACCGGCTCGTGGGTGTGGTGTGCGAAGGAACTGTGCGCCGTGAGAACCGCGGCGAGCCGGAAATCCCGATAGTGATCGATCAGCGCGGCAAGCGGCATTTCCGCATGGTCGCAGAGACCGGTTACCTCGGTCTTAGGAGATAGCAAGTGGCGTCCTACAACAAGCATCAAGCCTTCGTCGAGCATTTGGCCGAGGGGGTTCATAACTTCACGTCCGATGCGACGTGCACGCCGACAGTGGCATTGACGGCAGCGGCAAACGCACCCGTTGCCACGAACAGCGTGCTCGCGGATTTGACGCAAGTCAGCTACACGAACCTCTCGGCGCGCGTCATTACGGTCACCTCATCTTCGCAGTCGTCCGGCACATACAAACTCGTGCTCGCCGACTTGGTGCTGACCGCATCGGGCAGTGTGGCGACGTTCCGTTATGTCGACGTGTACAACGATGATCCAACGTCGCCGGCCGATCCGCTCATTGCGTGGTACGACTACGGCGGGGACGTGAGCTTGGCGAGCGGTGAGACGTTCACGGTCGATTTCGACGCCACCAACGGCTTTTTTCAGATCGCTTGAGGTCACATGGCAGCGCTGACCGCACAACAACGCACAGACGCACATGCTGATTGGCAGCGGACGTTTGCGAGCGCCGAGACGATTGCTGTTGAAAGGGCTGACGTGAAGGCAGCGTTTGATGCAATGGACGATTGGCTTGATTTGAACGAGACAACCTTGAACCTCGCCATTCCCCTGCCGGCACGAACCAACCTGACGGCGGCACAGAAGCGGCGACTGTTCTTGTGGGTTGTCCGCAAGCGCTACGAAACGGGAACATAAAACGTGGCAACCGGGAATACTTTAGCCGTCTTTCTGCCGATGGGTTACGAGCCGCCATCGTCGAACTATGCGACGCTCGACACGCGCAATGGCCATCCCGTTCTCGACTTCGATACGACGACGCAAGAGACAGCTATTTGGACCGGCGTCTTGCCGCGTCACTATGCTGGCGGTGGTATTACGGTGTACATCCATTGGGCCGCGACGAGCGCGACTTCCGGCACGATAGGGTGGGACGTCTCGTTCGAGCGCATCGGCGACGGCTCGCAAGATATCGACAGCGACGGATTTGCAACGGCGCAGACCGTCACCGCGGCAACCGTGCCCGGCACATCCGGCAACGTGGACATCACGAATGTGGCGATCACGGACGGCGCGAACATTGACAGCGTTGCGGTCGGTGAGGCGTTCCGCATCCGTGTGCGCCGCGATGTGGCGAACGACACGGCGTCGGGCGATGCGGAGTTGATTGCGGTCGAGCTGAAAGAGACCTAATGGCCGTTTATATGAATGTGGCCAACGTGGACGTTGTTTATTCGTCCTCGGCCGTGGTCACGGCGGCGCCGATCACGATGGCTTGCTGGTACAAGAAGGACAGCCATCCGGACGGCAACTACCACGTTGTTATGGGCATCAACTCCACCGGTGCCCCTGAGAACGGATGGATTTTGTTCGTCGACAACAGCGACGTGCTGAATTTCCAGACACTGGATGACGGCGCAAGCAGCACGGCGCAGCAGTCAGGAAGCGGCGGTTCAGGGTGGCATCACGCATGTGGTGTGTCGTCGGGTGCATCAAGCCGGTTTGCTTATCGCGACGGCAGTGCAGGTACGGAAAATACAGGGACGCAAACACCAACGACTGCGGGACTTAATCGCACCTCGCTTGGGAACTACTACTACGCACTTGGCGGCAATTGGTCGGGCATCAACCAGACCCAGAGCGTTGCCGAAGGTGCGGTGTGGAACGTAGCGCTGACCGCTGACGAGATTACGAGCTTAGCGCGCGGCTATTCGCCGTTGCTGGTCAGGCCATCGGCGCTCGTTTGGTATGTGCCGGCTGTGCGCACGTTGATTGATCTGAGGGGTAACGCGATATCAGGGGCAAACTCTGGCATCGTCGATCACCCGCCGATATTGAACTACAAACCAGTAGCGAACATCTTGGGCATTGCGCCGGTCGCGTCGAAGGCGATGCCGATCTTTAGCCGCACGCCAAGGTTCTTGAGGAGAGCTGCATGAGCCGTTTCTATTCCGCGCCACTGAGCGGCACAATTACCAATGCTGGCGGAGACACGGACATCTTCAGCATCCAACCGGCCGACGACAAGCCGATCAGGCTGTGGGGCTTCACGCTCGGCAACGTGTCTGAGGTAGGTGACACGGCGGAAGAGGCATTGCGCATAACGGTCAAGTACGTGCCGGCCACTTTCACGGTTGGCTCGGGTGGCTCTGCGGTCACGGCAGTCTCGCCGGTTGATGATCCAACTGGCGCGGTGTGGGGTGCAACGGTGCGCGTGAACGACACGACGGTGGCAACCTCAAGCGGCACGGTAATCGTGCGCGACGAATTTGCATGGAACATCCGCAACTCGCCGTATGAGCATTGGTACCCGACGGAACGGTTTTGCCCTCTGGCAATTCAGACAAATGGCATCGTTATTAGGTGCGAGACCACACCGGCGGACGACTTTACGTTTTCCGGCACGGTGTACTTCGAAGAACTGTAATAGCCTATGGCGCGGTTTTTCTATAAGCGCGTTGCAAAACGACGTTTAAGACGCCGTGTCTGGGCTCTTTCAAGACCGCTTGTTCACTACACGATAACAGCGGCACAAGGCAGTTACACACTATCCGGCCAAGCGGCGAACTTGCTGCAAGGCTATCTGGTCAGCGCAGGGCAAGGCTCATACAGCCTAACCGGCCAAGCGGCGACGTTCTCGCGAACGTACATCGCTGTTGCTGGCCAAGGCTCGTACTCGCTAACCGGTCAAGCGGCCGGGCTCAATCAGGGCTATGGCTTCGCGGCTGATCAGGGCAGCTACGCGCTAACCGGTCAAAGCGCGAACCTGCTGACCGCGCAAATACTGACCGCAGCGCAGGGCTCTTACGCGCTAACCGGACAAAGCGTCGATCTCCGCAAGGGGCGCACGCTCACGGCCGAGCAAGGCAGCTACGCACTAAGCGGCCAGGACGTCACGTTCGGTCGCATCTACGTTATGGCCGCAGGGACGGGCTCTTACAGCCTGACCGGTGTAAACGCTGAGCTTAGCGTCCCTGCGGCTGTACCTACTCCAGAGCCTGCCGCACCAGGCGCAGGTGGTGGTCCGGCCGCGTACTGGTATCGCGGCAAGTACCGCAAGGAAGTGCGGCGCACGATCGATGCGGCGATACGCGAGCTAAGCGACATCGGGGAAACCCGCTCGCCGCGGTCCCGCAAGCGCAAGATCAGGCGCGTTGCGCGCGAAGTATCGGACGCACTGCAATTCGACGTGCCGGCGCAACTGCACCGTATGCCGGAGTTCAATGCGCTTGACCCGATCAGGCTCAAGTTGCTCGAGACGAGCTTAGCGCTGCGTGAAGCCGAGATGGCCGCAGAGATGCGCCGTCAGAAGGCGGAAGAGATGCAACGCTTGTTCGCTGAATACGAGGCAACGATGCAGCGTATTGAGCGTGAGGAAGAGGAAGAGGCGATAGCCTTAATCATGGTGATGGCAGCGTAATCATGGCACTGCAAAGAAACTGCGATGTGTGCGCCGAGAAATACGGCGTAGGCGATCCGCGTAACTGGCACGATCCAAACAACTGGCCTGCCGAGTGCATGGGCCATTATCGCAAACGGCGCGGCGAGGATCGGATCGGTCTTCAGATCATGAAGGACATCGAGCCGTACAAGAACGTCGTTGACGGCAATGTCATCGGTGGGCGCAAGCAGCACAGGGATTTCTTGAAGGCGCGCGGCCTTGTCGAGGTTGGCAACGAGAACGTTGAAAAACGTTACGAGCCGGTCCCGGGCTTGCGCGACGACTTGAAGCGTGCGCTGCGAGATGTGCACGGCGACTTGTGAGCAAAGACCCGCCGGGCCTGGACATCTTCGAGATTGCTTTAGGCAATCCGCCAGATGAGGAGATGGCGCCGCGCACACTGGCTGATCGCGCCATTGAGGAAGCTGGCGTCGCTGGTGGCACGATCTTGGGCGCCATTTTGGCGCGGCGCATAGGTCGAAAGAGGCTGCACAAGCTTGTACGAGATGAGCACGCAGCGCGTATTGCCAAAGACAAAGCGCGATCGAAGTTGGTTGATGATGCGATCGAAGGGGCGGCGCGTCTTCGTGATGCGCGCACGATCGGAGGCGCGGTAGTGGGCGCAGCCACGGGTGGCATGATTGGTGAACATGCCTCGAATGAGGCGCGGCGCTGGCGTAAGCGCGCAAGGAAGTAGGCTGCGATTGACGCGGCGGGAAGCGAGTAACCCAAACCTCGGGAGTGACGAGCATGGCAGGACGGCGCACTGCGTCTGACGACGCTGCGGAAGACTTTGATGTCATGGAAGCCGAACCGATGACTGGCGGCGACTATGACGATGACGACAGCGATACGGGGGAAGATTGGGACGCCAACGAATTGGCGCGCGGCGACGGCGAGAAAGAGGGCGAGCCGCTCGAGGATGAAGAGGAAGAATTAGAGGCGTCTGACGAAGACGAGGAAGACGGCCCTGACGACGAAGACGACGAGGAAGAGGAAAGTGACGACGAAGAACTAGAGGCGATAGACCCGCCGGCGAATTGGCCGGAACAGGAGCGCCAGTTCTTTGCCGAGCTCCCCCCGCAGTTGCAGCACGCTTACATGGCGCGCGCGCAGCACATGACGGCCGATTACACCCGCAAGACACAAGCGCTCGCGGGCGAGCGGCAACAGATTGCGCAAGAGCGTCAGACAATCGGCGATTTGCAGCGCGTGATTGGTCCGCATCTACAGAATTGGGCGTTGAACGGCATGGGGCCGGCGCAAGCCGTACAACAGCTTATCGCCCTGTCCGACATGGCCACACGAGACCCGGCCGGCTTCATTCAGTATTTCGCCAATCTTCGCGGCGTCAACCTCCAAGCCCTGCAGCAACAGCAGGAGAACGAGTACGTTGACCCGCAAGTACAGGTGCTGCGGCAGCAGCTTGCTCAAGTTCAGGCCCATTTGAACCAATCGAGCCAGCAGCAACAACAGTACCAGCAGCAGCAGTACCAGCAGCAGTATCAAACCGCGTTCAACACGACGAGCGCGGCCATCAACGACTTCGCGCGCCAATCTGACCAGAACGGAAATCCGCTCTATCCACACTTCGACGAGGTAATCGACGAAATGGCGGGGCTGATCGAGAGCGGTCAGGCGCGTTCCATGCCCGAAGCCTACAAGAAGGCGGTTTGGCTCAATGACAACACGCGGCAGAAACAGCTTGCCCGTTCGCGAGCAGAAGCGAATGCGAAAGCCCGCCGTCGTGCTGAGAGAGCCTCACGCGCAGCTTTCTCGCTTACCGGTGCATCTGGGGCCAATGGCGCATTTAACCCAGGGGATCTATCGATCCGCGACACGATTACATCGGCGTGGAATGGAGACCTCTGACCCATCAACTCATTTTGGAAGGCTAAGGAAGAATGCCTAGTCCCAACCTGTCCGAAATCACCACGACCACGATGCGCTATCGGTCGGGGAAACTTCGTGACAACATGTCGAAGAACATCGCTTTGCTGATGCGTCTTCGCGACAAGGACAATGCGTCTCCCGTCTCTGGCGGCGAGCACATTGTTGAAGAGCTCGAATACGCGGAAAACAGCACGTTCATGTACTACTCGGGTGACGAGGTACTGAACGTGTCGGCTTCCGACGTGTTCACTGGCGCAACGTTCGACTGGAAGCAATGCGCAGCCGCGGTCAAGATCAACGGCCTCGAACTGCTCAAGAACTCCGGTCGCGAGAAGGTCATTGACCTACTTGAAGCCCGCATCAAGAACGCCGAGAAGACCATGCTCAACAACATGAGCACTGGCGTCTACTCGGACGGGACCGGCACGGGCGGCAAGCAGATCGGCGGCCTGCAACTGCTTGTGTCCGACGCGGGCACCGGCACCGTTGGCAATATCAACTCGTCCACGTACTCGTTTTGGCAAAATGCGGTATACGACTTCTCGACGAATGGCGTCGCGGCTTCGGCCCTGACCATCCAGGACGCGATGAATTCGCTCTACCTCTCGCTCGCGCGCAATCGCGACGTGCCCGACCTGATCGTGGCCGATAACACGTACTATGGGTACTACTGGAAATCGCTTCAGGCGATCCAGCGCATCACGGACGAAAAGATGGCAAGCGCAGGCTTCCAGACCTTGAAGTTTATGGGCGCTGACGTCGTGTACGACGGCGGTTTCTCGGGTACGGCCCCGAGCGCTCATATGTACTTCTTGAACACCGACTATGTGAAGTTCCGGCCGCACCGGGACCGCAACATGGTCCCGCTGAACCCGGATCGGTTCTCAACAAACCAAGACGCAATGGTGAAACTGATTGGATGGGCTGGCAACATGACCATCTCCAATCGGTCGCTCCAGGGCGTCATGGTCGCGTGATAGGGGAGGTTTGAAACATGGCTTACCACATCACGACTGGCGAAATCGGCGGCCAGGCAATCAACGAAACGTCGACAACGCAGTATCACCCGCTTGGGAAGATCGTTACTGCACGCGATCCGACCTACGGCGAGGGCGAGTTCATCTATCTGTTGGGCGTCGCATCAACGGTAGTTGGCTCTGTGGTCACGTACCACCCCTCGACGTGGCAGACGGCGCTTTGCCCGGTGGGCAATGCGATCCCGAAGCCTATCGCGGTGGCTATGTCGGCAAACGTGGCGGCGTCTTACGGCTGGTATCAAATCAGCGGTTTGGCGGTTGCTGCGAAGTCGGCGACGATTTGCTGCGTTGCCGGCGCTGGTATCGCGGTCAAGACGATTGGCTTGATCTCGAAGACCGGCTCGCTTGCTGAAATCCAGGGTGGCGTGTGCGCTACGACGGCTTCGGCCGCAACGGGCCGCACGACGGTTCTGATTTCAATTCACAGGCCACACATGCAAGGACGGATTACATAGGCTTATGCTTATCACTACAACTGATGGGGCGGCGAACAGCCGCCCCAGCTCTTACCGCGTGCCGGAGGTTGACCTCATGGTGCGCTACCAAAACCCGGACGCCAAGGCGGGCCTGACTATTCCGGTTCACCTTGTCTGCAATACGCCGGAAGAGGATTTACTCGCCAACATCAAGGCTAACAGCGCTAACCCTGCCCGTGGATGGATTGCGACAAGCGCGGCTCACGAGAGCAAGGCCGTGCTGTGCGGCTCCGGTCCGAGTTTGGCCGATGACCTGGCGGTTGTTCGTGCCATGCAAGCGGATGGCGCGACTGTGTTCGCGATGAACGGTGCGGCCAACTTCTTGCGGCGCAACGGCATCATGGCCGACTACCAAGTGATTGCGGATGCGCGCGAGAGAACGGCCGACCTGGTTGGCGAGGCGAACGGGCACATATTTGCAAGCCAAGTGCACCCGGAGTGCTTCAAGCGCGCGCCGGAAGCCATAATGGTTCACGTCAATTACTACTCAGACCATACCGAATTTTTGACCATCATCGACGGCGTTGGACCAAATGAGTTTGTGCTCGTTGGTTCTCACGGGTCAGTTGGGAATGTGGCGCTCGGAATTGCGTACGCGATGGGCTTCCGTGATCTGCACGTGTTCGGGTACGACAGTTCGTTTCGTGAAGAAGCTGGGCACGCGTTTGATCAGCCGATGAATGTCACAGAGCCGGTTTGCGAAGTTGAGTATCAGGGCAAGAAGTACCGCTGCACGTTCACGATGAAAAGCCAGGCGGATGTGTTCCCACGGCTTGCCTACGAACTGGAAGAGATGGGGGCGCGGTTCACGGTTTACGGGTCAGGGTATTTGCAAGATCGCTGGTATGGCGAGAAGGCCAAGACGCTGGAGCAGCGCGAGGCGGACAAGTATCGCGAGATGTGGGACCACGCGCAGTATCGCAAGCTCATTCCCTCGCTTGATCACGTTGACGCTGCGATCGAGAAGCTAAGGATACGGCCAGGCGACGGGCTTGTTGATTTCGGCTGTGGAAGCGGCCGGGCAACGAAGATGTTTCAGGACAAGGGCATCTATGCGGTGGGCGTCGATATCGCTCGCAACGCCGTGGACGCTGATCTCAAGGGCGCGTTCGTCGAGGCGTGCCTCTGGAAATTGCCGCCGCTTCGTGCGGAGTGGGCATTTTGTGTCGACGTGATGGAGCACATACCAACTGAGCGCGTGGACGATGTTCTTGCGAGCATCGCGCGCACGATCGACTTGCGCGGCGCGTATTTCGCGATTGACAGTGCGCCTGATGAAATGGGCGTGTTGATTGGACAGCCGTTGCACCTGACCGTGCGGCATCCGGCATGGTGGGCACGGCGGCTTAGAGACCACTTCGCGCATGTTGAAGAATGTGACGGCGGGGTGTTTGTCTGTTCGAAGAAGTTAGCGGCCTAATCGCTATCCTCCCGACTTGGCGGCTGGCGCAAGTCAGCCGTCCTTTTTTGGAGTGCACGAAATGCACGGACGTGATTGCAACAACTGCAGCTATTTCGGTCACGAGCGTGTCATGTTGAGGGGTACTGAATACGGCTCGTGTCGCGTCGACGGGCCGTCGACTAGCTCCACATATATCGGCTCAGGTTTCTACGGAGAGGCTTGGGTCGGTCAGTGGCCGTTCGTCTCGCAGAATGCTTGGTGTGGGCGGTTCGTCAAAGATACGAGCCGTGTCGCAACAAGCGTGTCAGTCGGTAACCCAACACTCGAATAGGAGAATACCCATGGCCTTCGATGTCCCCTTCGGCAAGAAAGTGCGCATCCCCTTCACGTTTCTCGACGCTAACAGCCTTGCCGCCAAGGTTGACGGCACGCCTACTGTTTCCACGACGTTCGGCTCGGTTGTTGAGGTGGTGAGCGACGGCGCCGGCGGCTTCAGCGCGCTTGTTGACCTCGGTGGCGTAGGTTCCGCGTCCGTGTCTGGCGTGGCCGACGTCGATCTCGGCTCGGGCGTGAAAGAGCTTGCGTTCACGCTCGGCGATTTCAACGGGTTGGCGTCGCCTGAAGCGACAGCGGTCAGCGTCGGTAACCCGGTTGTTGAATAATGAACCGCGTGGCCCGAGCGCCCAAGTATCCGTTCAAACCGCGTGAGCATGTGCAATGGGGCGGTGTGCTCCTTGGGACCGTTCCAATTGCTGCGATGCTCATTGTGATGGTTGCGGCGATGGCTTGGGATGCTTGGGCCACGCGAGCTTTTTGCAGCTAGCCGCACCCGCGGCAGGGAAGCGAGTAACCCAAACCTCGAAAGGAAGAAGCAATGTCAATGCAAGAAATCGGTTCGCCTACCGCAATCCCGCGCAAGGCTGACTTCTCGACGGTCATTCCGCGGTTCTTCACGCAGGAAATCGCAACGGATCAGGTGGACGGGCAAACCGGCCTCAAGGTTTATCGCACGGTTGAGTACGTCGAATTGCTGATCCCAGGCGACAAGGGCGCAGCGCCGGTGAAGCGCGTGAACGATCAGATCCGTGCGATGTACCGCGATCAGTATGCGCGGTGGAAGGAGCAAGGCGGCGGCGCTGATATGGTCGGCGACGGAATACCGCTCAAGCTGTGGCCCGGCATCAAGCAGGAAGTCGCGCGCGGGCTTGAGAACATCAACATTTGGACCGTGCAGCAGCTTGCTGCGATGTCGGATAGCCGGTGCACGCAGCCGGGAACGATGGGCTTGCGCGATTTGCGCGACAAGGCGCGTGCGTTCATTGAGAGCGCATCACAGACGGCGCCGATTGCGGCGTTGCAGGCGCAGCTTGACGACATGAAGAAGCGTGAGACGCTTCGGGACGATCAACTGAAGCAAGCGCTTCAGCGTGCCGAAGAGGCTGAGGCGAAACTGGGCGGCGTGAACGTGAAACACGAGACCATGCCGGAATTGAACACGCCGCGCGGGCGGCAAAAACAGGAAAGGGAATAGACTACAATGCCCATTCAAACCCAATTGATGAGCGCGGGCTTGCCGGCTGGTACGGCGCAGGCGCTCAATCGCGTTGCAACGTTTGCGCTGGCTGGCTCGACGCAATCGGATGGTACGAAGATTACGGCTCCAACGGCGATCTTTACGTCCGGGTCCGGTAGCGCGGTGTTGCCGACGCCGAATGCGGGCGACGTCATCAACTTCGTGAACGTGTCCGGTAACACCGGCACGATCTTCCCGGCCAGCGGCGGCACGATCAACGCTCTGTCTCAGGACGCGTCTATCTCGATTGCAACGGCGAAGTCGTGCCTGTTCGTCGCGCAGTCGGGCACGCAGTGGCGCACCATCCCACTAGTCCCATCGTAGGCCAACTCACTTGAGTTTGCTTACGTTGGTGAACGCCGCACAGGCGTTGCTCAACCTTCCCGTTACCACAACCGTGATGACGAATACCGGCGAGGCGCAGGTCCAATTGCGCCAAATCGCCATTGCGGAAGGACGGGCGCTTGCTCGCGTTCATCCGTGGCAAAGGCTGATCACGGAAAACTCGTTCACGACGACCGCGACGCAAGAGCAAACCGGCCACACCATGCCGACCGATATGGGATGGATACTCAACGAGACCATCTACAATCGGACGAACACGGAGCAAGTGAATGGGCCGCTAAGCCCGCGCATGTGGCAAGAGCAACGCGCCGTCGGGACGTCGATCACGTGGTCGCAGTACCGGTTGCGGGGCAACTCGATCTACTTCATTCCCGCGCCTACGGCCGGGCAATCGGTGTACTACGAATACGTCTCGAACAAGTGGTGTCAGTCGTCAGGCGGAACAGCGCAAGAATACTGGCAGGCCGATAGCGATACGGGGCGGCTTGACGAGTACGTCATGACGCTTGGCGTCGTGTGGCGGTGGAACAAGGCCAAAGGCCTGGCCTACGAGCAGGAATACAACGACTACATGGAAGAACGGCAGCGGTTGATCTCGCGTGATGGAACGCGGCGAACGCTGAGTGTGGCTGGGCCGCTTAGGTGCGGTCTTGGTAAGGGCAACGTACCCGAAGGATCTTGGACATGAGTAAGAATGACAGTCGCGACGTGTTTGAGAAAGCGCTTGACGATGATCACGTGCTGACTGGTGATCAGGCGGTGGGCCTTCTTATTGCTGGCGTTCTCGGCGGAACGATTGGTGGTAGGGCGCTCGGTAAGCGCCTTGCGTCAAAGGCGAAAAGGAAGGCTGAGGATGCTGCGATTGCTCGTGCCAATCGTGACGGCACCAAGGGGTGGGGTCGCGGTAAGGACGCAAGGCTCATTGAAGATCGACACACAAGAATGATCAATGCCGGGATTGGCGGTGGTGCTCTTGGCGGAGGTGGTGCGGTTTATGCATCGACGCTTAAGAGGGACAAGAAACGCAAATGATGACGCCGGACGAACGCGCGGGGCGCGATATTTGGGACAAGGTGCGGATGCAAGCGGCTGCACAACAGCAGCAGCAAAAGCCTAAGCCCAACATGGAATGGCCGAGCTACTATCCGCCATATCCGCCGCAAAGCCCGTCTGCACCCGGCTCGTCGCCTGGTGGTGATCGCGCGCGTCTTGGCGGACCGCAACGGCCGCGTCCGAAGCCTACGCCAGCGCAACAGCAGCAAGGGCCTATCTCGCCGCGCCCTGATGCGCCGCCTAAACAACGCTGGCGCGGCCAAGGCTCAGCGAGCGCATTCGACGATCCGCAATCGCAAGGCGATCTGATGCGCGGCGCGTATCAAGCCGGACTGAACGGCGACACCGGCGCGGCCGGATCGTTCCCGCGCGGCTCGGCTGCGGAACGTGCGTATCAGAAGGGTCTTGCTGATCGTGCGCGCCGTGGTCAATCGATGGGCCGCTATCGGCCGGAGGCAGGCTAATGTCCGTTCGTCAGGCAGTCATCAAGGCGTTTCAGACAAAGGCTGCGGCTGCGGCTGAACCGTTTGAGACGGTGGGTTTGGCTGCGAAGAAAACCACGAAGCGCAAGATCCTTCGCCCGAAGGTCTACGATCGGATCAAGAAAACCGACGAGGGCTATGTCGGCGATACGAAGAAGGGCAGCGATCTCTTCGAGCGCAAAGACATCAACGGTAAACCGTACATGGAGCGTGACGATGGCGCTCTGTTCGGGTTGCGCAAGGATGGCAAGTGGGTTCTCGTCGGTCGCCCGCGCCGCAAGAGCGGACCGCTAACACCGTACATCATCGGCGGTGGCGCAGCGGCGGCAGCCAGTGCGGCCGGGTACGAAGCCGGCAGGCAGTCGCGCAAGTAAATGGCCAAGCAAAGCTCTGAACGGTCTCATTCCCGCGCAAAGCACAAAGCGCGGTGGCGCAGGCCGGAAAGCGAGCAAACGACCAAGGACGATGATCAGCAAGCGGCCTGGCGCAAGGACTACTACCGCGGGCCGCGCAAGGACATCGACCCGCAGTCGAATGCGTCGTGGCTGCTTGAGCAAGCCGGGCTAGATCAGCCTTACCGCGACGACGCCGGCAGTTACGACTATCGGCAGAAGAAGTGGGATCAGTCGGTTGCTGAGAGAAATCCTGACCTTTCGTGGTTTCTGCCGGCTCTGAGTGACGAGCAGACTGACGAGATTGCTGGCGGGTTGGAGCGCACACTAGGCTATCTCAACCCATCGATTTATCTGCCCGGCTGGCAGTCGGCGCAACGTCCGTCACAAGACGAGCGCATTCTCTCGCAACTATCGCCGGAAGATCGTGCCGCGCTTGCGGATATGCACCCGGACGACGCGGACAAGATCGTAAGCGAGGCTGTTCCAGGCTGGTCGCCAAAGATGAACCCGTTCCCCACGAGTTGGATGGGAACGCGTGAGCGTGAAGGCGATGAGCGTGTTGGGGCGTTGCCGCACTTTATTGATCAGTGGAACTTCTCGCCATGGTCGACGGAAGATATTCTCTCGTTCATTGGCCCTGACAGCCCGGATACGGTGCGCCGCGATATCGATGCGTGGAAGGGTGGCTCAAGCTACCTTGATCGCAAGATCGGCGGCATGGTCGGCGTTGAGAGTGAAGGGCCAGAGACGGCAAACCCGTACGTTGATCCGGTTGAAATCGGTTCGCTTGGCGCCGTTCTCGGTGTCCCTGGCGCAATCAAGCGTGCAGCAAAAGGTGGAGCAAAGGCAGTGAGCGCGACGACGACCGCATTGAAGAAGTTGAGGAAGAAGCCAAAGCCGCAGCCTGGCACGCCGCGCGGTCCGTTTGGCGATGAGCCGGCGCCGCAATGGCCGCGCCCTGGCATGCCGAAGCAGCCGCTAACCGCAGCAACCGGCACGCCGCGCTGGCGCGTGAGCGACCGCAAGGGAGTGCGGAACGACATCAACAGGGCGATGGGTCTTGGCCCGGGTGCAGCACTCGTTGGCGGTGCTGGCCTTGGTGGCGCTGCACTGTACGGCATCGAGAGCCATCGGCAGAAGAAGGCGCGCAAGGCTAACTACTGATGGCCTATCGCGAGCGTTCCGGCCCAAGCCGTCAACAGCAAGGCGTCGCGCGACCACTTCCGCCGCCCGTAGGTGGATGGAACGCGCGCGACGCTTTGGACGGCATGAAGCCGATCGACGCGGTTATTCTCGACAACTGGTTTCCTCGCCAGTCAGATGTGACCGTCCGCAACGGAATGGACGAGCATTGCAACACCGGCGAGGGCGCGGTCACAGTTCACACGCTTGCGGAATACAAGGCATCGACGACACGCAAGCTGCTTGCAGCATGTAACGGGAAGCTGATCAACGTCACGACGTCTACACCGTCGACCGTTGGAACAGGCTTCACGAACAACCGCTGGCGGTGGGTGAATTTCAGCGAGAAGCTGTTTCTGGTCAACGGCTCAGATGCGCCGCAAGATTGGGACGGCACAACACTTACGGCGACAGCATGGTCAGGCACGGGTCTTACGATCACGACGCTAAGCGACGTGTGCGTGTTCAAAGAGCGGCTGTTCTTTATCGAGAAGGACACGCTGAATTTCTGGTACGCGTCCCTGCAAGCTGTAACTGGCACGCTAACGAAGTTCCCGCTGAAGTATTCCGGTTCGTTCGGCGGCGTGCTGAAGGCAATGGGGACGATCACAGCGGACGGCGGTCAGGGTCAAGACGACCTGATGCTGTTCTTCCTCTCGTCCGGCGAGGTGATCATCTACTCGGGCAGCGATCCGGGGGACGCTGCGTCGTGGAGCCGGGTCGGTACGTTCTACATCTCACCCCCGGTCGGTAACGCGCCGCTCGTGCAGTACGGTGCCGATCTCGTGGCCATCACGGACGGCGCTTACACGCAGATGACGCGCGTCTTGCCGTTCGGCCGGGCGCAAGGCAGCGAGCTGGATCTGTCCGACAAGATCAGCGGCGCCGTGGTGGCTGCAATGCGCAGCTATCGCGACAACACCGGCTGGCAAGCGCTGTTCTACCCTCGCGGCCGGATGCTGATTTTCAACGTGCCGCGCTCGATATCCGGGTTCGATCAGCACGTCATGAACACGGACACGAAGGCGTGGTGCCGGTTCACCGGGTGGAATTTCGCCGTATTCGGGTTGTTCAATGACAACCTTTATGGCGGCGGTATCGACGGAAAGGTCTATCGCTGCGATTACGGCACGAGCGACAATGACACGGCCATCGTTGCAGACGGACAGACGGCTTGGAACTATTTCGGTGTTCCTAACCAGCTCAAGAATTTCACCATGGCGCGGGTTATCTTCGCGGCCACGAGCGACCCGGCCGCGGCCATGTCGATCGGCACAGACTTTCAAATCACGGTCCCGAGCGCGACCATTTCAACCGCGGCGGTTGAGAGTGGTGGCGTGTGGGATGTGGCGATATGGGACGTAGGAACATGGGGCGGCTCAACGCAAGCAATCCAAGGCTGGCAAGGGGTCAGCGGGATGGGTTACTCAGCTTCTATGAGGTTGCGGCTGTCCCTAACGGCGCAGAACGTAAGCTGGAGATCGTCAACGATGATCTTCAAGCCCGGAAGCATGGTTTAACGCTTGTTTTCGATCGAGACGACGAAGTTGCTGCGTGGGTAGCGTCAAGGCTTCCTGTCAAGTTCACGGCCGAAGAGTTCGGACCGTGCACGACGATCGGCATGGCCGACAAAAACGGCAAGTTGGTCGCCGGGTGTGTTTATCATCGCTGGAGGGGTTTCGACTGCGAGGTGACGTTTGCGAGCGTGACGCCGCGCTGGACGTTACCGCAGAACCTTTCGCCGCTGTTTCACTACCCGTTCGTGCAACGGGCATGCAGCCGGATCACGCTGATCATCGGCGCGAATAACCTGAACGCGATCAAGACCAATGTTAAGATCGGGTTCAAGGTTGAGGGCAGGGCGAGGCGTGCATACGACGGCGTCAACGATGCGATCATTTTGGGAATGCTGAGAGAAGAGTGTGGGTGGATCAAGCAATGAGCGACATACGAAACGACATTTTGCGCGCTGAAGGTCAAGCGTATGGCCGCCAGCGCAAAGACGTGTTTGGCCCCGGTGGCACGACAAAGGGCGACCTTATGCGTATCGGTAAACCAAAGGCGCGCTCGCCGTGGAAGAGGGGGCCGTCCCCTGCTGAAGCGGCGCTGAAGCGCACCGGCATTATGCAAGCACCGTTCCCGGTGATGAAGCAGAAATTCTTCGGAGGTTAATGTGGGTAAAGGCGGCGGTGGTTCGGCTCCGGCCGCGCCTGATCCGGTAGCGACCAGCAACGCACAGGCGCAAGCCTACATCACGGCGGCGCGCGAGAGTTCCAAGCTCAACAACCTCGCGCAGTACACGCCGTATGGCAACGTCACGTTTGACACAGACGGCAGCGGCGTTCCCATTGCGCAGCGCGTGACGCTCACGCCTGAGCAACAGGCCGCGTTCAATGCGCAAACCGCGTTGCAAGGCACGTTGAGCGGTGCGGCGGCGCAGCTTGCTGGTAGCGTGCCCATTGGTGCGTTCGGCCTGCCGGGCAACTTGCCGCCGTACACGGTCGGGCTTGAGATGAGCGGTGCGCCGGATTACATGAGCGGCATCGACTTCGGCCGCGTCACGGCTATGCCGGGCACGGGCGACTTCAGCGCTGATCGCGATAGCTACGCGCGCGCTATGTTCGAACGCTCGGCCAGCCTGTTGCGGCCGGAACTTGAGACGCAAACGAACCGCACACGCCAGATGCTTGCTGATCGTGGCTTGCCGATCACCGGTGAGGCGTACAACGGCGAGATGGATCGGCTGAACCGTGCACAGAATGAGACGCTTCAGCGGCTTGCTGACGAAAGCACGATGGCTGGCGCGCAAGAGCAATCGCGCATGTTCGGCCTCGGCATGGCGTCACGCCAGCAAGGTATCGGCGAACAATTGCAGCAAGGTCAGGTGCAGTCCGCCGCACGTCAAGGCATCATCGGCGAAGAGTTGGCAAACGCACAGCTTGGTCAGGGCGCACGTCAAGCCATGATGAACGAGGCGCTGTTGCAGTACAACGCACCGGCACAGGGTGTTGCTACGCTGCTAGGTGCGTCGCCGCGCACGCCGACGGTGCAGGGTGGAAACATCTATCAGCAGGGCATCCAGGCGCCCGACGTACAGGGCAATACGTGGAATAGCTACAACGCGCAGATGAATGCCTACAATCAGCGTCAGCAGCAGAATAACGCGATGTGGTCGGGTATCGGCTCGATTGCAAGCGGTTTGATTGGCGTGTTCTCGGACGAGCGCGGTAAGCAGAATTTCGGCAAGGCGGACAACATCCTTGGCCGCATGGAAAAAATGCCTATCAAGTCGTGGCGCTACAAGCCGGGCATGGGGGACGGTGGAGCACTTCCGCACGTTGGCCCGACGGCGCAAGACTTCAAAGGCTTCTTCGGTCTAGGCACAGGAACGTCAATCCCGGTTGTCGACGCGGCTGGGGTCAACATGGCGGCAACGCAGCAGCTCGCACGCAAGGTGCGCAAACTTGAGAAGAGGGTCGCGTAATGCCTCTCAATCCGCAGCTTGGCAACCTCACGATGGACGTGTCGTCGCTTGGCCAGCCAAGCAATCGCCTTGGGATGATGAACATCACGAACCAACTCACGGACCCGAGCTTTGCGGTTGGCGGACTTCCTGGCGTTGGATCGCCGCAACCGGATCGTGACCGGCTTGTGAAAACAGTGATGGGCGCCGTGCAGCCGATGGGCGGTCCGGCCGCGCCAAGCTGGCCGACGCCGCCGATCGACGAGAACCTGCGCAACAAGATCACCGGCAACATTGCCCAGTATCGCCCGTCGCCAGGCATGGCCGCGAATAACATCGCGCGCGATACCGGCAACTCAACCGATCCGTGGGCGATCGTCGGCAACCGCAATCAGCCCGACAAGGTGGAAATGCCGCTCGCGACCGGCTTCCCGAATATCAAGTCGATACCGGCCGGTGCGGTCAATCCGCAAACCATGCGCAACGTGGCGATTGCAAATCAGGCGCCGCAGTGGAGTGGCCCAGTTCAACGCCCAGCACTTCCGGCCAATACGTTCCGGCCGTTCTTCTCGCCGCGCCCGTCGTTCAACCGTGGGATGACGCAAAAAGCGGCGTCCCCGTTCCCGCAATTTAGGAGACCGCGTTAATGCCTAAGAGCGCATCAACCGGTGCATGGACCGGGCTGCAAGCTCAACCTCAGTTCGCGACGTACCCGACAGCGGGAACGCTGAACACCGGCGGCGGGTCTAGCCCACCGCCAGCACCGGCGCCGACGCCGCTTCCTCCGCCGGTTACGCCGCCCGTGACCATCCCGCCGATTGATTTGGGAACGGGCGTTGGTCCGATTGGTGGCATAGGCGGTGGTATCAATCAGCAAACGCCGCAACTTCCGCCGCCGTCGTTCCCGGGCAATTTTGAAGTGCCGTTGCCGCCTACTCCGGTTACGACTGTTGATCCGCAAACGCGGCTTGTGAATGCGGTAATGAACGCAACCCTAGTGCCTCCGCCAGCGCCGCCGACTGCTGGATCTGGGATCAACCGCGAACGCGGTATGACATCAAAATTCTAAGGAAGGGATACGTACAGTGATTGACCAAAGGCTGTTGCAACAGTTCTTCGTAGACCCGACGACGGGCAAGCCTGCGATGATGCCGCCTATTGGGGGCGGTGCGCAGCGTGGTGGCCCGGTTGGCGAGTACGGCTTGCCGGTTGGCCAAGCGTTCGAGATGGAAGAGGGCGCGCCGCAGGGTGTAACGCCGCCTCCCGGCTATGGCCGCGCACCGATGACGGGCGACGAGGGTGCGTATGGTCCGCCGCCGCGTATGCCTGCTCCACCGCAAGGTGGTCCCGGCTCGTTCATGCCGATGGCCGCGCCTGGCGGCACCGGTGGTATCCAAACGGGTCCGTACAACGGTCCGCCGCCGTCAATGCAATCCGGTCCGTACTCTGGTCCGCCGGCGGAGATGGCGAACCTTCCGCCAGCCCAACACCCGACGCAAGTCATCGGCGATCTCGTCAATCAGTACGCGGAGCAGCGGAAACAGGCGCGCGGCCAGCCGCAACAGCCGGGCCGTCAGGTGCGCGATCCGCGCGAGCTTGCCGGGGCCGATCCGACGATGATGGATGATGAGAAGCGTCAGCGCCTCATTCAGGCCATCCTTCGCGCTCGCGGCATGCTCTAGGGGTCACATCGCTCATGGCGGTAGGTTATCAGCGGTGGCCTATGGGCATGCCGCCACCGGTGTTCGGCTACGAGGGAGAAGAGGGGCAGCCTGCGCTTCCGGCTGTCCCGCAAGTTCCGCCGCAGCCATCGCAACGGCAGCCCTACATGGGTTTCTTGGACGTCGCCGGGCAACCTTTGCCCTCGCTTGGGCCGGGCGGCGTTGGCGATGATGCACGTGAAGCATACGAACCGCCGCAACTCATTGAACCTCTCGCGCAGCAAGAGACACCGCAAATGCCTGCGGGCGGCGGTGGCGGTGGCGAGAGCTATCCGACCGATGCGCAGATTGAACGCCGCCTGAAGCTTGCCGAGATGCTGATGAACAATCAGCAAGAGGTTAACCATCCGCTGCAGGCGATCGGCAACGTCGTCAACAAGTTCGCGGGCTACTGGCAGGAAAAGAAGGCGCAGGAAGATCAGGACAAGGCCGAACAGCGCAGGCGCGATATCTACAAGGAAGCGCTAAGCGGCGACACGAACGACCTGAACGCACTGGCGAACAAGCTGCTTGCGAGCAACGATCCTAAGCTCGTTGATCAAGGGCTTGACCTGAAGTTGAAGCTTGCGACCGGTGGCCGCGCTCGTCGTGACGCGCCGGTTGTCAAAGACTTCATCGACGGCGACAAGATCGTTCAGAAGCAGTGGAACGAGCAAACGGAGAGTTGGGAGCCGGTAGGGCAGGGGCCGCGGTATAAACCGGACGGCGGAGGCGGTGGCGGCGGTCCGCGCAAGCAGCAGGGCGGCGCGGTGCAGTTGCCTGATGGTAAAATAGCGCAAGCTGTCTTCAACCCAGACGATGGGTTGTACTACTACAGGGGCCCTGGTGGGCAGCTTGTGCCGGTCCCAGAGGGCTCGCGCCCGGTCACGCCGAGCACTGGCGCTCCGCTCAGTCAGAAGGATTACAACAAGGCCAAGCGCGCGCTGGCAGAAGACGAGCGCGCATTGCAACGCCTCGACCACTACATGCAAACCATCGGTGACACGAACACCGGTTGGCAGCGGTGGGCTGATAGCGTTTCGGCAAACACGAAGACGCTGATTTCATCCGGCAAGGTGAAACCTAAGTACACGCCGGAAGAGTTGGCGCTCATGGAAGCGCGCGGCGAGTTGCAAGGGCTGCTTGGCCTGTTCCGGCCTGACATCGTTGGCCCCGGCGTGATGACCGAATACGATGCGCTTCGTATTATTCAGGCATTGGGCGGCGATGTGACGGCGCTGCAAAACCCGCAAGTGGTTCGCAGCCTGTTGCAGAACGTCTATGCCAGCAAACGGCAGAGCGCGGACCTAAACCGCGATATCGTCAACCGCAACGCGCCGACGTTCAACGATCCGCAGGTGCAGGTCAATGCGCCTGAGAGCCTCGAAGATCGATCGCAGCAGCCGAAGGCTCAAGCCGCACCGGTCAAGGACGGCGACGCAAAGACGATCAACGGTAAGAAATACATCCGCCGCGGTGGTAGGTGGTATCCCGCATGAGCAACGCATCCGAGCGTCGCAATAGTCAGTTCAAGCATGGTGGCGCCGCTCGCGCGCATCGTGGCTACACTGACGAAGAGATTGCGCGCATGGAAGCGGGGCCATCCGACGATGGCAGTCTGAGCGACGAAGAGATTGCCGCGCTTGAGGGTGCGCCGTCTGCCGATGATCGAAGCGAGGATGAGAAGGGGGCTGGGTGGGCGCTCAACATTCTCGACACGATTACGCCGTCGTGGGGTGATGAGATTGTCGCCGCACCGGCTGCGCTTTGGGGCGGGTATGACGAGGCCGTTGCCAAGGCGCGCAAAATTCAGCAGCGCTACCGCGAGCACGAAGAACCGTTTAGCGCTCGCAACGTCGGGTCTACCGCGCTCGGCATCGTTGGCGGTCTTGCCCCGGCAACCAAGGCTTACCAGGCTATCCGTGGCGTGGCGCGCATCCCGACCGCGGGGCAGGCGGCTAAGACGATACTGGGCCGCGGTGCCCAAGCGGCTGTAGGCGCCGGCGGCACGGGCGCGCTGTACTCAGAGATAGGTCAGGCTGGCGACGTTGAGGGCGGCATTCCCGAGCGGCTCGAGGCGATAGGCGAGGGCGGCGCCGCGGTGCCGCTCATTGGCGCGACGCTAGGTGTCGCTGGCGGCGCTCTGGGTGGCGGTGTGGCTGGTGCCGGCCGTGTGGCTGGCAACCTCGTTCGCGGCGTAGTGGCGCCAAGACGGCAAGCGGCCCGGTATTTGGCCGAAAAGCTCGACGACGCGGCCATGACGGCGGACGATTTGGGCCGGTCCTATGACGACGCGGCCGCGACCGGTAAGCCGGTGGTCTTGGCCGATGTGGGGCCGCAGGGCGTCAAGGGTGTGGCTGGCGACGTTGCCAGGACACCGGGGCCGGGCAAGGACTTGGCTCAGAAGGTCATCACGGGTCGCCAGGAAGGCCAGGTTGGCCGGGTCAGCGATGATCTGGCCGAAGCCGCCGGCGGCAAGCCAGGCACGTTTACCCAGACCGCGGACGATCTGGCGGCGCAGCGGGCAGAAGAGGCTAAGCCGCTTTATGACCGTGCTCTGGGCGGCAACAAGCTGGTCAAATCCGCCAAGGTGGTCGAAATCACGAACCGCCCAAGCGGCAAGACGGCTATGCAGCGCGGCCTCAAAATCGCGCAGGATGAGGGCATTCCGGAAAGCGAGCTTGTGATCCGGGACGGCAAGGGCAACGTCGTCGGGTATTCCGCTAAGGCGCTGCACTACATGAAAATGGGCCTCGACGACATGATCGAGAGCGCACGCCGGTCAGGCGATAACAGCGCCGCGCGCGCCTACACGATTATGAAGAACGAGCTGCTTGGCGAGATGGATCGGGCCATCCCCGGTTACAAGCAGGCGCGCGACGTCTTCGCCGGTCACTCCGCGAACAAGCGCGCGCTTGAGCTTGGGCGCGAGGCAGCCACGCCGTCGACGCATCCAGACGAGATTGCGAAGACGCTTGCGGGTATGTCCACGAGCGAGCGCGAGTTCTTCCGCCGCGGCTTCGTGCAGCGCATGATCGAGATGGTCGAGAGTGCACCCGACAAGGGCAACGCCATCGGCCGCATCTTCGGCAACAGCGCCAAGCGCGCTCGCCTTCGTGCCGTGCTCGGCGATGAGGAATACGCCAAGCTCGCCAAGCGCTTCGGCGTTGAGGAACAGATGTATGGCACGTATCAGCAAGCCAACATCGGCAGCCCAACGGCAGAACGGCTTGCCGCGCACAACGATCTCGATGACTTCGTAGTCACGCAATCCCCTGCCGTTGCCCAAGGTTTTGTCAGCTCACTGATGAGCGGGACCATCGGGCCGCTACTGCGGGCAATCGGCATGGACGGCCTAGCGCGCTTGCTGCGTGGCCTGCCGATCCGTGTGCGTGGCGAAATCAGCAAGATGCTGTTTTCGAATGACCCGAAGCAGGTCAAGGCCGCGCTTCAGGCCATCGCCCGTGAAGCTAAGCACGTGAAATCGGCCAAGGCGAAGACGGATGCAACGATTGCCTCGCTTGGTTCGACGGAAGAAGGACAAACGGCAGGTGTAGCAGCCGCTACAACCGCTTACGGCTACGCGCCTTATCAGCCGTTTTAGCGGCCGGGAACACGATCACGTTCGCCGCGCGCTTGACGCCCATGCGCGCCGCACGCTGACGAGCGCTAGGCTTGAAGTCGTCGGTTGCCACGCGCTTCCACTTCTTCTCAAGCGGTTGCGTTTCCGGTTCCGGCTCACGTGCCTCGACCTTGTGCCAATCCTCGACCCAACTCACATCGATGTTGGACACGATAGCCCCGGCAATGAGGCACAGAAGGCCGGGAACGCCAGCCGCAAGCCACGCAAGCGCGCAGATGCTGAGCGAGACGAGCCAGGAATAAATCTCGGTGCGTGTCATGTGCGGCCCTCTGCTTTGGCGATGGCGGCTTTGGCTTTGTCCCATGCGTTATGCTTTCGGTCGCTGATGCGGACCACTTCGCGCAGAGCTTCTAAAAGCTCCGGCGCTGCGGCGATAAGGCGGGCGTTGGCTTGCTCTGACCCTTCTGCAGGCCAGCAAGTAGCGATTGGGTCGGCGTGGATCATTGTCATCTTGACGACAATTAGCTTTACCGCAGTCCAAGGCCCTGGGGTGTAATTGGTCATTTGTCACCCCTCGGCCACCAAGGCGGACGGTATCCGCTCGACATGGCCAGCGTAGCGGTTGCAACAGGGCCGGTGATATCGATATCGCCAGCCTCGTATCGACGGACGGTGCGGCCCGGATCGCCGCGCGCGGATGCGTTTGAACTCCTCGGCCTTCACCGTGACACCTTCACCGGCCGCACCATCGCCTCGCTGTGTGCCTCTTGTGCCTTATCCCGCCAGTAAGCCCATGACGCATCGTGCAGCGCGTCGCTGATCACCTCGTCAAGTTCCTGGGCGCATTTCCGCAAGCCGTCATGTGACGATGTGCGAAGCAATTCGAGGCATTTGCGAAACTCGCGCACGGCGTCGTCTGCGACTTTGATGACGGGCATAGCCTCGCCAAGCTCGCGGACTTCGGTCGGCGCGACGAAGTTGTGAGAGACGTGCATCACTCTTGATCCTCCTGCAAGTTTAACGAATTGACCGCGCGAACGATCAACTCTGCGTTTTTGTCATAATTCTCAAATCTCTCGTTCATCGTTGCGATGATGGTAATTCGCCCCTGCTTGTTCATTCGTGCGATGTGGAAACGCTCATGGACAAACCAGGGCTTTTTCGTTGCGACGTGGATCACAGCGTTTCTCCCACTAGGGCAGATACGCTAACGCCGTAAGCCTTTGCTATGGCGCGCAACTTCGTGAGCGACGGCTCTTTGATCTTACCGGTCTCAATCTGAGATAGGTAAGCGTTAGAAACGCCGCTTCTTGCCTCAAGGGCGCGGAGCGTCATGCCCCGGGCCTCTCGGTAAATCTTAAGTCTATCAGCGAGTGCTATGCTCATGCGGCGTATCTAAGCATACTTAGCAGAGCTTGCAACAGAAATCTGCGCAACAATCTTGCTTTCTATGAGGTAAACAAGTGCCCTGGGGTACGACCACATTCAGCCTTTTGTATTCCTGGATTGCCCGCCGCGATGCAGGCTCGCCCACGAACATCATCGGCGCAACCGAGATGGAAGCGCAGGACCAGGACTTCGCGGACGGTCTTGAAGCTTGTATCAAGCACAACGGCGATATCGCGGCGAGCGCGGCTTTGCCTATGGGCGGGTTTGCGCACACGAACGTAGGTGCCGCAACAGCGCGCACGCAGTACCTACGCGTTGCCGAGTTCCAAGACGGCGGGCACGTGTGGGTTGCTGGCGGCGGTACGGCCGATGCAATCACGGCCACCTACTCGCCAGCCGTCACGTCGCTCACAAACGGCATGTGTTTGCGGTTCCGAGCGGCTTCGGCGAACGCAACCACAACGCCAACATTCGCGCCGAACGGCCTTACGGCCAAGACGATCATCAAGGGCGCGAGTACCTCGCTTGTCGCGAGCGACATTGCCGGGCAACATCACGAGTGCATCGTTCAATACAACAGTACCGATGACAAATGGCATTTGCTCAATCCCGCCTATGCCGTCTTCTCTCCTGCTGCCGCGCCTCCTGATCTCGCGTCGCTGACGACGGACAGCACGGGCGGCGCAACCGGCGACTTTCTGCCGTTCATCGACGTGTCCGAGGCTAACGCCGCGAATAAGGTCACGGTTCAGGATATCTTCACGAACGTTTTCGCCAACTTCACGGCAGACAGCACTGGCGGCGCTACATCCGACAAGTTGCTTTTCTCAGACGCGAGCGAGAGCAACGCGGCGCAGACGGTCACCGTTGACAATTTTGTGGTCAACAGCTTGCAGCTACTGACCACGGACAGCACGGGCGGCGCAACGGGCGACCTTATCCCGTTCGTCGATGTGTCGGACAGCAACGCGGGCAACAAGGTCACGGTTGCCGATCTCTTCTACAACGCGATGAACAATGCGACGGCGGAAACGTCGTTACAGCCAGCCGCTGATCACCTCATCATTCGCGACAACAGCGCAAGCGCCTATCGCAAGATGCTCGCGCAGTACATCGGCGCAGGCAAGCAAACCATTTGGGTACCCGCCGGCGCTATGGTTGCGCGCACAACGAACGGCGCGGCAAGCGGTACGGTTGAGACGACGACAAATAAGGTGATGATCCGCACCTTGGACTTCGATGCATCAACGGCGGAATATGCGCAGTTCAGCGTGCAGATGCCGAAGGGGTGGAACGAGAGCACGGTTACGGCGCTTTTTGTGTGGTCACATCCATCCACAGCCACCAACTTTGCCGTGGTGTGGGGCATTCAGGGCCTAGCGGTGTCAGATGATGATGCGCTCGATACCGCCTTCGGTACGGCTCAAACCGTGACGGACACGGGCGGTACGACGAACGACATTTACCGTAGCTCGGAAACATCGGCTATCACGCTTGCGGGCTCGCCGGCAGAGGGTGACGTCGCCATATTCCAGGTATATCGTGACGCGGCTGCGGGAGGGGACACTTTGGCGGTTGACGCTCGTTTGCACGGTGTTGCACTGTTCTACACCACGAACGCGAACACGGATGATTAGTGAATGTCGCTGCTAGTCAATCAGCTTATCGGCTTCGGTTCCGGCGCGTCGTTCAATCCGGTTACAAACGTCTATACGACGGGAACGGCAGCAAGCGAGACGGTTCCAACCGGGGCGTCATATTGCACCATGACAGTGTTCGGTTCCGGCTCTGGCGGTGGTCGACCGGATGGCACGGGCAATGGTGCGTCAGGCGGTGGGTCTGGTGGCTACGTACTGCTAACGCGTCAAGTTCTTCCCGGCGAATGGGGGTCAACGCTTACCTACACAGTTGGGCAAGGTGGTGCTGGCCGTACAGGATCAACCGGCAACGGCACGCTTGGTACGGACTCGACCATTTCAGGGACACTAAACGGCCTTGCAATCACAGTGAGTGCGCAGGCCGGTGTCACTGGTAAGAGTGCTGGCACGGCGGCCTCAGGCGGCGCAGCATCAGGCGGCGACACAAACACGAATGGCGGGGCGTCTGCCGCCTCTTCAACTGGATCAGGCACGGCCGGCGGTGACACGCCTAATGGTGGCGCCGGCGGCGCGGGTGGCGGAACAGCGCCAACAGCAGGTAGTAATGGCTCGTCGCCCGGCGGTGGTGGTGGCGGCGGCGGTAGTGATGGTGTTGGGGCAGGGGCAAATGGTGGGGCAGGCGCAAACGGGCGCATCACATTCGCGTGGACGTGACACATGCCAACATGGCCTAAGCCTAACGAGCTCGTGAGCTATTACGGTGACCCGGATGCTGGTGGCGACGGTATCGCCGATCGTGTGTGGGAACTCGAAAACCTCGTCCGCTTCGCTCCGCCCTACAGCATGTACCTGGCATGGGCGCCGCACAAGAAGCTCAACTCCATCACGTGTCACAAGAAATGCGCAAGCTCGCTGCTCAAAATCCTCGAAAACATCCGCGACCATTACGGCTCACAGGGAGCGATCGAGAAAGCGCGCATGCACCTTTTTGGAGGGGCATACAATTTCCGCCTTTCACGCGGGTCAACGAAACTGTCGGAGCACGCCTACGGGGCAGCGATCGATTTGGATCCGGAAGCAAACCAAATGGGCCGCCCCTACAAGGAAACGCTCGGCATGATGCCGCAAGTGGTGGTCAACATCTTCAAAGCGGAGAGCTGGCGATGGGGCGGAAATTTCAAGCGCCCCGACGCAATGCACTTCGGGGCGGTGTCGCCGTGACAGTGATCGAGACAATATCCTTAACGGTTGTCACCGTCGGCGTTGGCTTCATGCTCCTCATTGCGTCCCCGATGCCACGCTTCAAGCCAGATCCGCCACCGGCTACAGACGAAAAACAACCGGCACGCGAAGTAATCATCGAAAGTCAGGATTTGCGCCCTGACGTGCATCGGGTGCTGCCATTGCCGCAAGTGCCGCTTGATGATGAAATAACACCCGAAGCGCAAGCGGCGCTTACGACAATCGAGCAGCGCGTGCAAAACATCGTGGCCAGAACAAAGAGGATTGAGGCCAAGATCGACGAGCCTGCGAAGAAGTAACGAGGGGCTATTTGCGTCATGGACTGGAAAGCCTGGATCGGGCCTGCGACTTTGGTCTATGTGATCAGTGTTAGCGTTGCCGGTGTGTGGTGGGCGTCTGACCTCACGACGCGCATTTCGGCCGCGGAAAAACAAGTCACGACGTCGGCCGGCACGGCAGAGCGGATTGTGCGGCTTGAAGTACTGATCACTCACCTCGACAGCCAACTCAACCGGATCGAGAACAAGCTCGACCGGGATCGTACCGCGGGGGGATCGTCGCGGTGAGCGGACTTACATTCATGGATCGAGCCTTTCCGTATTTGGTAGCCGTCGCGCTATCGACCTCTTTGGCCATCAATCTATTGTTGCTCGACGCGGTGGTTTCCAACCAACTCAAGCTGGCACTGATCGAGAGTAAGATTTCTGTGGGCACGGGTGATCGGTATCGGGCGGCCGATGCGCGCCGCGATTTTGAGCAAATCCGCAACTTAATCGCCCAAGACCGCAAAGCACTGGATGTGGCAGTGCAGACACGCGACGAGAAGTTGCTTGTGATAGAGCGGAAGTTGAAGGCAATAGAGGCGAAGCTTAACGAGAAATCGGAGTGATTTGAAATGCGTCTTTCAGGAATTTTGCTTCTCGCAGTTGTCCTGACCCCATCCGCATTTGCGCGTGACACATATGTTGGCGCTTACGGTGGCGCATCATGGGACGACGTGATCGAAGCTCCATTCGTTTCCGACAATCCTGGGATCGTGATCGGCGGCGTTCTCGGCACATCCATCCCCTCTGTGCCGGGTCTGTACGTCGAAGCTGACGTGTCTTTCCGCTCGAACGAGGTTGACTTGTTTGGCGGTGCTTTGACCGCCGATCACGACACTTTCGCCCTGTTGGGCAACGTCATGTATGCGACCGGCGTTGGCATCGATGGCGTGAAAATTTACGGTCTGGTCGGGGCAGGATACGGCAGAACCGAGGCAACGTTTGAGAACATCACCGTTCTTAACCTTTCGTCGGCCGGGTTTGCCTGGCAAGCGGGCGTAGGTCTCATGACGCCGGTGACGGAGGGCGTGACGGCCGGCCTCGGTTACAGGTTCCTTCAATCCCCAACCATTGACGTTCTGGGTACGGAGCTTAGTGACGGCCGCAACCACTCTGCCGTCTTGGAGCTTCGCGTCGCGCTGTAACGGGGTGGTGCGATGAAAGACGGCAACCAACTGCTTCCATTGATGATGACGGCAACGCTGATCTTCGCTATATTGGCGTTCTGGCGGCTACACGCATAAGCAATGTTCCGCCTCACGGGGTGGCGGTAGGTAACCCCGCATCGATTGAGAGGGAATGCACATGACCGCTGTTTGGGAATTTCTGGAAGGCAAGAAATCCTATCTCGTTGCCTTCATTGCCGCCGCTATCGGCCTGACAACCGCCATAGTTCCTGACTTCACCGTTCCAGAATGGGTGTGGTGGATCTTGAGCGCGGCCGGCCTTGGTGCCGTGCGCGCGGCGATCCCGCCGAAGCCGCCAACGCCGTGACGACCGTCAAGCTCGGCGCGTACCTCATCGGCGCCCTTGCGCTCCTCTGGCTTGGATGGACGGTGGCCGGATGGGCGGCAGATTCCGCTAAGCTCGTCACCGTCGAGCAAGACCTTAGGATGGAGCGCGACAAGCGAGCCGCATCCGAGCGTGCCCGCCAGAAGGCCGACGACGACCGCACACTGGCGTCAGCGCAGCTTGAGGTTTACCGGGAGCGAACCGAAGATGAAATCGCATTGCTCAAGGCCCGCGTGCCGGTACTCGCTAACAACAGCGCTGCTTGCCGCTTTAGCGCTGACATCAGCCGCCTGCTCAACGATGCCAGACGTAGTTCAGGTGAACTGCCCAGCGCCCCCCGGCCAACTGTTGGTGGAACCATTATCTCTTCCGCCACTCCCTGAACGGGAAATGACGCAAGAGGAGGCCGTCGTGGCGTGGCTTGAGGACATCGAGCGGTTTCGCATCGTGCGTGACCGGCACAAGGCGCTCATTGGCTGGGGTCAGGTTCATTGCGGGTGGGCGGTGCCGTAAGCGCGGCGCGGATGGCGGCTGCGATGGCGCTGCGGATCACGCTCTCGCATTCCTCGCGATAATCTTCCATGAAGACCTCATCCGCCATCGGAATAAGAGCCAGCCTTGCAGCCCGCACCGTCTCATCCGTCACGTTCGCCGCAAGGGCCTCGATGGCGGCGCGGGCTTGGCGTTCTGCCGTTTCGACCATTCGGCGAAAGGCAATGTCGCCGGACGCCTCCCGTAGTTCAAATGCACGCGGATCAATCGCCCGCGCGACCGCCTCAACAACCTGGCTCATGTCTTTGCTCCTGCGGCGGAGAGCATGGCGGACCAGACATCGCGCGGATGTGCGAACACGTTGATCGCTCTGGCATGCGCCATGTCGTGCGCGTCAATCATCGCCTCTGTCGCCACCTTCGGGACAATCGCAAAGCCCGCGGCGTCGAGGGCGGCGATGACCTTATTGGCCTGGTCCACGCATATGTTTGCGAATACATCCTCAAGATCGCTTGAGGCACCACCAGAGCCGTAATCGTAAAGTGCTTGTGCAATCGCAGTCTTTGCCTCACTCACGGCTTTCCCCTTTCAGTTGGGCGATGATGCGGGCGGCGTAGGTTTCATCGGTTGGAAATATTTCGTATTCATTGCTATACGGTGATGCCCCTGCCGCATGGGCCTCCGCCACCACCGGCTGGAGCGCGTCGAGGACGGCGCAAATGGCGTCACCAAGGTACATCTGTTCATCGTGCTTGGGTAAGCCAAGCTTAGAGAGAAATACCTGCTTCAACTCTTCAATCGTCGGCATCGTCATGGCGCGGTGTCCTCTTCCCACTTAGCCCACATACCGTATCTCTGCACGTCTTCGGCCTTCGGGTTCCAGCAAGCCCCTGCCTCCGGGCTGGCTAAAATATCCAACCACATTCCGTTTTTCGTAGACCAAGGCATCACACCGACGAACTGATCGCTCGACAGACCTTCTGATTTGTAGAGTAGTAAGCACTCGTAGTCGCCGTCCGGCAGCCGCTCGCTTACCTTAAAAAACTCAAGAGACTTCACCTTCATGGCGCGGTGTCCTTCTGGAGGGCGCGGCGGAGTTGGCCAAGAGTGAAGTCGCAACGGCCGCTCGTCCCTTCGTCGCCGTCCTCATCGTCGGGACTATTCAGAACAACTTCTAGACCCGTCCCATCTTCCCACTCCGGCCCAAAGTTCTTGAACACAGGCGCAAAGATTTTTGCCAGCAAAGCAAGCTTGGCCTCTGCTGCGAGGGCGCGGGCTTTGATTTTCGCGAACGCTTCAGACAACGCCTCAATCAGAACTTCTTCATCTGGCGCTTCCATAATCCCTTCAACGAGCGCATCGATAAGATTGTCCAAGCTACGTTCGGCCTTCCTCTCAAGTTCGCTTGTGCTCACGTCAGCACCCCCATCTTCGCGAGGACCGGCGCGAGTTCCTCGAACATGATCGCGCCGGGGCGAAGT
>CAZAWU010000005.1:0-20664 GCA_964488915.1 uncultured Burkholderiales bacterium
CCCGCCTGCATGGATGCTCACATAAGTAGCACTAAGAGTGAAGCACTACACTAGCGGCGCGCCGCGCGGCCACAGCGTGAGCGCAGGCCGGCAAAAAATCCCCCATCCGCGCCGATCCGTCCGTGCCGCGGTGGGCTAGCCCAAATGGATTTTTTTACTCACCAAGAACGCGCGCGCCAGCTCTCGCGCTGGCTCATTGTCATGTACGCGCTGGCGGTCATGGCGGTTGCGATCAGCGTCGATCTGCTCGTCGGCGCCACCATTCAGCTCGTCACCCGCCAAGCGCTCGGCGCTTCGGGCAATCTGCTGATCATCGCGCTGGTGGCAGCGGCCGTGCTCGCGGTGAGCGCGCACCGCGTGGCACAATTGCGCGAGCACGGCGCCTTCGCCGTGGCGCAGATGGTCGGCGCGCAACGCCTGCGCCGCGACGCGCAGCATCCGGCCGAGCGGCGCTTGGTAAATGTGGTCGAAGAGATGGCTATCGCCAGCGGCATGCGCGTGCCGGACGTCTATGTGCTGGATGCGCCGAGCATCAATGCCTTCGCCGCGGGCGCATCGGTCAACCGCGCCGGCGTGTTCGTCACGCGCGGCGCGCTCGATCTGCTCAAGCGCAGCGAACTGCAGGGCGTGATCGGCCATGAGTTCAGCCATATCCTGAACGGCGACATGCGCCTGAACATGAGTTTGCTCGGCATGCTGGCCGGCATCCAGTGGCTCGGCTCGGCCGGTGCGTATATCGTGCGCGGTGGTTTTCGCGTCGCGTCCAAGGAATCAGACGCCGTGCCGATCACCATCGCGGCCGGCATTTTCGGCGGATTGTTATGGTCGATCGGCAGCGTCGGTGTGCTCGCCTCGCGCCTGATCCAAGCGGCGGTGTCGCGCCAGCGCGAATTCCTGGCGGATGCAGCGAGTGTGCAGTTCACACGCGATCCCGGTGCGCTCGGGGGCGCGCTACAAAAGATTGGATCCTACCGGCTCGGTTCCCGGCTACGTTTGCGCCACGCGCCGGAACTGTCCCACCTATTCATGGCGGACGCGCTCGAACGCTTGGAGACGAGTTGGCTGGTGACCCACCCGCCGATCGACGAGCGCTTGCGACGCCTTGGTCAGCCGCTGCTGCCGCAAGCGGAGCCGTTTCCCACCGCCGGCAAGACGACAGCGCAACTCGTGCAGGCGTTCCGCGCTTTGGTCGCCGAAGAGTTGCGCGGCGAACTCGGCGCCGCACCGACTGCGTCAGTGAGCGCGTCCGTGCAAGCGGCGGCGCAGCGTCTGGTAGCTTTAAGCGGCGAAGCGGTTACCGGCGCGGTCGGCGCACCAAGTGCGCAGCACTTGGTGCGAGCGCAGCGCATCTTGGCGCGCGTGCAGCCCAGCCTGTTAACGTGCATCGAGCGCAGCGACGGCGCCGAGGCGCTGTTGTATGCGTTGTTCCTGACGACTGAACCCACACGGCTCGGGCCACCTGCCGAGCAACTCGACGCCATCGCCACGACGCGCGGCGCTCTGCTGGTACAGGACGTGCAGCAATACCATGACGAGCTGCGCCGGCTCGGTCCCACCGTGCGTTTGCCGCTGATGGATCTCGCGCTGCCGGTTGTGCGCGCGCGTGCGCTCAGCGAACGCGAATCCATTGTCGCGTGCGTGCAGCGCCTGATCGAGATCGATCGCCGCGTGAGCTTAGAGGAGTTCGTGCTGCAAACCGTCGTCGAACACGATCTACTCGAGCACAATGGCAAACCCGAACCCGTGCGCCATCCGCGCGTGGAGGATGTGCGCGCTCCCGCGACGCTGGTGGCTTCGCTCATGGCGCACGTGGCCGCGCAATCGGGTGAGCACAGCGCGCTCGAAGTTTATCGCCATGCAGAGCAGACCCATCGCTGGCTGGGCGCGCTGACGGAGCGCGAGCAAATCAAGCTGGTGCCAGTGCGCGCCGCATTAACCGAGTTGCGTGCTTTAGCCCCACTCGAGAAACCCGTGCTGATCCGCGCTTTCGTGGCACTCGCGCAAGCGGACGAACGCGTGGTGGTGGAAGAATTCGGCCTGCTGCGCGCAATTGGCTCAGCGATTGATTGCCCGATCCCACTGCTAACGATAGAAGATTGATACTTAGCACTGCATAGCCTGAGCGATGGCTATGGATATGACTATCGGACTAATAAATGGGATAGTATGCTCACCGCTGCGCCGTGGTGCGCAAGCCCAGCCGCTCTAGGAAACCGGGCGACGCCAGCGCTGCGCGGGTCTGGGCGAGTTTCTCGTCGACTGTGACCTTAGCGCCGGTGCTCGGCCCGGTCACGCGCGTCAGTCCCTCGCGTGCGGTTTCGTCGCCCTGCTTGATGGCGCGCTCGTACCACTCGGTGGCGAGCATCGGGTTCGGCGGTATGCCTAGGCCGCGCTCATACAAAGATGCCAGATTGTGCTGGGCCGCGACATTGCCGGCCTGCGCCGCCAGCTTGTACCAAAACAGCGCGCCCGCATAGTCACGCTCCAAGCCGCGGCCGCGCTCGTACATCCAGCCGAGATTGTTCTGCGCCAGCACCGAATTGCGCTCCGCCGCGCGCCGGTACCAACGCACCGCCTCGAGGTCATCTTGCGGCACCGCTTTGCCGAGTTGATGCAGCACGCCGAGATCGTTCTGCGCGCGCGCATCGCCTTGCAGCGCGCGGGCGTTGAGCTGCTCAATCACGCCGGCGGGAATATCGCGCCCTGGCCGGATCGGGGCCGTGCGTACCGCCGCCGGCTGCGTTGCAGCGACGCTGTGCTTGGCCAGCGGGCGGATCACGAAAAACACGGCGATCAGCGTAAACAGCACGGCGCCGCCGAAAATGGCCGCGAGGATTTTGACGGTTTGCTGGCGCCGCTTGCGGCGGGAGCTGATGCGGCGGCGTCTTTGCGGAGTGGGTTGGACGGCTTCGACCATGATTAGGCAAGACTGAAAGCGCCTTAACTACACCAGACGCTCTTTAAGCGTTACATCATAGCATGGCAATAACTATTTGAAGTTATTGCTCGCGTTGACCGATAGCAGCGCTACTGACTCGCGACGCGCAAGGCGCTCGGGGTGCGTACGACGCCGCCGGCGTCGAAACGCGGTACGAAGATGTCCAGTTGCAGCAGTTGCGAGGCGATCGGCACGCCATCGACGTCCTTGAGCGTCATCATGATTTCGTGCCGCGCGCTACGCTCGCTCGCCACGCGCAGTTTCGATTCCAGCGTCTTGCCCGGGGCGAGGCGTAACGCCATCGGCAGTACGGTCGAGCCGACTTGACCGGCGCGCAGCAGCACATGATGAAAAAACAAAGGCCGCCAGCGCCGCTGCGCGGCGTTACGGTCGAAGCGCACCAGCGTCTTGAACGGCAGCGAGCGCCGCTCACCCGCTTCGGTCGAGTAGCTCAGTGTGCCGAACGCAGTCGCTGCGCTTGCGCGCAGATCGGCGGGCACGTGCTCGCGCAGATCGACGCGCACTCGCTCGTCTAAGTCGTCGAGCTTGACGCTTTGCACGGCCGTGCCCGCGAGCGGGTCGATGCTATCGAATTGCTGCGCCGGGGCGAACCCCAGTTTCAGTTCCGCCTGCTTGGCTTTGCCCCAACCGATGTTTTCCAGCTCGAGCGCGCCGGCACTGGCATTCGGAATCACAACTAAGGCGCTGTTGTCCGCATCGCTGCGGCGCACTAGCAGTTCCAGCGACGCCACGCGAATAGGTGCGGCTGTCTTGTTCTCGAAGCGCAGCGTCAAGCGCGGCAACTGCCACTGGAGGGATTCCGCGGCGGAGGCTGCCGCAGGCGGCACGCTCTTGGCCTGTGCGGCCCGGTGCGGCGGCAAGCTATGCGTGATCGATACTCGGTCGCCGCGCCGCGCCACCTGATAGGTCACTTGCTGCTCGGCGTTAGCTCGCGTGCGCTGGTGCCACGCGCCGTTGTAGCCGGTGCCGTCGAAAACATTGTCGACTTCGATTTGCAGCGGCACCGACGAAGAAGCGGGCACCGCTGATTCCGATTCTGGCGTTGAGGCTTCCGCCACGGGCTTGAGCGCCGCGGTCTTGGTGGCCGGCGCTTCGGGCGGCAACGGTGCCGCTACGCTTACTTGGGTTTTAGGGACGACTGGCGGCAACGGTACCGGGGGCGGAGGCGCAGCCGCTACCGCCGGTTGCAGAATCGCACGCTCCGTGCGCAGCGGCGGCTTGGGCGAATCGTCGACACCGCGTTCGATTTGTGCCAGGGCGACCGGTTCAAGCGCCCGCAGGCTCTGCGCCGAATGACCAGGCTGCTGGCGCCACACCAGAAAGGTTGCGCCAGCGCCAAGGGCGAAGCCGAGCAGCGCAATCACCAGCTCGCGGGGAAAACGGTCGCGCGTTTTAATAATTCCGGCTTCGGACATCGGCAGTGGGTCTGAACACAGGTGCTGAGCATGGACCATCGATCGGTTCGAGGCGAACCGCGGTAGAGGGCTTTGTTTGGATTGTTCTAGTCCCGCTGCTCGGGCGCCTGCGCTGAGCGCAGCCGCGCGAGGCCGGAATCTTAGCACGCGGTGCCGAGGAAGAAAGTAGCGTACAGGCAGTCGCAAATGCAACAAGCCGGTGGCAGCAGCGAGCGCCGTTAAGGACTAGCTTGGCTAATCTTGAGCGGACTCGGTGTGCCGACGATAGCGCCCGCTTCTGAGCGCGGCACGAATATGTGAAGTTCGACCGGCTGCGTGGCGAGCAGGGCCCCATCCGCGCCCTTCACAACCAGCACCAGCTCGTAGCGCGCGCTGCGGTCGCTGCCGATGCGCAGCTTTACCTGCGCGGAGCGCTGCGCGCCGACGTTGCCCGCTACCGGTAACGTCGTTGACCCGCTGCGGCCAGCGTGTAGCAACACGTGATGAAAGTAGCGCGGTTGCCAGCGCCGCTGCGTCACCGTGCGGTTAAGATGCGCCAACGACTTGAACGGCAGGGTGCGCTGCTCACCGCCCTCGGCGCCGTAGGTCAGCGTACCGAACACCGTGACTGCGCTCGCGCTGCTCAATGCCTCGGGCAAGCGGTCCTTCAGCGCCACACGCGAGCTTTCTTGGAGGTCTTCGAGCGTGAGCGTCTGGCTCGCCGGCGCGTTGGCAGGATCGATCGCAGCGAACTCTGATGCCGGCGCGAAGCCTAACTTGAGTTGCGGGCGCGCCGCCCTGCCCCACCCGAGATTCTCGAGTTCCAGCATGGCGCTGACTTGGCTCGGTACGAAAACCAGCGCGCCGCGATCGGCTTCGCTGCTTTCCACGCGCACTTCCAGCGCAGCCACGCGCAGCGGTGTGCTGGTCGTATTCTCTAGGCGCAGCGCCAGGCGTGGCAGCTGCCATTGCAACGCTTCCACGACCGACTCGGCCGCTACCGGCGCGGCCGAGGCGCCCGCGTGGAACGCTGAGTTAGGCGCCACAACCACGCGATCGCCGCGGCGCTGGGCCCGATAAGTAACCTGATTGCCGACCGGCGCGTTGCGCGCTTGGTGCCAAGTGCCGGTGTAGCCGGCACCGTCGAACTCGTTATCAACGTCTACGCTCAGTGAAAGCGCGGTGGCCACAGCGCTGCCGGCCGTGCTCGTTGGCGCGGCGCTTTGCGCCAGTGGTGCGGCAGCGGCTTCGCCTTGGGCGGGCACAGGTACATCCAGAATGAGACCGCCTGACCCCGTTTGACCCTCGCTCGCCATTTCCGCTACAGAACTGGGCGTCGCTGTTGCCGTCGCGCCGGCCTCGCCCCCGCCCTCTTGCGCCAGCTCGGCGCGCAGGCGCGCTGCCGCTTCGCGGCCGGCGGTATGGCCTTGTTGCGCGACTTTTTCGAACCACTCTAACGCCAGCGTGCGATCGCGCGCGGTGCCGAGTCCCTGCTCGTACATCAACGCCAAGTTGTACTGCCCGTTCGGGTCGCCGCCCTGCGCGGCGAGTTTGTACCAAAACAGCGCCGAGACGGGATCTTTGTCAACACCGCGACCTTGTTCCAGCATCCAACCTAGATTGCTTTGCGCCAGTGGGAAATTGCGTTCGGCCGATTTGCGATACCACTTGAGCGCTGCCGCGTCATTCTGTTCCACGCCGCGGCCAAGCTGGTAAAGCACGCCGAGATCATTCTGCGCGCTGGGGCTATTCTGCGCCGCCGCAAGCAAAGCTGCCGGCGCGGCTTCATTCGGTTTCGACGCGATCGGGCTGCGCGGAGATTGCGTAGGCGCGGTTGCGTTTGAGGAAACGGGCGCGCCGGCGGTCAGCGTCAAAAAGTTGTAGCGCCACGCCAAGAACGTTGCCCCGGCACCGAGAGCGAATCCGATCAGCGCAAACAGCAACGCCCGGCCGAAGCCGCGGTGCGCTTCGGCTTCGAGCTCGGCTTCAGTTACATACTTCGAGCGTCTCGTCATGTCGGCTCACCGGCGCACACAGTGCGGTACTGTTCGCGTTTTGACTCTGGTCAAGATGATTGCTCGCGCGCGCAATCGACTTGCGCCGCCGATCATAGCACGTGCACATGCGCTTCTGACAAACGGACGGCAGCGTCACCACGGTCACCAAATATGCGTATGGATACGCCAGTATAATCATAAGAGTGATATTCCGTCGAATTGGCTAGAGCATACTCATACGCATGACCCAACGATGCGGCAGCGATGGCGGAAAATGCTCACGTTGTGGAGCGCATCCCTGCGCGCTTGCGTTGCCGCCCTTTCCCTGAAAAACTAGCTACTCAATATTTAGGAGCCGGTTGCGGCTCTAACAACACAATCTGAGGAGGCTGCCCCATGTCGCACAGCGTTCGTGCTTTCATTCTGCTCGTCTCATTGGCTGCCTTCGCACGCGCGGCGCCATTGCCTGAGGCCAAGCCGGAAGATGTAGGTTTATCGAGCGCGCGCCTCGCTCACGTCGACGCGGTGATCCAGCAAGGCATTGCCGCGAACGATTTTCCAGGCGCTGTGGCGGCGATTGCGCGCAAGGGCAAGCTGGTTTACTACAAGAGCTTCGGTCTGCAGGATCGCGCGCAAAACGTTGCCATGCCGCTGGATGCCATCTTCCGCATGTATTCCATGACCAAGCCGATTGTTAGCGTTGCCGCGATGGCCTTGGTGGAGGAAGGCAAGCTCGGTTTGCACGAACCGGTCTCCAAATACATTCCCGAGTTCAAAGACATGAAGGTCGTGGTGGAGAGTTTCGACGCCAAGAGCGGCGCGCCGACGGTGGCGCTAGTGCCGGCCAAGCGCCAGATCACCGTGCAGGATTTGCTGCGCCACACCTCGGGCATGACCTACGGCGTGCTCGGCGATAAAGCCGCGGTCAAGGAGATGTACAAGCAAGCCGGCGTCGGCAGTTTGGAAGAACTGCAAAAAGGCGGCATGACTTGGACCAACGAGAGCTTCGCCAAGATCATGGCGAAGCTGCCGCTGCGCTACGAGCCTGGCAGCACATGGGAATATGGCCACTCGACTGACGTGCTCGGGCGCGTACTGGAAGTGGCGGCGAAGCAGCCACTCGACAAATTATTGGAAGAGCGCATCTTCAAACCGCTGCGCATGCCCGACACTTCATTCCAAGTCCCTGCCGACAAAGCTAGACGCATCGCTCAAGCGCAGCCCGACGCGCAAGGCAAACTGCCCGAGCTGATCGACTTAACGCAGCCCACCACTTGGTTCGCCTCCGGCCATGGTCTGGGCGGCACAGCGAGCGACTACCTGCGCTTTAGCCAAATGCTGGTCAACGGCGGCGAACTGGACGGTGCGCGGATTCTGAGCCGCAAAACGCTGGCGTGGATGACCTCGAACCACGTCAATCCCAACATAGCGCCGGGCACAGCCTTCCTGCCAGGCCCTGGCCACGGCTTTGGGCTGGGCTTCGGTATACGCGAGCACGCCGGCATGTCCGAATGGATCGGCACGCCGGGAGAATACTACTGGGGCGGCTACGGCGGCACGTTCTTCTTCGTCGATCCGAAGGAACAGATGACCGCCTTGTTGCTGTTCCAGAATCCGCCGGTGCGAAATCACTATCGCGCGCTGTTTCGCGCGACGGTGTTACAGGCGATTGTGGACTGACGCGGCGTTATGCCGAAGCGATGAACTCGCGCACGGCAGCGCGGTAAGACGTATCGCCCTTCCAGCAAGCGTCACCGTGCGCCGCGCCGGGGAAAATCGCCAGACGCTTGGGCTCGCGCGCCGCCGCGTGCAGACGCAAGCTCATGTGATGCGGCACCACCTCATCGCCTGCGCCGTGCATGAACAGAATCGGCACATCGAGCGCGCTGACTTTCGACAACGAATCGAAGCGATGCGTGACCATCGGTCCCAGCGGTAACCAGCGCGAAGCGACGACTTTGGCCATGTCGCGGATCGAGGTGAAGGTCGATTCCACGATCAGACCAGCCAAGTCGCGATTCTTGGCGGCAAGATCAATGGCAATCGCGCCGCCGAGCGAATGACCGTAGACGAAGCGCCGTTGCGCATGTGGTTGCAGCCGCTTGAGAAACCCCCAGGCCGTCTGTGCGTCCTCGTACACACTGGCCTCGGTCGGCAGCTCACCGGGGCTCTTGCCGAAGCCGCGGTAATCGATCGCCAATAGGGAATAGCCCAGCGCATGCCAGTAAGCGATGCGGTTGGCGTTGCCGTACAAACTCCAACGCGCGCCATGCAGAAACAAAATAGCCGGTGCGTTGCTCTGCGCCGCGGGCAGCCACCAGGCGTGCAGCATAGCGTTCGCTACGCCGTTGGCTGCGCTGCGGGCGAGCGGAATCCACAGTTCTTGATATTGCAGGTTGACGGCGAGCCCGGTGCTTTGATCCAGTTCCGGACGGAAGATCAGCTCACGCTGCTTTTGATCGACGAATTTCCAGCCGGCCGAACCCAGCGCCGCGAACGGCAGCAGCGCCGTGGCGAGACGTTTTCTTGTTGTTGTTAGGTTCAACCGCATAGTCAGTGATCATCCTTTCTGCAATATAGAACGCAGCCAGTGCCGTGCAACGGTACATCGTCACAAGCCCCCTGATCGGGAAGAATCCGTTGCCGTCACGCTTGCGTTCGCGCCCCCATCGTTGTTGCTGCTTTGCCAAACTTGATGCGCAGTACTCCTATGCAACGTTCCACTTTGCGCGCAGCGTAACGGCAAAAAGTCACACAGCCGTCGCGCCGCGTTTACGTTCCGGTAACGATGCAATTGCGCACCGCGCTGACAGTGCATTCACACTATCGGCGGATGCGTTCAAAACGGGAGGGCAAAAAAGCTCAGATTTGGTACAGGCTAGGGGCAGCCGAGACGCTAGAGCAGCTCGTTACCGAGCGCGGCGTGTGTTGCGGTCCACGGCTTCGGCCTGATCCAAGCGCCGTTGCAATCGATCGACTTCTTCCATGAGCGCGACAAACTGCCGGCCGAACGGCGTGAGCCGATACTCGACCCGGGGCGGAATCTCGGCAAAGCTCTTCTTAGCGACGATGCCGAAACGCAGCAGCTTGCGCAGGCGCTCGTTCAGGACCTTGGTCGACAAGCCCTCGACCTCGCGCTGCATTGCGCCGGGGCGCCGCACGCCCATGTGAATGAGGCGCAACACACTGATCGACCACTTGCAGCCGACGATACTTTCCACCATGGCGCTCACGGGCCATGACGGTGAAGATTTATTTTTCCCTTTGCCGGCCATAACATGCACCAAAAAGTTAGCACCCTACCGCTTGGTGCGTGCTTGTGACTGCAGCGCCTGCTCCCTAAATTGACGTGCTCTCGCCACAGCATTGTGCTGGGCAATTCTAAGGAGAGCAACATGAGATTTGCGATCGCGGCCACCACACTGGTGCTATTTGCGCACCAAGCTTTCGCGCAACAGGTGTCCTATCCGGACGACTATCGGGCTTGGCGGCACGTCAAGAGCATGCTCTTGAACCCTGGCCACCCGCTGTACGAGAGCTTTGGTGGCTTGCATCATCTGTATGCGAACGAGCCCGCCCTGAAAGGCTACCAGAGGGGTAGCTTTCCGGATGGCAGCATCATTGTCTTCGATTTACTGGAAGCGAATGAATCAGCCGGCGCGGTTGTGGAAGGCGCGCGCAAGGTCGTCGGTGTGATGCAGAAGGATGCAGCGAGATTCAAGAGCACGGGCGGCTGGGGTTTCGAGGGCTTCGCCGCGGGCGACAAATCCAAACCAGTGGTCGGCGCCAACGCCGCGAAAGCCTGCTTCGAATGCCATACGTCACAGAAGGATCGCGATTTCGTCTTCAGCAGCGCGCGCGACTAGCGGGCAGTTGCAACACGATCCTTGCGGACAGGGGCCCGCGCTTCAGCGGGCCCTCCCCACAGCGGCGTCAGACCTGACCGAGCAGCGTCTGCGCGTCGCTAACTTCGAACTTGCCCGGCGCTTCCAGGTTAAGTTTCTTCACTACGCCGTTGTCCACCAGCATCGAGTAGCGTTGCGAGCGCACGCCAAAACCACGTGCCGACAAATCGAACTCCAAGCCCAGCGCCTTAGTGAAATCGCCGCTGCCGTCGGCAAGCATGCGCACTTTGCCCGCCGTTTTTTGATCGCGCCCCCAAGCGCCCATAACGAACGCGTCGTTGACCGACAAGCACCAGATTTCGTCGATGCCCTTGGCCTTGAGCTGATCGTGCAGCGCGGTAAAACCCGGCACGTGCTTGGCTGAGCAAGTCGGGGTGAATGCGCCCGGTAAAGCGAACAGCGCGATGCGCTTGCCGGCCGTGGCCTCACTGACTTTGACCGGCATCGGGCCAATGGCGCAGCCGGGTGATTCGACTTCATTGAACTCGTACAGCGTGCTTTCAGGCAACTTGTCGCCTACTTTGATCATCTCATCTCCTCAGTCTGGGTTAGAAATCCGGCGCGGCCCTCAATTCGGTGGGAACAACCTTCGGATTGATCCGCGTCAACAACCCCGCGCGCGCGGACGTTATCATGCTTTGACATTGAACCTTGCAACACTGTTCGAAAACAACAGTCCAACGACTGTTATCCCGGTGCATCGTCAATCATGAAACGATTCTGGATTTTACTCGCTGCCGCCAGCCTGCTGCTGGGCGGCTGCGCTACCCTCAGCCAGCCGCGGCCGGAGCCGCCCACGCCGGATCAGGTCGTCCAGCTGAGCCAAGAGGGCACAAGCGCGGACGACATCATCAAGCTGATGAAGGATTCGCGTGCGGTGTACGAGTTGCCCGCTTCGAAGCTGGCCGATCTGCGTCAGCGCGGCGTGCCGGATAAAGTGATCGACTACATGCAGGCGACGTATCTGGAGCAAGCGCGCTGGGAAGAAGCGCTGCGCCGCCCGTATTACTATGGCCCTTACTACCGGCCGTGGGGGTACTGGGGTCCTGTACGGCCTCGATATTGGGGCAGGTACCCATATCCTGGTTATTACTGGGATCCGTATTGGTGGTAGGCCAATGCTGCGCAGCGGCCATGCGCTGTGGACGAACTACAACTGCCCGCTCGACTTCAACCCCAAATATTGATTCACCATGGCCAGCGCCAGCTTGTCCGGCGTGACATCCATGGCGATGGCGCCGCAATGGCTCAGACGCTGGAACGCGCGCCGGCGCCGCGCCAGATAATCGACTGCCGCCGCGTAGGTGAGCGCGCTGGACAAACCACGCACCGGCTCGTTCGCAACAGCGTCGACCACTTGTTCGCGTAGGTTCGCGAACAGCACGAGATGGCGGTCGGTCAATAGTTTGATAGCCGGCAGCAGCGTGCCGTCGTCCTCGTCGCGCAGATTCGACACGATCACCACCAGCGCGCGCTTGCGCCCGCGCTGCATGAGATCCACCGCCGCGCTGTAGTAGTCGGGCACCGCCAAGCTCGGCTGCAAATCGTACACGGTGTTGAGCAGTTGATTGAGCGTGCCGCCGGATTTGCGCGGCGCCACGCGCCGCACTTCACCGCCGAACGTCGCCAGCCCTACCGCGTCGCCCTGCGCCAGCGCGACGTAAGCCAGCAGCAGCGTCGCGTTCATGGCGTGATCGAAGTGCGTCAACGCATCGTCTTTGGCGTTCATGCGCCGGCTGCAATCGAGCAAGAACACCACTTGTTGATCGCGCTCGTCGCGATAGTCGCGCGCGACGAGTTTGTCGGCGCGCGCCGTGGCCTTCCAATCGATGCGGCGCAAACTGTCGCCTTGCCGGTACTCGCGCAAGCTCTCGAACTCCATCCCCTCCCCGCGCCGCCGGCGCTGCAAGATACCGATCTGCGACAAGCGGTGATCGGTCGCCAGCAATGTGTACTTCGTCACCGCGGCGAAGTTGGGGTACACGCGCACCATTTCGGGTTGGCCGAGACGCGCGCGGCGCTGCCATAGCTTCAGGGGCGAATCGATGCGCGCCACGACATGCCCAAATTGCAGCTCACCGCGCTGCAGCGGCGTCAACCAATAGCTACCTTCGGTCCACTCGCCTGCCCGCACGACCGCGCGCACCGGCATGCCCTCGACACTTGCTTGCGGCGGATGGTGGTCGAAGACTTCCATCTCGACCGCGCGGTTGGGCGGCGCGGTGAAGCGCAGTTTCACCGGCGCGCGCACGCCCAGGGCAAGCGAACCGGCGACGCTGCGCTGCGCTTGCGGCAGCGCCTGCCGCCAGCAGGTCAGCAAATCGAAGCCGGTGATGAATGCCAGCGCCGTGCCGACCACCAACCAGGGCGTGATTAGAGCGGGCCACACACTCGCGGCGAAGGCGAGCATGAGCCACAGGGCAACAGCGACGAGCAGGCGCGGAGCGGGAATCGGCATCGGAGTGCGCGCGAAATTGCCTTTTGGCCTAGCAATTACTGCCGGGGAGCCGGCACGCGCTGCAACACATTCTTCACGATGTCGTCGCTGCTGCCGCCCTCGATCTCGACTTCCGGCGCCGGCACGACGCGATGGCGCAGCGCGGGCAGCGCGACGCGTTTAATATCGTCCGGCACGACGAAATCGCGCCCGGCCATCAACGCCGCCCCGCGCGCCGCACGAATGAGCGAAATGCTGCCGCGCGGGCCGGCGCCTTGCTGCACGCCGCTGGTCTCGCGCGTGGCGCGCGCAACGCGCACGGCGTACTCCAGCACCGCCGGATCGACGCGTAAATTTGCGGTGATCTCTTTGAGCTTGGCCGCCACGCGTGCGTCGATAAGCGTGTTCACGGCCGACACGTTCAGGCGGTCGCCGACCCGGTTGGCGGTGACGGTATTCACTAGATCGATCTCCTCTTGTTCAGAGGGGAAGTCGATGCGCACTTTCAGTAAAAAGCGATCCAGCTGCGCCTCCGGCAGCGCGTAAGTCCCCTCCTGCTCGATCGGGTTCTGCGTGGCCAGCACCATGAACGGCGCCGGCAGCACATGCGCTTCGCCCTCGAGCGTGACCTGGCTTTCCTGCATGACTTCGAGCAATGCGGCCTGTGTTTTCGCGGGCGCGCGATTGATCTCGTCCGCGAGCAGTAGGTTAGTGAAAACCGGCCCTTTGCGCACGGAAAACTGGCGCGTGGCCGGATCGATCCAGGTATGGCCCACGACATCCGCCGGCATCAAGTCGGGCGTGAACTGAATGCGCGCAAACTGTCCGGAAAATGTCTTCGCCAGCGCCTGTACCAGCAGCGTTTTGCCTAGCCCAGGCACGCCTTCGATCAGCACATGGCCGCCGCCGAGCAGCGCGATCAAAACTTCTTCCACCACCGACTCTTGGCCCACCAGCGCCTTGGCGATTTCCTGCTTCATTGAATCGACGTGTTGCGCCGCCCGCTGCGCAGCTTCCTGCAACGAAACCGTATCGGTCATCTAGCTCTCCCTTTTGCCGTACGTGACGCATCGCCACTCTCTATATTCACCACCCGCTGCCTGCTATTACTCTTTGCTCGGCGCGCCAGCAACTTCTGTTGCAGCGCGCGCGTGCGCTGCGCGAACACCGAAGCTTCCGCCGCGCGCCCGGAATAGCGCGGCGCGGCTTTCGCCGTGGCAATGTCTGGGCCGGCGAGCGCGCGCTGCGCTTCGAGTTCGACGCTTCGCTGCAAGTGGCCAGCGGCAGCGTGGCGCCAATGAAAACGCCCGCACGCAACCAAGTGATCACGAAAACTCAAGCGCCCAGGCGCATCCGCGGGTAGCAGCGGACCGAAGCGCGCGACCGCGCGCCACAATCCCAGCGATATGGCGATCGCTGCGGCGAGCAGCACCGGCCAAGCGTGGGTACGCAGCCACTGCCACAGCGAAGCCGACAGCGGCACATTGGCGACCCACACTTGGCGCTGGTGCGGACCGACGAGGTAGTTGAGCCACGCCGCATGATCGTGCGAGCCGATGTAGTTGTTGCGCAACAAACCACCATTGGAGATGACCGTGATGCGCCCGCGCCCCAGCGCATATTCGAGCATGACATAGCCCCGCTCGTCCCAAGCCGAACGCAGCGCGGTTGCCTCGTCTTGCGCTTGCGGCGCCACTCCTTCTTTTCCTTGCTTGGTCGCGCCAGCATCTTGATCTGTCTGTTCTTGTTGCGAAGCCTCTTCGGGGGATGTCGTCAACCGTGGGCCGTAGTCCAACTCTAAGCTGAACACCTGCTCGCCAGCGCGGACCATGATCGCGGGCGGGCAAACGTAGCGGCCGGGGGCGCACTCTTTCGGTCGCTGCGGCGAGGCTTGCTCGGGCGTCTTGCCGCCGGGCAGCGGCGTTTTTGCCTGCGTCGCCTTGGCATCTTCTTCGTCGTCCGGGTCTTGGTACGACGGCCAAAAGTAGCGCATGCCGACCTCGTGCAGCAGCGCCTCCTGGCTCTGCGGTGCGTCGAGCAGCAGTTGGCCGCCGCGCTTTACCCAGTCGATCATGCGCCCCCGCTCGCCCTCGGAGGGCACGCGCGACAAAAGCAGTAACGCGTCGCGTTCGAGCTTTTCAAACTGCGTCGCGCCGCGCAAGTGCTGCACGTCGTGCCCGCGCCGTTGCAGGAAGCGCTGCGCGGCAAGATGCTCGTCGCGCGCGGCTTCGCCTTTGAAGCCGACGTACTCGCGCTCCGTCACGCGCTGGAAATAGCGCGGGAACAATAACACCGCGGCAAGCGTGACAATGACCAAGATGGTCATGCCCACCGCGCGGGTCACGAGCCGCCCTTCGAGGTGGCTTGCACCGGCGGCGCCGCGTTGTCTGGGAAGTGTGCGGGCCATTCGCTCAGCAGCGATTGCGCCGCATCCATTGAAGCTTCTTGCGCGTAGGCGGCGCGCTGCCAAGCCCGTACCAGATTGGTCACGTAGGCGCGCAGCCCCGCTTCACGCAAGCGGGCGCGCGCCAGGCAATCGGCTTCGGTATCGCTCGGGCGCGCACCGAGACGCGCGGCGGCGGCGCGATACAGCAAACCCAATGCCTCACGCACTTGGCTGGCCGCGAGCAACTGCTGCACCGCGTGCGCGATGTCGCGCGGCAGCGCTTGTTCGTACTTGGCTTTGCCTTGCCGTGCGGCCGGCGCCGCGGGCACGATGCGCTCGGGTGCGCGTTCCACGTTCGCTCGCCAGCGCGAGAGCCGCCAAAGCAGCGCGACAATCAGCGCAGCGAGCGCGATCCAGACGACGGCGCGCGCGATTTGCGCGAAGCCCACACCGAAGCCGCGCCAGCCCTCAATGAACGCTGGCTCCTTGTCTTGCGCTTTGCTCGCATCTTGCAAGCGCGGCCCCACGTACTTCCAGCGGGTAATGTCCTCGTACTGCTCAAACTCCGGCTGCGCCAGCACTTCGGTAATAATCTCCTTAGAGTGTGGCTCGGCTGATCTCGCCTGTTCTGACTGACCAAGTATGGCTGCCGCCAGTACGGCCAACACCATGGCGCTCGCCCCTGTCCAAGCTTGCTTTTCGCGTTGCGTAGCCACGCGTGCTGCCAGTGCGCGTAGCGCGACTTCAATGTCCCAGCCTTCGAGCACCATGCGCCGGTTCAGATACAGCGTGAAACCAGCGGCGACGTAGAGCAACTCGACCACGCTAAAGGCGATGAAGTCCATCGCCGCGTTCAAGTAGTACAGCCACAACGGCAAATGCTCGTCGGCGCGGTTGAACATGTCCCACAGACCTCGCTCGTTTTCGCCGGTGCCGGCCGGATCAGGCGTGAACATATTCACCAGCCCCAGCAGTGCGAACGACAGTACCACCACGAACACCATGCAAACGAAAGTCAGCCAGAACGCATGGCCGCCGGCGCGCTTGCGCAGCACTTGACCGCGCGCGGCGGCCGCACGCCCGCGCAGACCTTCCAGCACGCGTACCGGCATGTTGAACGAACGCCACGGATCGAAGCGCAAGTAGGTAAGTCCGGCGAACACACCTGTGCGCAACAACCCCGGCAGCGCGCGAATGACTTCATGCAAGCGCGGCGTCTCGCCGAACACCGCGCGGCTCAACACGTACAGCGGTACGCGCGCGAACAAAGGCTTCAGCCACCACACCAGCAGCCAAGTCCAGTTCGACGGCGCCGGCCCCAACGCGTAGATCAGCACCACCACCGGCAGCACCAGTGCGAGCCAGGCGATCAGAACCGGTTTCCAGTTCGCCCGCAACAGCGCGACGCCGAGATCCATTGCCTCCCATGGACCGCGCGGGCGCAAGCGCAGCGTCAGTTGGTCAAGCTGCAATCGGTCCTCCGACGCGCCGCATCGCAGGTCTCACCCGCGCCGCCCCGCCAACAACAGGTAAAGCAAGATGACAGCCCACAAAGTTAACCCCAATCCAATCTTGTACTCGATTGGGATGATCGTGTGCGGCGACCAGAATCCTTCAATCACCGCGGCAAACACGAACAGCGCCGCGGCGCCGAGCATCAGGCGCACTGCGGGCTGCGCCGCCAGCGCCAACGCGCGCGAACGCGGGTACTGCCCAGGCGCGATCAAAGCCCACCCCAGCTTCAACCCCGCCGCCCCGCTGATGACGATGGCCATCAGTTCCGGTCCGCTGTGGCCAGCGACGAACGGCCAAAAGGTCTTGCCGTAGCCGATGTAGTGGAGATAGCCCGCCACGCCGCCAATCACCGTGCCGTTGAAGATCAAGAAGAACAATGTGCCGATGCCGAACAGCACACCGCCGGCAAAAGTTTGAAAACCGATCTTCACGTTGTTCCAGATATAGAACGCGAACATCATAAAATCCGAGTCGGCTTCACGCTCCTTGCCGATGACGCGCTTGGCCGGATCGTACATACTCTCCATCTGTTGCACCTGATCGCTGCCGAGCAGGGTGTAAGCGAAATCCGGGTAGTGCTGCAGCGCGAAGACGATCGTCAGCATCGGCACGAAGAACAACGCCGCCGCCAGCCAAACCCAACGCCATTCGCCGCGCACCAACCGCGGAAATCCCGCCGCGATGAAATTCAACACTTGCCAGCCGATACGCAGGCGCGCGCCATACAAATGCTGATGCCCGCGCAGGCTCAGTGCACTCAGCCGCGCGACCAAGAGCGGGCTGTAGCTGCGCTCGCGCGCAAGCGCGAGGTGTTGGCACAGGGTGCGATAGGCCTGCGGGATATCTTCCGCTTTCAAACGCGTGGGCGGCAGTTGCTCGAGTTTCTTCTTGCCCTCGAAGCGCTCGAGCCAATGCTCGAATTCATCCCACTGCGGTGCAAATCTTTCGACGAATGCTTCTTGTCTCATGCCGCCGCTCTCGACGCCCGATGCCGCCCCAACCTCATTTGCGGCCAACCAGGAAGTTGGCGTATTGGAGCAAGCGCGTTTGCGGCTCTGCTTCCTCGGAGCCGAGCAGCGCCGGACCGGCGATCTCAGCCAACTCGCGGCTGCGATCTTGCGTCATCAACGGCTGCCGTTCGGCGAAATCGATCAACGCACGCTGTTCGTCGAGCGACAGCGACAACGGCGGCGCTTGCGGTTTCGCCGCCGGAATTTGCGCCAAGTGCTGCAAATCGCGCCGGTAGGCGACCACCGTGCGTGCGGCGATATCGCCGAGGCGCTTGAACTCGCTGCTCAACAGCATGCTGGCGAGGCCGAAGCCGTACAGCAGTGGCAGAAAGTCGACCGCGCGCAGCAAATTGCGAATGATGGAGGCTTGCCATGTCACCGGCGTGCCGTCATCCTGCACGACAGTGAGGCCGAACAGCCGCTTGCCCGGCGTGGCGCCCGCGCGCATCACCTCGAAATACACGGGATAGAACCATTCGAGCGCAAACCACGCCAACAGCATGACGCCGACGCCTGCCTCACCCAACACCTGCACGATGAGCCAAAGCAACAAGACTGCGCCGAGGCGAATGAGAAAATCCACCGACCAGGCCAGTGCGCGCGGCACCGGTCCGGCCAGCGCTAGTTCAAGTTCGATGCCCTCGGGAGTGGCGATGTAGCGGCGCGTGTCGATGAGGGCAGCTTGCATCGGCAACGGATACTACGCTCTAGGCGGTATCGCCTTCGTAGAAGATGTCGCGGTAGCTGCTGTAAATCGAACCCATGCCGATCGGTAGCAGCACCAAGCCGAACAGCAATGCCATGACCACCCCGCTCAGCATGCCGACGATCATCGCAGTGCCCGGGTTGCTCATCATCGAGTCAGGCCGAAACACGAGGCTCATGATGCCGCCCGCGACCAAGCCGAAAACCAGCCCAAGCACCAGCATGATCACCAAAAACGCGATGCCGTAAACCAGGAATGGCAAGATGTTCTTGAGGCACCCCTTGAAGCTGTTGCCCATCGCGCGCAAGGTCGGCTCGCCATTGAGTGCGATCAACGCCGGACCGAACCAGATGGCCATGATCAAAGGCAGAATCAAAGCCAGCATGATGAGCACCGGCAACAACCCCGCGCCCGCGCTTTCCATGCCGCCGCCCCCCATGCCGCCCATGAGCAGCGGCATCAGACCGCCGCCAAGGGCGCCGACGATAACCATGATCACTAGGAAGCCGACGAAGTAGAGGATACCCAAGAGCATGAGCCGCCCTGGGTTGAGAGAAAAGCCGCGAAACAAATGTCCCACACTGAGCGACTCGCCTTTGGCCAGCGCGTCGCAGCCGACCATCACGCCGGCGGAGAGCACAGGAAACAACAACACCAGCACGATGCCGCTGATAACCGCGCCCACGATCATGCCCGTCAGCGAACCGGCGCCCGCGCCGAACAGCAGCATAGGTCCATACTGAATGAGTACGAACACCAGCATGTACAAGAAGCCGATCACCAGCCACGTGCCGGGGCTTTGGAAGAAAGTCCGGAAACCGTCCGCCACCCAGGCAAAACCGCGGCCCACCGGACGGCCGATGCCTTCGGGGACGTAAGCGTCCTCCCCGGCTTTAGCGACGTCGTCAACATGCGCACGCGGTGCCGCATACGGGTTCTTTTCCATGAATCCTCCCTATTAGGATCGATGTTTGACTGCAACAGCCCGGATGTTAGCCGCGTAGCAGAGCCTTAGCAATCAAACGCTTGCCCGCGCCTACGAGCGGTGCAGAAAGTTGCGCAGACGCGACACCGCCTCGCGCAGATCGGCGAGACCGGCGCAGTAGCTGATGCGTACATGGCGTTCGGGTGCATGGTCGCCGAAATCTAGTCCCGGCGTCAGCGCTACGCCGGTGTGCTCGAGCACGTCCCAAGCAAAGCGCTGGCTGTCCCGGGTGAAACGGGCGCAATCGGCATAAAGGTAGAACGCCCCCTCGGGCGTGAGCGGAATGTGGAAACCGAGTTCGCGCAGGGCAGGCAGCAAGTAGTCGCGCCGCGCGCGAAATTCGGCACGGCGCTGCGCGGCGATGGCCAGCGTCGGCGGTAGAAACGCCGCCAGTGCCGCATACTGCGCCGGCGTCGATGCGCAGATGAACAGATTCTGCGCAAGCTTCTCGGCCTCGCGCACATAACGCTGCGGCACCACCAGCCAGCCCAAGCGCCAGCCAGTCATCTGAAAATACTTGGAGAAACTGTTGATGACGAAAATATCGTCGGCCCACGCCAGCGCGCTTTGCGGTTCGCCGTCGTAAACCAATTCCTGATAGATCTCGTCGATGATGAGCGCACCGCCGCGCCCAAGCACGCTCGCATGGATGGTGCGCAGCGCCGCTTCCGGCACCACGGTTCCGGTCGGATTCGCCGGCGAAGCGAGCAGCACACCGGCCGTGCGCGCGCTCCACGCGCTCTCCACCATCTGCGCCGTCAACTGATAGTGGCTCGCTGCATCGACCGGCAAGCTGGTTGGTATGGCACCGAGGGTGCGCACGAACTGGCGGTTGCAGGGGTAGCCGGGGTCGGTTAGCAAGACTTCCTCGCCGGGATTGACCAGCACACCCAACGCGAGCAGCAGCGCGCCGGAAGCGCCCGCACTGACGACGATGCGCGCGGGATCCACGTCCGCGCCAAACCGGTTCCGGTAGTGCTGGCTAATGGCCTGGCGCAGTTGCGGCAAGCCGGTGGCTTGCGTGTACGGCAAACGCCCCTGCAACGCTGCCATGCCGGCGGCGACGATGGGTTGCGGCGTGGGAAAATCCGGTTCACCGACTTCAAGGTGAATGACGCTGCGCCCCGCGGCTTCCAATTCCTGCGCACGCGCCAGCAACTCCATCACGTAGAACGGCGCGATACTGCTCATCCGCAGGGCTAAGCGCTGCGCCGTACTCTCCTTCCCTCTAGATGGGGGGAGATCGGGTTGGGGGTGACCGGTCATTGAACTCGTAGGCAACGGACGCTATAGCGCCGCCGACAACGCAGCCAGATGCTTGGCCGCGCGCTTGATCGAAACCGGATACGCTGTCTTCAATTCCTGTGCGA
>CAZAWU010000005.1:20764-34556 GCA_964488915.1 uncultured Burkholderiales bacterium
TGCTTGGCCGCGCGCTTGATCGAAACCGGATACGCTGTCTTCAATTCCTGTGCGAACAGCGACACGCGCAACTCCTCCAACATCCAGCGAAATTCGTGCAGCACCGCGTCTTGATCCTGCGTCAACACACCGCCGCCGCGCTTCAAAAAGGCGCGGTAATTCTGCCACAGCCGCGCGATCTCCAGCGTATTCTGCTCGTCGCGCTGCGGCGCGGCGCGTAAGCGGTCCAAGCGCAGTGCGATCGCCGCGAGGAAGCGCGGCAGTTCGACCAGATGCTGCTGCGGTGTCGCCGCCACGAATCCGGCGTAGACCAGGTGCGCGAGCTGGTCTCGGATGTCGTCCACGGCATGGTGCCACACTTCGATGTCGCGCTGGCGCAAACGCTCGAGGATTTGAGTGTGGCGCGACAACACCTCGTCGAGCAACTTGGCAAACTGCTCCGCCGCTGCTACGAAACGCGGGCGCCCCAAATCGCGCACACGAACGTACGCGCTCTCGCTGCGCGGCAAACGCGCTGCGTCGAGAAACACTTCACCCACCACGAATTCGAACAACTGCGTCTTGAATTCCGCGCTGCGCTGCTTGATGTCCAACGCGACGGCCGCGCCCGGCTTAGTCTGGCCCGGCGCCGCCGGCAGAGCGGCGTAGCGCAGACACATCTGCGCGAGATTGGGCAAACGCCGCTCGAGGTAGACGAGCTGTTCGCTCAGATCGATCAGCAGCAGCCGCATGACACCGCGGCGCATGGCTTGCTCAGCCGCCACTTGCGTCTCGAACAACGCGATTGCCGCGCTATCGCCACGGTCGGTCAGCGCCGGATAAGCCTGCGTGCGCGCCTCCGGCAACGCTTTGCTCGGCCGCGCACCACCCAGCCCCGGGTCGATGTCCACGACTACCGGCAGTTCGCCAAAATCCCAGCGCTTGATACCGCTGCGCTCCAGCGTGCGCGGCGCATCGTGCACCACCGCATGCGCGCTTTCGCGGAATTGCTGACGCAGTGCGCCGAGGTCACGCCCGCCACCGAGTTCCTCGCCTTGCGCGTCGATGACGCGGATATTCATGAACAGATACGGCGGCAGCGAGTCGAGCGCAAAGTCCGCCGGGACGACTGGCGCCCCCGCCCGCTTTGCCAACACGGCGGCGAGCATGGGCAGCAGCGGCTGCTCGCCGCTTGAGGGCAGCTGCTCCAACACCTCGGTCACCGTTTCTTTGATGGGGATAAAGTTGCGCCGCAAGCGCTGCGGCAGCGCCTTGATCAGGGCGCCGACCTTCTCGCGCAGCATGCCAGGTACAAGCCATTCTAAGCGTGCGGCCGGTGCCGTATGCACCAGATGCACCGGGATAGTAATGGTTATTCCGTCAAGCGGGTCGCCAGGTACAAACCTGTACTTTACCGTGTATATAACTCCAGCATGCGCCAATTGCGCCGGAAACAGCTCTTCCGCAGCCCAACCCGCGCCCTCGCGCACCAAATCCGCGCGCGTCATCGTAAGCGGCTTGGCGGCTTCTTTGCCTAGCGTGCGCAGCCAAGCTTCCAAACTTTGTCCGCTGCACACTTGCGGCGGAAGGATCTTGTCGTAGAAAGCGACTTGCGCCTCGTCGTCCACCAAGATGTCTTGGCGGCGCACCTTCTGCTCCATGTCTTCGATCTCGGCGACAAGCTTACGGTTGTGCGCAAGAAACTCGGCGCGCGACTCGAACTCACCGCCGACCAGCGCTGCGCGGATGAAGACTTCGCGCGCGCGCCGCGGATCGATGCGCGCATAGCTTACGCGGCGCTTGGCGACGATGGGCAAACCGTACAGCGTGACCTTCTCGAACGCCACCACTTGGGCCGACTTCTTCTCCCAATGTGGGTCGGAGTAGCTGCGTTTGACCAGCTCGCCTGCGGCGGCCTCCACCCATTCGGGCTCGATGCCCGCCACACCGCGAGCATAGAGACGCTGCGTTTCCACCCATTCCGCGGCCATGATCCAGCGCACTTTTTTCTTTGCTAAGCCCGAATCATTTGAGATGAAGGGGCGGCTCTCACGCGCGCCCAAATAACTCACATGCCCCGGTTGTTTGTGATCCGCTTCGGGGTCTCGCATGGCAATGTTGCCGAGCAAACCCGTGAGCAGTGCCCGATGCACTTGCTCGTACGTTGCCGGTGCGCCGTTCAGATGCATGCCCATTTCGCTGACCAGCGCGTGCAACTGCGTGTGCACGTCGCGCCACTCCTTCAAGCGTAAATAGGAGAGAAAATTCTCACGGCACAGCTCTTGCAGCTTGCGGTTTGACTTCTTGTGCTTAAGCGCTTCGTCGAAAAACGCCCACAGCTTGAGTAACGCCAGGAAGTCTGAGCGCTCGTCGTGGAACTGCGTATGGCGCGCTTGCGCTTCCGCGCGCTGCGCCATGGGCCGCTCGCGCGGATCCTGCACGCACAGCGCCGCGCCGATGATCAGCACTTCGCTTAGGCTGTTCATGGTCGCGGCAGCGAGCAGCATGCGCCCGATGCGCGGATCGACCGGGAGCTTGGCAAGCTGGCGCCCGATCGGCGTCAGCGTGCGCTGCGCATCCACGGCGCCGAGCTCTTGCAACAGCTGGTAGCCGGCCTCGACCATCTTCGCGCTCGGCGGCTCGACGAACGGAAAAGCGCCGATCGCGCCAAGCCCGAGCGCTTCCATGCGCAGAATCACTGCAGCCAACGAGGTGCGCAGGATCTCCGGCGTGGTGAACTCGGCACGGGCGTTGAAGTCCTCTTCGCTGTAGAGGCGCACGCACACGCCGTTTTCCAGCCGCCCGCAGCGTCCGGCGCGCTGCGTCGCCGCCGCGCGCGAGATACGTTCCACTTGCAACTGATTGATCTTGCGCCGAGCGCTGTAGCGATTAACGCGCGCCAAGCCACTGTCAACGACATAGCGGATACCCGGAACCGTTAGCGAAGTCTCCGCAACGTTGGTGGCCAACACCAAGCGGCGTGCCGCACCGCGCTTGAACACGCGCTCCTGCTCAGCGAGCGACAGGCGCGCGTACAACGGCAAAATTTCTGTATGCGGCGGGTGATGCTTGCGCAGCGCTTCGCTGCATTCGCGAATTTCGCGCTCGCCCGGCAGAAACACCAGCACGTCGCCGCTCGAGCCGAGTTGACACACCTCGTCGACCGCCTCCAGCACAGCGGCGCTCAGCTGCAGCCCTTCGCCGTCTTCGCGCAAGACATTCGGGTCGCGGTAACGCACTTCGACCGGATACATGCGCCCCGACACCTCGATCACCGGCGCTTGGAAGTGCTGGGCGAAGCGTTGTGCGTCCAACGTTGCCGAGGTGATGATCAGCTTCAGCTCCGGGCGTTTGCTTAGCAAGCGCTTGATGTAGCCGAGCAAGAAATCGATGTTGAGACTGCGCTCGTGCGCTTCGTCGATGATGAGAGTGTCATAGGCATTGAGCCAGCGGTCGCTGTTGGTCTCCGCCAGCAAAATCCCGTCGGTCATTACTTTGATCAGATTGTCGCTGCTGATGCGATCGCTAAAGCGCACTTGGTAACCGACCGTCGTGCCGAGCGGGGTGCCCAGCTCGTGCGCCAGTCGCGTGGCCACGGTGCGCGCGGCGATGCGGCGCGGTTGCGTGCAGCCGATAACGCCGTGCACGCCGCGTCCGATTTCGAGGCAGATTTGCGGCAGCTGTGTGGTCTTGCCGGAACCGGTCTCACCGCAGATGATGATGACTTGATGGCGCGCGATAGCAGCGGCAATTTCGTCGCGGCGCGCGTTGATGGGCAGCGCCGCGGCGGCGGCGGCATCGCGCTTGGCCGGACGCAACGCCGCGCGTTGCGCGGCGCGCGCGGCCGAGCGTTCAATGGCGGCCTCGAGTTGGCCTAGCGCATCGGCGGAGGGCGGCTGCGCCGCGCTAGTGAGACGCTTGAGTTGGTTCGCCAACCGGTGCCGGTCGGCGGTCATGCAGGAAGCGATGCGCGCCGCAAGTCGATTGTGAAGCTCACGCATGCGGCGATTGTAACGTGCAGCGGCGCGGCGCCGCTGCGGCGGGTTTGCTTCCTGGCTAGCGCTCGACCGGCAGGATAACGATGACGGTAGTACCTTGGCCCTGCTCGCTGCTCAGCGAAACGGTACCGCCTTGGCGCTCAATCAGCGCTTTGACTGCCGCCAGCCCGGTCGGGCCGGTGCCGAGGCCGCGCCCCGCCAACGGATCCAGTGCGCTGAAGTCCGAAAACGCGCGCTCGCGCGCCTGCGGGCTCATGCCGGGGCCGCGATCTTTGACGCTTACACGAATGGACTCGTTGCTGCTGCGCTCCACGCTGACTTCGATGACGCTGCCCACGGGCGAATGCGACGCGGCGTTATAGACGAGGAACAAGAAGGTGCGGATCATGAGGTCGATATCGACCTTGACGCGCGCATCGACCACCGGATTGACCAGCTTGACGGTGGCATTGAAGCGCTCGATGTACGAACGCGCCTGTAACAACGCTTGGCGCAGCACTAGCAGCAGCGATACCGGTTCGGAATGCTGCGCGGTTTTGCCTTGGTCGATCTTTGCCAGCGCGATGACGTCATCCACCGCGCGCAGCAGCTCCTTGCTGTTGCGCTCCGCCAGCGTGATGAGGCGCTTGGCCTCCTCGTTGGCGTTGCCGGCTACGCCGCTGGCAAGCAGGCTGAGCGCGCCACTCACGGCGGTCAGCGGGGTGCGCAGCTCGTGGCTCACCGTGGTGATAAAGCGATCCTTCATGCGCTCGGCCTCGAAGCGCTCGGTCACGTCCAGCGCGAGCGAGACGATCTCGACGATCTCACCGCCGCCGTTGCGCATAGGGGTGTTGTACCACTCGCAGGTTAGCGCGTCGCCGCGCTTGTTGCAGTTTTTGAAGGTACCGTGTGGCGAGCCCGCCGCGTTCAGCACGTTGGTCATGAAACGGCGCGTCCAGTCGCGCAGTTCGATCGGCACGATCAAGTCGATGCCGTCCTTGCCCAGCGCTTCCTCGCGGCTGTAACCGAAGATGCGCTCCGCCGCCGGGTTCCATTCTTTGATGGTCAGCTCGCGCGACCACTCGATACTCGCCAGCGGCGTTTCGTGTAGCAACAGATCCAAGCGCTGGCGTTGATCTTTGGCGGTGACTTCGGCTTTGACGCGCTGCGCGATCTGCGACTTCAGCTCTTTCTGCGTGGCGGCGGCTTGCTTTGCCGCATGATCGAGCCGGTCGGACAACTCGATCGCCTCAAAGCGCTTGGCCGTCGCCTCGTGAAAGTGGCGGTGTTGCTGTTGGGAAATGACGATGAGCGCGGCCATGAACACAAAGGCGCCGGCCGCCATGTAGAGATATGCCTCGCCGCCTAGCGAAAACAGCTTGACGACAAAGGGCAGGATGAACGGAATGATAAAGGCAGGAAAGGCAGCGCGCACGGGCGACAGCGACGTGAGCGCACCGGCGGACAAACCGGCAATCACGAAAATCATGCCCAAGAAGTACGCGGGCTGACCGACCGGCAACAGCGCTGTAGCCGCAAAGCCCCAAACCGCGCCCGCCAGCGCGGCGCCGACCACGAAGGTGCCGCTCCAAAGACCGGGGCTCTTTGGGCGCGGCTCTTTGCGCAGGTACACAAACACCAGCAGCAAGCGCAGCAGCGTCAGTCCAACCAGCGCAACAGCCCACTGGTTAAGCTGGGGCACCGGGCCTGCAGCGCGCAGCATCACCCAGACGATCGCGCCGACGATGAGCGCAGTGATGAGTCCGCTCGGCGCAAGGCGGTAGAGCAACTCCACCTTTTCGCGCTGGACGCCGAGGTCTTCTGACGATGCCATTTACACAATAAATGTTGAAAAAGACAACGAAAGTATGTTGTCAGAAATATCCTGCAATCAGCAGTATTTGTAGGAATTTTATGCTGCGGAACCTTGCGCTCGCATGCCACCGACCACCAACCGCAAGGGCGAAGCATGGTAGCACGTTCGCTGCCTGTTGGTGACACTCAATGGTTCTTTGGCGACGCTTTGCGATTGTTTACATTTTGCCCTTGACAGCGTAGCCAGGATGCGGCGCTTTTGCGGGAATGTCCTGGTGATTCAGAGCCCTAGGCTCGCGGCATGCGCTCCAGCACTTTGAATATGCCGGACGAATCGAGTTCGCCGTCGCCACCGCCGATCAGTGCATTGAGATTCTGGGTAAAGATGGCCGCACCCGGCAGCGCCATGCCGAGCTGCTCGGCGGCCTGCATGACGATGCGCATGTCCTTTTGGTGCAGTTTCGCTTTGAAACCCGGCTTGAAGTCGCCACTGATCATGCGGTTGCCGTGGATCTCCATGATCTTGGAGCCGGCGAACCCGCCCATGAGCGCCTCGCGCACCTTGGCCGGATCGACACCAAACCGCTTCGCCAGCGCGAGGGCTTCCGACACCGCCTGAATCGAAACGCCGACCACGATCTGATTGCAGGCTTTGGCGACCTGCCCTGCGCCATTGCCGCCGACCAAGGTAATGGTCTTGCCCATGCAAGCGAACAGTGGCTTGACCTTCTCGAACACTTCCGGCTTGCCGCCCACCATGATCGTCAACGTGCCGTTGACCGCGCCTATCTCCCCGCCTGATACCGGCGCATCGAGCATCTCCGCGCCCTTCGCGGCCAACTGCTCGGCCATGGCTTTGGTGGCGTTGGGCGAAATTGTGCTCATGTCGACGATGACGCTGCCTTTCTTGACGCCGTGGACGCAGCCCTCTGAGCCTAGGATCACTGCCTCCACATCCGGCGTGTCAGCGACCATCGTGAAAGTCACATCGCAATTGGTCGCAACCTCTTTCGGTGAAGCTCCCGCCTTGGCCCCGGCGTCGATCAGCGGCTGCATCGACTCTTTGCGCCGCGCCCACACCATCAGGTTGTTGCCGCCTTTGATCAGGTTCAGCGCTTGCGGGCGCCCCATGATGCCCAGGCCTACGAATCCGACTTGCATTGCTTAGCTCCTTTGTTAGGTGAAACGTGAATGGTGAAACATGCGAGAGCTACCCGCCCCGGTTCAACAACAAGAGGGCGCGCGCGCCGAGTGTTCCACCCCTCACCCGTTCACGTCTTTACTCATTCACCAAATTCGGCGGCCGCTCGCCACGCAACGCCGCGACCAAATTGCGCGCGGCCAGGTTCGCCATGTTACGCCGCGTCTCATCCGTCGCGCTGCCGATATGCGGCGCGAGCACCATATTGTCGAGCTGCAATAACTCCGGCCTGACTTGTGGCTCCCCTTCGAACACATCGAGCCCAGCGCCGCCGAGACGGCGGTTCTTGAGTGCCTCGATCAAAGCCAGCTCATCGACCACACCGCCGCGCGCCGCATTGATGACGATGGCGGTCGGCTTCATCAGCGCGATTTCTTTGGCCCCAATCAGGTGATGCGTCTCTGGTAGGTAGGGCACATGCACGGTGACGAAATCGGCCTGGCGCAGCAGTTCTTCCCGGCCGACATACGTGGCGTTGCACGCCGCCTCTTGCGCCGGGCTCAGGCGCACATCGTCGTTGTAGATCACTCTCATGTCGAAACCCAACGCGCGGCGCGCCACCACTTGACCGATGCGCCCCATGCCAATGATGCCCAAAGTGCGGTGGTGAACATCCAGCGCCAGATCGCGTATGAAGCGCACACCGCCCCAGCGGCCGGAGCGCACGAAACGCTCGCGTTCGGGAATGCGCCGCGCCGTAGACAGCAGCAACGCCCAGGTCAGATCGGCGGTGGAGTCGTTCAGCACGCCGGGTGTATTGGTCACCATGATTTTTCGCGCGCTGGCCGCGGCCACGTCGACGTTGTTGAAGCCCACTGCGCAGTTAGCAATGACTCTGAGCCGCGGCGCGGCGGCGATCACCTCGGCGGAAACATGATCGGGGCTAAACGAAAGCACGCCATCTTTGTCGGCGACTTTCTGTTTCATCACTTCGGGACTGAACGGTATGTCCTCCTGATTGGTGCTTAACTCGCAGTGCTGCGCCAGGAGCGCGAGCGTTTCGTCGAAGAGTTCACGGGTGACGAGTACTTTTGGTTTCATCTCTGAACGTTAAGGGTGAAAGGTAACGGGGCGTGAATAGCGAAGGGTATCATCGTCTCGCCCCTTCAGGCATAGACGCCTGCTCTCAGATCATTTCCCGTACTGCATCTGCGGTAACCACAAACCGATCTGCGGGAACGTGTACAGCAAAACCATCGCCAAAAGCTGAATAAGCATATAAGGCATCATGCCGGCGAAAATTTGATTCAGCGTCACATGCGGCGGTGCCACGCCCTTCAGATAGAAGGCGGCCATTGCCACCGGCGGCGATAAGAACGCGGTTTGCAGATTGAGCGCCACCAGCAAACCGAAGAACAGTGGGTCGATCTGGAAGTGGTCGAGCAGCGGCAAGAAAATCGGCATGAAGATGACGATGATCTCCGTCCACTCCAGCGGCCAGCCGAGCAGGAAAATAATAACTTGCGACATCAACATGAATTGCAGTGGCGTCATGTCGAGCGAAAGCACCCACTCCTTGATGATTTCCTGCCCGCCGAGCAAGCCGAATGCGGCCGAAAAAATCCTCGCGCCAATGAACAGCCAACACACCATCGCGGAAGCGCGTGCAGTAAGAAACACCGCTTCCTTGAGACGCGCCCAAGTCAGTTGCCGGTAAGCCAGCGCCAGCAACAACCCACCGAACGCGCCGACCGCCGCCGCTTCAGTCGGCGTCGCCCAGCCCTTGATGATGCTGCCGAGTACAAAGGCGATCAGCGCCGCCAGCGGCACGAAGGAGGTAAACAGCATCCTTATCTTCTCACCGTAAGACACCGCCAACTGCTCAGGCGGCAGCTTGGGTGCAAGCGACGGATTGAGCTTCGCGCGAGCGACGATGTAGATGATGTAGAGCGCAGTCAGCATTAAGCCCGGCAAGAATGCGCCCGCATACAATCGCGTCACCGGGACGCCGGCAGTGGCGCCGTAGAGGATCAGCATCACGCTCGGTGGGATCAAGATGCCGAGGCAGCCCCCCGCAGTGATCGCTCCAGCACTGAGCTTGACGTTGTAGCCCGCGCGCAGCATCGCCGGCAACGCCAGCAAACCCATGAGCGTCACGGTCGCGCCGATGATGCCCGTGGCAGTAGCGAAGATCGCGCAAGTGGCGATGGTCGCTACACCGAGCGAGCCGGGAATGTTGCCCATCGCCACCTGCAGGCTCTTGAACAGCTTGTCGATGATGTTGGCGCGCTCGACCAAGTAGCCCATGAAGATGAATAGCGGCACCGAGATCAGCACATCGGTGGTCATGGCGCCGTAGGCGCTGTTCACCATCAAGTTGAACACGCGGTCGCCGACTTCGGCGAATGTCAAATCGGGATCGGACAGGCGGTAATTGATAAAGGAAAAGATCATGCCCAACCCCATCAGCGTGAACGCCGTGGGAAAGCCCAGCATGATCGCGACCACGATCAGCGCCAACATCAGCAATCCATAGTGTCCGCTGGTGACTTGATCGGCGGAGAGGAAGACCGCGAAAATGATCAGGAAAACGACGATGAGCGAGATCAGCCCGACCTTCATACCGCTCATTTGGGCGTACTCCCTTTGCCTGGGCTCGACTCATCAAGATGCAGTGTGTGCTTTATCTCCTCGACGTTGACCTCTTCGACGTCGTGCAGGCGTGGCGGCCATTGCCCAACTTTGAGACACTGCACGCAGCGCACGATTTCCGCCGCTCCCTGTAGTAGCACCAGGAACCCAGCGATTGGGATCAGTGTCTTGTACAAGTAGACCGGCGCGGCGCAAGTGCTGTAGCTGGAGGACTCTTTGGTCGCCCAGGCTTCTTGCGCAAACTCAATGCCCGCGTAAGCGAGCGCCGCGACGCCGGGCACGAAAAACAGAAAGTAGAGCGCCAGATCGAGGCCCGCTTGCAAGCGTGGCGGGAAGAATCCGTACAGCACATCGCCACGCACGTGGCCGTTGCGCGCCAGCGTGTAGGCGCCGGCCATCATGAACAGCGTACCGTACAGAATGAGTTCGGTATCGAAGGCGCAATCCCAAGGCTTGTTGAACAGCTTGCGCACCGTTACGTCGTACACCGTGAGCAGCGTCAACAGCAGAATCGTCCACGCGAACGTCTTGCCGACCCAAGTGCTGAGCGAATCGATCCAGAGCAAATAGCGCTGCATGTGTTCTCCTCGAGCGCCGCGCCAACTCGTCTCGGCGCGATACATTCTTATGTATAGCTACGGCAATCAATTCTCGGGCTATTGTTGCAACTCTACCGTTACCAGTATTGCCAACCAAGGCGCACGGACATCCATCCGCCGGACGCCGCTTCGCGCACCGGCGGTACGGCACTTCAGGCCTTCTTGCCGAACAGGTGATGGTAGGCAAGCTCCGGTGATAACTGCGTGCTCAACCACCATGCGGTCGAGCGCTGCGCCCACTTCTTCTGATGCTCGAGCACTTTGGCAAAGAATGGATCTTTCGATTTTTCCGCCATCACCTTGTCCCAGGCAACGAGCTGCGCTTTGAGCACGTCTTGCGGCGTCGCCACAAATTTGACGCCGTCTTTGACTTGCATTTCGACAAAATCCGTCGCCAAGCGGTTCATCGCTTCCTGGCTGTAGGTGGCGGTACCGGCGTGCGCCGCGTAGCGCACGATGTGCTTGAGGTCCTGCGGCAGCGCGTCGAATTTCTTCTTGTTGAGCAGCAGTTCCAGGCACTCCTGGTTCTGATGATAACTTTTCTGCATGCAGATCTTCGCCACATCGGGAAAGCCCAGCAGCCGGTCGGAGGTGGTGTTGTTGTACTCGGCCGCGTCGATCACGCCACGATCGAGCGAGGGAATGATTTCGGTCGGCGCCAGAATCACCACGGACGCGCCCATCGCCTTGGTCATGTCCGCTGCCAGCCCGACCGTGCGGTACTTGATGCCACTGAAATCCGCCGCGGTTTTGATCTCCTTCTTGAACCATCCCAGCGACTGCGTGTTCATCGGCCCGAACAAGAAACCGGTGACGTTCAGTTTCATGATCTGCTGCTGCAACTCTTCGTAGAATGCTCGCCCGCCGCCCTTGTAGAACCACGCCAAGTGCCCCCACGCGTCCATCGCCGACATCGGACTGGTGCCAAACAACGAGAACGCCGGGTTCTTGCCGACCCAGAAGCTGCACGCACCAATGCAACCGTCGAGCAAGCCCTTGTGCACCGCCTCCATCATGTCGAAGGTTTTGACCACCGAATTCGGCGCCAGCGGCTCCAGCTTCAAACGCCCGCCGGACATCTCCTCGATCGACTTGATGAACTGCAGCGAAACGCCCTCGAAGAAATCTTTCGAGCCAAACGGAATTTGGACGCGTAGCCTGACTGGACTTTGCGCCCTGCCAATCATCGGAAAAGCCAGCAACGCGGCACCGCTCGCTGTCGCGCCGCGCAAAAACTTGCGCCGCGGTGGCACGGCCGGCGCTGCCTGCTCCGCGGCGGCTACCGCTGCGGGCTGCGCCGCTTCTGTTGTCGGCTGCTCTGTCATGTTTTGCTTCTCCTCGGTTTGCCTCGTGACTGCGACCGATTATACGGCGATCGCTCTACGCGTCGATCCGCGCGCCATTTCGCAGCCTGCGGGCTTTGCGCGGACGCAGTTACTGCGCCGCTGCCGCGCGGGCAAACACCGCTACAAAGGCTGCACCGTAGCGTTCGAGTTTGGCCGTGCCCACGCCGCTGATACCGACAAGATGGGCGAGCGTTTGCGGGCGCCGCTGCAGCATCTCGCGCAACGTCGCATCGTGGAAAATCACATAAGGCGGCACGCCTTGCTGGCGTGCCAACTGCAAGCGCACTTCACGCAGTGTTTGCCACAGCGTCTCATCGTGCGGCGACGGCTCGGCGTCGGGTGCGCCAGTTGCGGGCCGCTTGTTCGTCTTGCGGGTTTTGTTAGGTGGGCGCGCATCGAGGCGCAACGTGACCGCTTGTTCTCCCTTGAGCACCGCACGCGCCGCCGGCGCCAAGCGCAGCGCGCCGTAGCCGGCGAGATCGACGCTGATTAAGCCCGACGCCACCAACTGGCGCAGTACGCTGCGCCACTGCATTTCTTCGATATCCGCACCGATACCGAAAGTGGAGAGCCGCGTGTGACCGAACTGGCGCACCTTTTCGGTGTCCTTGCCGCGCAGCACGTCGATGACATGGGCCGCGCCGAAGCGCTGACCGGTGCGATAGATGCAGGAGAGCACCTTCTGCGCCGCCACCGTGCCGTCCCACGTTTGCGGCGGCTGCAGGCAGTTGTCGCAATTGCCGCAAGCTCCGTGATAGGTCTCACCGAAGTAGCCGAGCAGCACCGCGCGGCGGCAGCGCGTCGACTCGCACAAGCCGAGTAACGCGTCCAACTTCTGCCGCTCCAAACGTTTGCGCTCCTCGCCGGCTTCCGAGCCGTCGACCATCTGCCGCAGCATCACCACATCGGCCAACCCGTACGCCATCCAAGCTTGCGCGGGTAGGCCGTCGCGCCCCGCGCGGCCCGTCTCTTGGTAGTAGCCCTCGATGCTCTTGGGCAGATCCAGGTGCGCGACGAAGCGCACGTTCGACTTATCAATGCCCATGCCGAAAGCGATCGTGGCCACCATCACCACGCCCTCCTCTTGCAAGAAGCGCTGCTGGTTCGCGCTGCGCGTAGCCGCGTCGAGACCAGCGTGATAGGGCAACGCCCGCCACCCGCTGGAGGCGAGGAAGGCTGCCGTCTCATCCACGTTCTTGCGCGACAAACGGTAGATGATGCCGGCCTCACCTTGGTGCTCAGCGAGAAACGCGAGCAACTGCCGCCGCGTATCGTGCTTCGGCACGATGCGGTATTGGATGTTCGGCCGGTCGAAGCTGGCGACGAATTGTCGCGCGTCCTCGAGATGCAAACGTTCGGCGATTTCATTGCGTGTCAGCGTATCGGCGGTAGCGGTGAGCGCGATGCGCGGCACATCGGCAAAGCGCTGCGCCAGCACGTTCAATTCGCGGTACTCCGGGCGGAAGTCGTGGCCCCACTGCGAGACGCAGTGCGCTTCATCGATGGCAAACAACGCCAGCTTGCTGCGCCCCAACAAATCCATGCAGCGCGGCGTCAGCAAGCGCTCGGGCGCGACGTAGAGCAAATCGAGCTGGCCGCGCAACAGTTGCTGTTCGACCGCGTGCGCGGCTTGCGCATCAAGCGTGGAGTTCAGATACGCTGCTTGCACCCCGGCTTGGCGCAGCGCTTCCACCTGGTCTTGCATGAGCGCGATCAGTGGCGAGATCACGATCGCGGTGCCTTCGCGCAGGAGCGCAGGTATCTGGTAGCACAGCGACTTGCCGCCTCCGGTCGGCATCAGCACCAGGCAGTCGCCACCGCCGGCGAGATGCTCAATGATTTCACGTTGCTTGCCGCGGAACTCCGGGTAGCCGAAAACGGAGCGGAGGATAGTTTGCGCGTCCACAACGCGATGATACGGTAGACCTGCAGACCGGCGGAAAGCGTTGCGCCCTTCCGCCCAACTCGCCTACGCCTGTGGCACCCGCCACCAATCAGTGTTGATCAACTCGCGCGGGGTCGCCCCGCCTTGGACCAGGATGATGTGTACACGGTATGGGCCGTGCACGCCAAGCACGATCTGCATTTCGATATCGCCGCTGCGCGAAGGGCCAGAGACAAAGTTGACACTGCGCGGTGGCCAACGGTTGACGCGCAGGTCGCCGCCTTCTTGTTTCGGCGGTTCCCCATGCTCGTGGCGCAGCAGGTTCCACGCCTCCTCCATCGCGGGCACGATGCGCGCGACCGGCAGTACGGCGATGTGCGTGTCCGGCAACAAACTCA
>CAZAWU010000005.1:34656-53727 GCA_964488915.1 uncultured Burkholderiales bacterium
GGCACGATGCGCGCGACCGGCAGTACGGCGATGTGCGTGTCCGGCAACAAACTCATCGCGGCCGGCGTTTGCGCGCCGGAAAGCAGCATCAGCGTACCGGTTTCGGCGATGCCGCAGTACGCACCGGTGACGCCAATCAAATCACCGTCGCGCACAGTGCGAGACTCCATCTGCACCCCAGCCGCACGCCAGTCCATACCGGCGAATGCCGGCCAACACACCGCGCGCTTATCGAGCTTGAGATCTTCCAGGTAGTGCGCAACGGCGGCAGGCACATCGCCAGGTGAGCCGACTTCCGCCACGCTGCTCGACATGACCACGGCTTGCTCTTTGAACTGCGCGACCGGATCGGGCCACTCGAATGGCGGGCGCGGACCAAGCCGATGCTCACGCAGCTGCGCGCGCACCGCTTCGACATCTTGCGCCGCGCTGCTGCCGTCCTTGCCGATAGCGGCGCGGATGCGCGCCATGATGCGATCGCGTGCGCCATCGGCGCTGAGCATTTTGGCTTGATCGCTCACGGTTTGGCTCGCTTCTTCTGCGTGTACAACTCACGGAACGTCTTACCGGCCGGCGCCGGCATATCGCGGCCATTGGTCCATTCTTTGAGCCCGCCCGGCAATCGGCGAATCAAACCCTCGTCGCCGCCTATCCATTTGAGCACGCGTGCGCCGAATTTCGACGCCAGCGCGTAGAGCCTCGGACGCGCGGCGACGTAGCCCCACGCCTTGATCGATGCGCGCTCGGTGCCCGGACGCAGCTTGCGTTCAAAGGCTTTCTCGCGCAGTTTGCGCACCAGTTCGGGCAACGGGATCTTGACCGGGCACACCACCGCGCAGGCGCCGCACAGAGTCGACGCGTGCGGCAGTTCGCTGGTTTTCTCCAAACCGGCATACATCGGCGTCAGCACCGAGCCGATCGGTCCGGGATAGACCCAGCCGTAAGTGTGCCCGCCGATCACCTCGTACACTGGGCAGTGGTTCATGCACGCGCCGCAGCGGATGCAGCGTAGCGCTTCTTTCATTTCGCTGGCGAGTAGTTCCGTGCGGTGGCTGTCGACGATGACGATATGGAACTGCTCCGGCCCATCGCTGTCATTCGGAGCCCGCGCGCCAGTCAGCATCGAAATGTAATTGGAAATCGCTTGTCCGGTCGCCGAGCGTGTGAGTAAACGCAACAGCACCGAAACGTCTTCCAGCGTCGGCACCACTTTCTCGATACCGGTGATCGCCACGTGGATGCGCGGCATGGTCGTGGTCATGCGCCCATTACCTTCGTTGGTGACGATCATCACCGAGCCGGTTTCGGCGATCAAAAAGTTCGCACCGCTGATGCCCATGTCGGCGCTTAAGAAGTGCGGGCGCAGCATCATGCGCGCCTCGCGGCACATCTCGGGAATCGTTTGCTTGCGCGGCATCTGATGCACACGCTCGAACAACTCGCCGACATCCTCTTTGCTTTTGTGGATGGCAGGGGCGATGATGTGCGAGGGCGTTTCGCCGGAAATCTGCAGGATGTACTCGCCCAAATCGGTTTCGCGTACATCGAGTCCGGCTTGCTGCAAGAAGTGGTTGAGGTTGGATTCCTCACCCAGCATCGACTTCGATTTGATGATCTTTTTGACGCCGTTTTGCAGCGCGATGTCGCGCACGATGCGATTGACGTCCTCGCCCGTCTCGGCCCAATGCACGATCGCGCCGCGCGCCTGCGCCGCCTGCTCGAACTGGAACAAGTAGGCGTCGAGGTTCTTCAATACGCGATCGCGGATCGCCGCGCCCGCCGAGCGGATCTCCTCGAAGTTTGGAACCTTCGCCACGGCTTGCGCGCGCACGCCGCTCATGCGCGTCATCGCGCGCGTGAACTTATCCTGCAATCCGGGATCGGCGAGCTTTTGCTTGGCGACCGCTTTGAACTTGTCCGAAGTGAGGTGCATCACGTCAGCGTATCTCCCGCCAGCACTTCGGCCACGTGCAGTACCTTGGTCTTGTCGTCGCCCCGGCGGCGTAAACGACCCTCGATGCTGAGCAGACAGCCCAAGTCGCCGCCGACGATCGCATCCGCGCCCGTCGCCAGTGCGCCGGCACATTTCTTCTCCGCCATGGCGCTGGAAATGTCGCCCAACTTCACGGAAAACGTGCCTCCGAAACCGCAACAGGTGGCGGCATTGGTCATCTCTTTCACCGGCACGCCGGCGTCTTGCAATAGCGCACGCGGCTGCGCTTGCACGCCCAACTCCCGCAACCCGGAGCACGAATCGTGATAAGTCACGCTGCCTTTGAACACCGCCGGTAGGCTCTTCGCCTTGGCGACGTTAGCCAAAAAATCGGTGAGCTCGAAGGTGCGCTTCGCCAGCCATTGCACCTGCTCAAGCGTCGAAGGTTCGTCTTTGAACAGTTCCGGATAGTGCGTCTTGATCATGCCGGCGCAGGAGCCGCTCGGCGCGACGACGTATTCGTACGCGGCGAACGCCTGCAACACACGGCGCGCCACTGCCTGCGCGGAAGCTCGGTCGCCGGAGTTATACCCCGGTTGGCCGCAGCAGGTTTGCCCGTCCGGGACGACGACGTCGCAGCCTGCGGCTTCGAGCAGCTTGATCGCGGCGAAGCCGACGTTGGGGCGGAACAGGTCGACTAGGCAGGTAACGAAGAGGGCGACGCGCATCTAAGCGGATCGTAGGTTGGGGTGAACTTGCGAACCCCAACTCATTTCCATCTGGTGTTGGGGTTCGTTGCACTCACCCCAACTTACTTGAACTGCTCTCATTTCTTATTCTTCTTAATGAAATCCGCCATGCGCGCCACGCCATTGTTGATCGCCTCGTTCGATGCGGCATAGCTGAAGCGCACGTGCTGCCCTTCATCGGGCACTCGCGCGCCGAAGTGGATGTCGGCGAGCACTGCGACACCGGCCTCATTCAACAAACGCGCGCGGAACTCTTCCGAATCTTTCGCGCCGATCATGCGGCAAGCGTCGGTGACGTTCGGCCAAGCGTAGAACGCACCGCCCGGTGTCTTGCAGGTCACACCCGGCACTTGGTTGAGCAAGCCCACGATCAAATTGCGCCGCGCCAAAAACGACTCGCGCATGGTCTCCGCGTGCTGCTGCGTGCCGTTGATCGCCTCAACCGCGGCCCATTGGCTGATCTGCGAGGCGCAGGAATCGGTATTGGTCACCCAGCGCACGAAATGCGGCGCCAGCACCTTGTTCGCCGCAAAACCCAAGCGCCATCCGGTCATCGCCCAGGTTTTTGAAGCGCCGTCCGAAATCACGGTGCGCTCGTACATATCGGGCAACTCCGCGATGGAAATGAATTTGCCGTCGTAGACCAAACGGCAGTAAATGTCGTCGGCGTACACCCACACTTGCGGGTGCTTGCGCAGGATGGCGGCGATGTCTTCCATGTTCTGCCGCGTGAGAATGCCGCCGGTCGGATTCTGCGGTGAGTTCAGGATCAACAGTTTGGTCTTCGGCGTGATCTTGGACGCCAGCTCGTTCGGATCGAACGCGAAGTTGCGCTGCTCGCGCAGATAAATCGGCACCGGCACCGCGCCGTGCGCACGGATCTGGGATTCGTAGATCGGAAAGCCCGGCACCGGGTAGATGACTTCGTCGCCCGCACCATAGTCGGTGCAGCACAAGATCATGTAGGCGATGAATGGCTTGGCGCCGGCGCCGATCACCACGTCGTCCGGTGAAACGCTCAAGCCGCGCATGTTGCCGAGATAGCGCGCCGCGGCTTCTCTCAGTTCCGCGATCCCCGCCGAAGGCGTGTAGCCGTGTTTGCCGCCGCGCACCGCGGCAATCGCCGCGTCCTGAATATTCTGCGGTGTGGCGAAATCCGGCTGGCCGATGCAAAAGGAAATGATGTCCTTGCCCTGGCGCTGCAAGGCGTTCACTTCGGCCAGCACGACAAAGGCATTTTCAGTGCCAAGGGCGTTGGTGCGTTGACTGAGGGTGGGCATAGCGAGACGGTCGATGGGCAGTCGCGGATTCTAGCATCGCCGCCGCGCGCGCTTGCGCCCGACTTAGACCAAGTCTTGATCTTAAGTCGCTAAGGGCGTGATTTTTCGGCGAAGCATGGGTACACTTTGTCCAACTAGCCCGAACGCGGGCTGGAGCGCCAAAGAATACTGCGGCCAACCCAAGGCCGCATCCAACGGAGGGATGGAATGGCTGCGGTACCGGTCTGGCTGAAGCAGGCGCAAGCGCGCATCCGGCCGTCGTCTCGCGCCGCACCCAAGCCGCTGCAACCCGCCGCACCGCCGCAAGAAGCGGCCGCCGAGGCAGATTTCGAGAGCGACGTCAGGGCGCAGCAGATCGAGCTGCTGTATCAGAACTCCATCACCGGAATTGGCGCCGGCTGCGCCATGTTCCTCGCAGCGATGGCCGCGATGTGGTACTTCGATGTCCTTTCACGCAGCCTATGGATTTGGGGTGCGGTGAATCTAGCCTGCTTTGGCGTGGGTTTCGCGCAGTTGCGGGCGTATCAGCGCGCGTCGCCGGAATCGAAATTGCTGCCAGCGTGGGGGCATCGTATCGTCATCGGCGGATTCGTTGGCGGCGGGCTATGGGGCACGCTGACTTTCTTCTTGGGCGGACCGCTGCAAGGCCAGGAAATCCCCGTGATCAGCGGCATGGTGCTGCTGATGGTCGGCGCCGTGAGCGGCTACGCCGTCTACGCCCCGGCGATCTTCGGCTTCAGTTCCGGCATTGTCATTCTGAGTGTGCTCGGGCTACTCTTCACGCAGGGCGACTACCACATCTCGCTGGCGGTGATGATGATTGCGGTGTTCGCCAGCGTGGTGCAATTCGGCCTCAACTTGCATCGCGCCTACCGCAAAGAATTGGTACTCGACGCCAAGAACCGTCAGCTCATCGCCTCGCTCACGCAACACCAGCTCCAACTCGAAGCCGCCAATCAAGCGCGCTTGCAGTTCTTCGCTTCCGCCAGTCATGATTTGCGCCAACCGATGCACGCGCTCGGGTTGTTCGCCGAAGGCTTGCGCGATTTCGTCATTGGTCAACAAGGCCAAAACATCTACCAACGCATGCAGACTTCCATCGCGGCGATGGAGGGCTTGATCGATCAACTCTTGAGCGTCGCCAACATGGACGCGGGCGCGGTGGTGCCAAAACCCGCGCGGCTGTCGCTGCAGGCGATGTTCGATTCCCTGCAGAGTTCGCACGAAGCATTGGCGCGCGCCAAAGGGCTCGAACTGCATTTCATGCGCACCAAAGCGGTGATCGATTCCGATCCGATTCTGATCGCGCGCCTGCTCGGTAACCTCGTCACCAACGCGATTCGCTATACGGAACGCGGGCGTATCGTGGTCGGCTGCCGCCGCCGCGGTGCGCACTGGCGTATCGACGTGCTCGACACCGGCTGCGGCATCGACCCGGCACATTTCGAGCGCATCTTCGAGGAATTCGTGCAGCTTAATAACCCCGGCCGCGACCGCAGCAAGGGATTGGGTCTTGGCTTGGCGATCGCCAAGCGCATCGCCGGTTTGCTGGGCTGCGAAGTGAGCGTCGCCTCACAGCCCGGTCGCGGGTCGCGCTTCTCCGTCACCATCGCACGGGCGCCTGAGCAAGCTCTGGGAGAATTCGATGCGACCGCTGAACTGTCCGGGACGCAGGCCGAGGACATCACCGGCGCGCTCATCGTCGTCATCGACGACGAGCGCGATATCCGCGACGCGCTGGAAGGACTGCTCACCGGCTGGGGCGCTTTCGTGGTGACGGCGGCGTCGCAGCGCGAAGCGATCGAAAAACTCGAACTCGAAGAGCGCCTGCCCGATCTGCTGATCTGTGATTTGCGCCTCGATCATGCCGACGGCATACGCGTGATCAAGGCTCTACGCCAACATTTGCAGACGGAAGTTTCCGCCGTACTGGTCTCCGGTGACACGTCGCCGCAGCGGGTGACCGAAGCCAACGCCGCCGGTTTGGCGATGGCGCACAAACCGCTCAATGCGCAGAAACTGCGCACCCTCATCGCTCAAGCGCTGCGCGCGCCCGACGCACAAAGTGACGCTTAACTAGTAGCGGCGCTCAGCGTGGCCCGCGCCGCGGATTGACGCGAAAACCGCGCCGCGCCGCTTCCAGCACGGCCTCGGTTCGATTGCGCACGCGCAGCGTGCGCAGCACGGTGGTGACGTGCTTGCGCACGGTGTTGTCGGAGATGTCCAATTCTTTCCCAATGAGCTTGTTCGTCAACCCCTGCATCAAGTAGCCCAGCACTTCCACCTCGCGGCCGGTGAGGTTGAGCGCTTCGAGCGCGCTGTTGTCGCTCTCCGGAGCTTCCTGCACAGGTTGTAGCGACGGTGGCGGTGCGGCTTCCAGCGCCCGCAACAGCACTACCGGGGGCACATAGATGCCGCCGCCGAAAATAAGGCGCAGCGCGTTGGACAGCACCGGCGTTGGCGAGGATTTCGGAATGAAGCCCATCGCGCCGCTGTCGAGCGCTTCGATTACGGTAGCGCGATCGTCTTGCCCAGACACGACCACCACCGGGATGCGCGGATAGTGCTCGCGCAGATGGCGCAGCCCGCTCAAGTCCTGCACGTCGCCCAGAGAAACGTCGAGCAGGATGAGGTCGAACCCGGCTTGGGATCGAAGCTGGCCGAGCGCCTCGGCGAAGCTGGCCGCGCACACCGCTTCGGCATCCGAGTGCAACTTCTTGAGGATGAGCGCCATACCCTCGCTCACTAGCGAGTGGTCGTCGACGATCAAAACTTTCACGGCGCGCTCCGCATCACCTCTGGCCCCAGTCCATCGGACAGCTTGCACCTGAGTGGCTTGATGCTAGCACGCGCTACCCCGCCCCGACCCCCCACATTTGTAGCCTACATTCGGCCTAGTCGGTCAATCGAAAAGCGCGCATGCGCTGGGCTTCCTCGCCAAGCGCTCATGTTCCTATCTGTAGCCAAGCCGGTCCACCCATGCCTAGTGGATCGCCGAATGGGTCGGCCCGGCACGCCCTAAGGGGGCTCACCCGTTTGTAGGCTACATCCGGCTGATTTTTTTTGTCCAACTATCGGCGTAGCTTACGCAACGAGGTGGCCGGCGCAAAGAGGCTGCAAAAGTCCCCTCCGCTCAAGAGGGATTCATTCGAAGGAGAAGTTTCTAAGCTCGGCGTCCATGTTTCCAATCGTCTCTTGTCCCGCTGAGTGATGAGTCGATACTCGGATGGAGTACGCACGAATCAATCAATATTCATCTTACTTAAGCCGGTATACATGGGAGGTAATGCATCCTTTTGTATGGTGGGCAAAGCGCAGCGTGCCCACCTTCCAGCTATCGGGCGTGGGCACGCTGCGCTTTGCCCACCACTCAACGACGGAGTCACATCATGAAACCTTGCGTTCGAACGAAGCTTCTCACCGCATTCGCCATCGCATCCTCCATCGCGACCACTCACGCACTCGCCGCCGTAACCGTCGCTAAGGAAGGCAAATACGAAAACATTGGCTGCTACACCAGCACCATGCAAGTCAATGCGCCCGTCAAAGGCCAGATGGGTGGCAGCTACGAAGGCATCGGTACGACGGTCACCAAAGAAGGCGACATCTTCAACAACACCAGCGGACGCTGCCTCGGGACTTTCACGATGGTCGGCGAGGAATACCGCGAGATGGGCTCATGCTCCTTCACCGACGCCGACGGTGACGCGTTTTTTGGGCTCTACGAGCGCAAGAATCAAGACATCGGCAGTTGGAAGGTTACGGGCGGCACCGGCAAGTACGAGGGCATGCAGCAAAGCGGGACTTGGATGCCATTCACGCAAATCACCGCACCCGCCGGCCGTGCCCAAGCGTGCAATAAGCAGTCGGGGACTTGGAAGTTGAAGTAGTACCCCTAGCCACACCATTTCCCCACCCAAGCCCCGCGCACAACGGGGAACGTGAGTTCCTTCCCGCGCAGCGGGGGCCGGTGGAGAATCGATAAGCGACCAGGCAGACGTTTTTCGAAACCTAACCAACGTACCCAGCGCCACAGAGCAGCTAGGTCTCTTATTGACCGTGAAGGAGTTCTTATGAACAGCAAGACAAGGCGGGCCACATCAGTTGCCCTGATCACACTACTACTCAGCAGCCTTTCGTTGCCGGTAAGTGCTGCGGAAAAGCACAAAATTCAGTACACCAAAGTCGCGCGCCAAACGCTTTCAGAAACAAAGATGGCCGTCGGCCTAATACCTGGCCATGAGTTCGTGAGCCAGCACTTCTTGGACACCATGAAGCCGACAGGTAATTCTGCTTGGGATGTGGTGCAAGAGCACGTGTTCAATAACGATCGCAACGTCGATGGCAAAGGCACGCACCGCGGCTACTCGATCGACATTTTCAAGAGCGGCGATCAGGCGTTCTGCTGGTACGAAGGCACACATACCCTCACGACAAAAGATGGTGGCGCGTGGGAGCTCAACTACCAAGGCAAATGCGACTTCTTTGGCGGCACCGGCAAGTTCAAGAACCTAAAGGGTTCGGTCAATTACAAGGGCCATGTCACGCCGGACAGTTTTACAGAGCTAAACGAAGGACAAGTTGAGTTCTGAAAATTGACAAACGCGCGCCTCGGGTGTTGGAACTTCCGTTGCTTCAAGCTGAAGTCGCGGCCCGTCTTGTGGATGCACTTTCGGAGACAAACCTTTACTACATCAGGAGGACTCCCATGAGATACAAGCAATCGCTTTTGCTTGCAGCATTAGGTTCACTGATCTCTGCCTCGGGCATCACATTCGCTGCCGACAATAAACCCGTTCTGCCGTCGCAGATGATCGGCACGCAGCACGTCATCGTTGGCGTGGCTTGGGACGAAGCTGTAGTGCGCAAAGCCTTGCCGGAAGGCATGACCCCGGTAGCCGGCGCACCGGGCGCCATCAACATCTACACCGCGCCGAAAGGCAGCGGCATCGCACCCTATTCCTCTGTGTACTTCTGGGTCGATGTCGAAGGCTATGACGCGCCCGATGGCACCAAGGGCCGCTGGATGCTCACCGGTGCCTATGGGCCGAACGAAGGCACCTCGCGGCTGCTACGTGAAGTCAACCACCTACCGGTGAGAAACGGCACCTCGCGCGCTGAGCTGACCGCGGACGGCAAGCGCGCCATCGGCACCGTCAACGGCAACGATGTCGTGGTCGCCGAGATCAAGTCGAGCAGCGAGCCCTGCGCCAGCGCCGGCGGCGTGCTCAACTATCCCGTGATGAACCCGAGCAAACAGGTTCTGGTCGTCACCATCCCGTACTTCGGCGACTTCTGCAAAGCCGAACCGGTGTCGGTGAAAGTCACCGCACCCGAAGGCGATCCGTTCGCTGCATTCAAACCGGTGAAAGTCTTGTGGGCAGCGGAGTTCAAGAATGGCAACTTCGCCATCCCGGTGGCAACGGCGGCGAAGTAGTTATGGAGTCCGCGCGGCGCGTTCAGCACCGCGCATGGATGGGGTCGCGCCCTCGAGCGAATCGATTCGTAGGCGCAATTTGGTAATGCAACTCAACGAGGAGGATCGATATGACACGCACAAACAAACTCTTGTTGCAAGCAGCCGTGGTTTCTTGCTTTGCTTTCTCTGGTTCAGCAATCAGCGCCGACAATTGCTCAGGCACTTATACGGTTGTAGGTAACATCGCAGACAAGCAGGACTTAGGCAATGGCATTACTTTGACCACGTTCCAGTCTCACTCGAGCAATCAGTGGAATGAGACCGGCGACGTTCGCGTTGGCACTTGTTCCGGCTACTTTCTGACGATGGCGGATGGCAAAGGCCGCATGGTGTTCGCCTGCGCTCGCAAGAACAAAGACGGCGATACGGTTGTTGACGAAGGCAGCCTGGAACCCGGGGCCGATCGTGGAAGCTGGAAAGTAACGCACGCTACCGGCAAGTTGGCGAAGGTGCTCGGCGATTCAGGTTGGTGGAAACCCGTAACCGATAACGGCAAGGTGACTATCGGCGTCTGGGGCGGAACCTGCAAATAACGGGACCATCGTCCGGATCCGTTCGTTGTGCACTAGCGAGCGATGCGTAGCCCGGAAGCAGCGCCAGCGTATTCCGGGGCGGCTTCCGGGATTGCGTTGCACTGCATCTGGGTTACGAAACTGGAATATGCGCAACCGAATCCACTCGCAATCGACAGGGACGTAAAGTGGGCAAAGCGCAGCGTGCCCACGCGCAACCAGTAGAAGGTGGGCACGCTGCGCTTTGCCCACCCTGCTCGCCTGTTCTATTTCGAAGCACACAGCAACCTAACCATCACCGAACAAGGAGGAACCATCATGTCATATGGCAATCGTATTAACGCACTCGTTCTTGTTGCACTCTTCGGCTATTCGGCGGGCCCAGCCTTTTCGGCCGCCTGCTCCGGTTACAACGCACACTTCCCGCTCTATGGCGGCGAGATCGAGGTTGCGAAGGGACACAAGATGCTCACCTTCCGCAGCCACGACAGCGTGATAGCGGACGACCCCAAGTCAGTATGGAACACCACCATCGGCGAATGCGCCGGGACGATGATCATGCTGCCGGACGGCAAATCCACCGCACTTGGGCACTGCGCGCGCAAGGATAAAGATGGCGATAGCGTTAGCCTTGAGTGGGCCATCGCAGCGGGCGCCGAGAAGGGCACCTGGAAGATCGTTGGGGGAACAGGAAAGTTTGCAGGCCGCACTGATTCAGGCTGGTGGACCGCTGGGGCTCCGACTGAAAACGGCTCGGCGGTCAATCGCTGGGGTGGGGAGTGCAAGTAAGGCTAGAGCGAGTCTCGCATACTGTGCAAGCCTGCAAATAACGAGACCATCGTCCGGATCCGTTCGTTGTGAACTAGCGAGGGATGCGTAGCCCGGAAGCAGCGCCAGCGTATTCCGGGGCGGCTTCCCGGATTGCATTGCACTCCATCCGGGCTACGAAACTACGAACGCATCATCGCTGGACGCAACATGACGCACTGCAAAGTCCGTCTGGACTACAAGTTGCCGTAGGGCGATCGCCGTAGCGCTCGCACCGATTGAAGTAGTAGACCGCGGCGAGGTGGTTGAAACCCGCTTTGCACTTCCACCATCGCCGCGATCCTTGTGTCTGAGGGTGTGAATTCAAATAGAGAGGAGAAGATATGAAGATTGCCACGAAAAAATCGCGCGGCGCAGTTCTTGGCGCCGCACTGCTGTGCATGGCCACGGGCAATGCAATCGCCGCCGGCGGTCCATTCGAGTTTGACTACTGCTTTGCCAGTCAGCTGCAATCCATGAAGCATTCCGACACGCACACCGTCAACCTGTCGAACGGGCAAGGCACGTTCAAGACGACGCCATCAGGCCAAATGTTCGACAACCACAGCGCTCAGTGCATGTCGGTCTTTACCGTCATCGAAGGACGAGTCGACGTCAACGGCTACTGCGAGTGGCTGAGTTTGGATGGCGACCGGCTGCTGATCAGTTTTGAGCGCAGCGGCAACGCCGACGGCAAGTTCCGCTCGATCTCGGGCACCGGCAAGTACCAGACCATGAAAGTCGATGGCACGTACACCGCAGGCAAGTTTCCGCAGCGCCCAGGCACTAGCGTCAACTGTGCCCATATCAAAGGCATGTGGGAGCAACCCTGATCGCGCCCGGTTTGTGACCACGTTGACAACTCGCGCGAACGCTACTGCCGGCGGCAAGATGAAAAGAGCCTTGTCGCCGGTAACGAGCCACTGCGCGCCCGCTCGTGATGCTGCGGCGAAAATGGGTGCTTATTTCTTGCGCCTCTTTCTCATAAGAACACGCGGCAAGGGCCTTTCTTCCTCGATGCCGACCTGGTGCAGCGCGGCGCGCGGAATAGTGACTCGGCCCTTGTTGCCGAGCTTTACCAGATACATACTTTTCCTTCGAACGCGGTGGCTGTATCAGCATTACCAGTTTCCGGTTCCCCGTAACTCAACCATTTTCAAGCAAGGAGTATCCACATGAAGCGCACGTTCATGCCCCTGGCGCTCAGCGCCGTATTCGCCTCCTCCACTTTCGCGGCTGACGATTTCCTGAAAGCGGCCGAGGGCCATGTCAAAGTTCTCAAGGAAGACGCCAAGGTGCGAGTGCTCGAATTTAAGGCGAAGAAGGGCGACAAGATTCCGATGCATTCCCATCCGGCGCACGTCGTCTATTTCATCAAGTCCGGTGGCGCGAAATTCACGTTCCCGGACGGCAGCAGCAAAGAATCGAAAGCGCGCGACGGGGAGGCGTTCATCAACCCGCCGGTCACGCACGCGCAGGAACACTTGGACGACGTGCACGTCATCCTGGTCGAGATGAAGCAGTAATGACGACCCGCTTCATCATCGCTTCACGACGACGCTAGAGGGTGTGTTCGTCGACCACTGGGAACGTGTGAAGTAGCGCGAAAGGAGCATGCATGTGGGGTATGTGCAACGCGCACGCGAATTCGCACATCCGGTGCGCCATATGCACCTTACTTTGCAACGAAATTCGCGCCTTCGGCCGTGAAGCCGCGCACCTCACCAGACTTACAGTACAAGGACTAATCGTGCACGCAAGAAAGATCTACCTAGCTCAACGCACCATCAACGCCATCTTCGCACTCGCCCTGCTCTTCGCCGCCGTCTCACTGCCGGCCGGCGCGGGCATCATTGAGTTCACCACCCTGCGTTCGAACTGGCAGTACGACCCGAACGCGGCGGTGGCGGCGACGTTCGACAGCGTGCTTCCGGGGCTGACGACCGTTGAGCTGCTGAACAACGGCACGGTGCGTTATTTCGGCCCGGGTAGCGACTCGGTGCTGGGCCAAGTCACAGTTCACACCAACCACAACACGCCTGACGGCTTGATCCTCTTCGCAGGCTCGACACAATATGTTTCTGGGACTGGGTTCTACGCGGGTGTCTCTGGTTTCAGTGCGTTTGCGGGCTTTCTCGATCCAATCGCGCGCAGGCAAACGGTAAGCGATTTCGGCTTTATGCTTGTACCCAATCTAGGCGTCATTGACCTGGGATTCTTTCAAGAGCTCGGAACACCAGCGGGTGACCCGACTCCGGGGCCACAATCGCGCCGCGACGTGCCGCTCACCTCCGGCGCCGTTGCGGGGACCTTCCCCTTTACCGGGAACGCGCCTTTTCAGCTCGACACCGTCACCGTCGACCCGATAGGCGGCTACCAACTCACCGGCCCCAGAAGCAACATCGCACTGGGCACCTACGACACTCGCTTTAGCGTCACGGCGGGGCCGATTTCCAACATATTCTCTGGGTCCACACAGATCATCGGCGGTGGCGGTGACGGCTGGACCGTCACCGGCGGCGCGGGCGTGTTCGCCGGGCGCAACGCCAACCTAGGCTTCGCCACGTTGCAATCGGCTGACGACTACGGCTTCATCTCCGCGCAGCGCGTGCCGGAGCCAAACAGTTTACCGTTGCTGGCCATCGCCGCCGCATCACTCTTCGTGGCGCGCATGAAAGCTGAGTTTCGCGCAATCCGCTCGACAAAGCGAATACCTGCGTTCACGCGCCACTCAATACCCATTCAACCCAACCAAGGAGAACCAACCGTATGAAATCAGTCTTCGCCACACTAAGCAGTCTTGCCACAATCGCTATCAGCGCATCCGTCTGGGCGGGTCCGATCGAGGAAGTGGCCGAAATCGCCAAACCCCGCCAGAGCGCCTTCGCGCAAGGCAGCGCGGAGGGCTTTACCGCGGCGTTCGCCGACAACGCGGTGCTGCACTCTTCCTTCTCGCCGTTTCGCATCGAAGGCAAAGAAGCCATTCGCGCTTACGCTTCGCAGCTTTTCCAGATGTACCCCAAGCGCTCGTTCACCGTGCGCCAGCCGACCGCGCGCGCGTATGGGGATGATCTAGTCGTACAAGATGGCTACTCCGCGATCCACGTCGTCGACGAAAGGGGCGAGCCGCGCGTCTACGATACGCGCGCAAACACGGTCTGGAAAAAAATCGATGGCCGTTGGCAAATCATTTCACAACACATCTCGCGTTTGCCCGGTCACGATTAGCGCGTCTGCGGCGCGACCCGCACGATATTTCGCGCGGGAGCAAAGCCGCTACCGCTTGGCATAAATCAGTATTGCTCTGTTCATCAACAAAGGAGTCCGCCATGAAACACTGGACCGTCGCGTTAGCAGTTGCTGCAACAATGAGTCTGGCCGCGCCCGTATGGGCGGGTCCCGTTGAGGAGGTCAATGAAATCGCTGCCCCGCGCGTGAAAGCGCTGGCTGCGGGTGACGCCGATGCGTGGACGGCGGCGTTCGCGAACGACGCCGTCTTGCACACGATCGGATCACCGCTTCGCCTCGAAGGTAGAGAAGCCATTCGCTCCTACTTCACGGCTTGGTTCCAGCTCTATCCCAAACGCAAGCTGCTGGCACGCGCGCCGCTTTCTCGCACCTACGGTGACAGCTTGGTTATTCAAGATGGCCATGGCGACTACTACCTCACCGATCAGCAGGGAAAAACCTCTTACATTCCTATTCGTTGGAGCATAGTCTGGTCGAAGGTGAATGGCCAATGGCAGATCGTCGAGCAACATGGCTCGCGGCTGCCCGACGCCGAGGATTGAGGCTTTTTCAGCAGCAACCGATGTAACAACAAGCTCGTAACCATCAACCGAAGAGGAGACAACATGCAATTTACTCGTTGGAGCGTTACCCGCCGCATTGTCACTACGTTACTGTTTGTCGCAGGCACGGCTATCTGGACCTCCGCGCAAGCCGAAGAACTTCGCGTCGGCACCTGGAAACTCATCAAGCGCACTTTACCGGACGGCAAAGTGCTCACCGCGCCTAGCGTCAATGGTTACTTTTCGCGCACCGCCGACGGGCTGTATCACTTGACCGTTTTCTGGTTGACGCCCGACGGCAAGCCCGGCTCGCGCAACAGCATCGTGCAAAACAAGTTCAGCGATGCTGAACTCAGCGCAACGGTGTTTGCCGGTTCGTTCGACGACGGCAGTGGCAAAGTGGTGTACGACACGCCGGGCACGAGCAAGACTGTTCCAATCAAGCGCGATGGCAACAAGATCTCCTATCAGCACCCGTTCGATCCGCCTTTCATCGTATGGGACGCAGACACCCTGGTAGCCACCTTCGAGAATGGGCCGGTGGATACATGGGAGCGGGTCAAGTAGCAGTAAAACGGGCCAAGCGTAGCGTGCCCACGCGGAAACGATTGCATCGGTGGGCACGCTACGCTCTGCCCACCCTACACGTCATTTTGGAGATTTCATGAATACTTTCGTGTCGCGCTTGCGCGCAGTGTGCGCAATTTGCATCTTGCTTCTGCTTGGATCCTTGGGAAACGCCTCAGCGGCGTCTTACGACCGTAAAGACATCACCTTCGGCAGCGAAGGTCTCAAGTGCGCAGCTTGGTACTACGTGCCGAGCGGCCTCAAGGAGGGCGAGAAGCGCCCGGCCATCGTCATGGCGCACGGCTGGACCGCAGTCAAAGAAATGTATTTGGATAAGTTCGCCGAGCAGTTTGCTGAAGCCGGCTTCGTCGTCACAGTGTTCGACTACCGGCGTTTTGGCGCAAGTGAGGGCGAGCCACGCGCTGAAATAAATTGGCGCGACCAGATCACCGACTACAAGAACGCCATCACTTGGACCATGGCGCAAAAGGAAGTCGATCCGGCCCGCATCGGCGTTTGGGGTAGCTCCTACAGCGGGGGACATGTCATGCAGCTCGCCGCCTTCGACAAGCGCGTGAAGGCGGTGGTGTCGCAAGTGCCGGTCAGCGGCGTGTGGAATTCATACCACAGCAGCAAGAACGCCGAAGCGGCCGCCGGTTTCCTCGGGTGGCTGGCGCAAGACCGCGCCGAGCGTTTTGCCAGCGGCAAAGTCAACTACATTCCGGTAACGGTGCCGGAAAAAGATCGCGGCCCCGCCGACTTTCCCGCTGAATGGCACGACTGGTTCGACAACACCTCCAAGGCGCGCGCACCGAGCTGGCTCAACAAAGTCACCATCCGCTCGATCGAAGACTCACTGGACTACGACCCGACGCAGTACATTCATTTGATCGCGCCAACGCCGCTGTTGATGATCGTCGCCGACAACGACGTGATCACGCCGACCGCGCTGGAGAAAGAAGCGTTTTCGCGCGCCAAGGAGCCGAAGAAGCTGGTTGTGGTTCCCGGCGGGCACTTCGAGGCGTACCAGGGTCCGAAATTTCCGGCGTTTGCGCAGCCGGCCACGGAGTGGTTCAAGCAGCATTTGAAGCCTTAGTGAATCTCGTAACCGAAAGGAGATTAACCGTGAATCGCATCCCGAAGAATACAACCATCCTCATCGTCCGCTTTACCAGTTTGTTATGTGCACTATTGGCTACTGCCATGCTGACCGCGCAAGCCGCCGAGAAGAAAAAGATCACTTGGAGCACGAAGTTCGGGCCAGTGCTCCAACGCAGCGAAGTCAAAGTGGCCAATCACGTCATGTCGCTGCAAACGCGCCAAGACCTCACGACTAGCGCCGACCCTGATTGGGACGGCGCCGTGTTTGTGGTCAGCGGCACCGCCAACATGGCGGACGGTAGCGGACCCATCAGCGGCTGCGGTACGCGCACCCACCGCAACGGCGATCAGTCCTTTATCTGTTACGAAGGCGTGAGCAAGCGTAACGGCGACGCCGTCGCGGCCGAAGGCACCGTCACGCTGCTGGGCGGCACCGGCAAGTTCGCCAACATAAAAGGTAGCGGCACATTCGCGGGCACGGCGACCGGGGCAACGGTGACGGCTGAGATCGAGTATTAGATCGCCTCTAATTTGGCTTTCTCTCGGCACGTTCCCACTGTTTGTGTCGAGGCAATTTTGGCTCGTGGGGTCGGGCCACGGGCCTTTTTCCCAGGGTAGGGGGTAATCGCAGATCATGACGTGTTGATGCGTATCAGACCGTACATGCGAGGCACCTTCGCTGGCCTGCTCACGATCCTGCCCTACCTCGCAAAGGCCCAAATCGATGCCTACTACGGCGCTGCGCAAGCGCAGCGCGGAGAGCGCCTATACGAACAGCATTGCAGCGCATGCCATGGCGCGCAACTGGAAGGGAAAACCGCCGTGGCGCTGCGCGCCGAAGCATTTTCGGTACGCTGGTCGCACGAAAGTCACAGCCTGGAGGATTTGCTCTACATCGTGAGAACTCAAATGCCTTATGGTGAACCGAACAAGCTCACTCGATCGGAGTATCTCGATGTGGTCGCGTTTATTCTGAAGTCAAATGCATACCCTGGCGGTGGCGAGGATTTGCCGCTCGATTCAAGAATCCTGTCATTGAAGAAACTCAAAAGATGAGGAGAAAGATGATGGTAAGGCTACTTCGGACGATGATAACTGTCGCGATCGGCTGCGGCGCGAGCGTCGCTCAATCCGCCGGAGGACCTACGCAGGACGAACTCAACCGCGCCGCGCAGAGCAACGAATGGCTGCTCCCCAATCACAGCTATGCGAGCCAACGCTTTGTCGACCTGAAGCAGATCGATAAGACCAACGCGTCGCGCCTTCGCCCTGTGTGCATCTACAGTCCTGGCGACACGAATCGCTTTGCCGCGAACCCGCTGGTTTATCAAGGCACGATGTTCATAACCTCCGGCGATACCACCGTGGCCCTCGACGCCGCGAGCTGCGAGCTACGCTGGCGGCACGAATGGAAGCCCAAGGCGAAGGCAGCCGAATATCGATCGCCCAGCGGCGTTGTCATCAATCCATTCAAGAGCAGGGGCGCGGCGATCAAGGACGGGAAACTGGTGCGCGCCACCTCGGACAGCCAGCTTATCGCGCTCGACATTGCCGACGGCAAGCTGCTTTGGGAGAAAACCGTCGCGAGCGCGGAGAAGTACGAGTTGATCATCATGGCACCACTCATATACGAAGATTTGGTCATAGCCGGGATTGGCATTAGCGAATTCGCGGTTCGAGGTTGGATCGGCGCTTTTCGTCTTGCCGATGGCGAGCCGGTGTGGCGCTTCCACACCGTTCCCAGCGACGGGGAACCTGGCGCTGAAACCTGGAGCGAGGCGACCGAGCGTGGGCGTGGGGGTGGTGGGGTCTGGGTGACGCCCTCGCTCGACCAGGAGACGGGATTGCTATATGCCGCAGTTGGCAATCCGGTCCCCGACTTTTTCGGCGACACGCGCAAAGGCGCCAATCTCTACACGGCGGCTATGGTCGTGCTAGACGCTAAAACCGGCAAACTGCGCAGCCACAAACAGTTCGTCGAGCACGACTTGCACGACTGGGATTTGACTACTACCGGGCCGCTGTACACCGCGTCCAGCAGCAGTGGTGCTAAATCAGTCGTGGCGGTGGGCGGCAAAGACGGTTTCTTGCGCGGGATCGAGCGCAGCACCAATGAGCAGATCTTCCAAGTGGCTGTCACATCACAGCAGAACGCGGACATCACGCCGACGGTCGAGGGCGTCTATGCCTGCCCTGGCGTATTGGGTGGGATGCAATGGAGTTTGCCCGCTTACAACCGCAACCTCAACCTGCTGATCGCCCCAGCCGTCGATTGGTGTGGCACCTACAAGAAGGCCGATGAACTGCGCTATATCCATGGGCAACTGTACATGGGCGGTTCGTACACCTATGACCCAGTGGAGAAGAGCCGCGGGTGGTTGACGGGTGTGGACGCGGGCACGGGCGCGGTGAAGTGGAAGTACGAATCCAAGCGCCCAATGTTGGCCGCGGTGACCACGACGTCTTCAGGCTTGGTGTTCACCGGCGAGCTCACCGGAAACTTTCTGGTGCTCGACGCCAACGATGGCAGCGTTTTGTACCGATTCAACATGGGCGTGCCGCTCCACTCGGGGGTCATTACCTATGCAGTGCGTGACAAGCAGTACGTTGCGGTGGCGGCCGGTGCAACGGCGGGGTTTTGGCGAGCCCCACCAGCATCCTCTACTGTGATCGTGTTTTCGCTACCGTGAATTGAAAGAGGGCTGCGACGAACCGTCGCCGAGGGTCATCGCCAGCACAGCCGTTGCTGTGACGGGTGGACGAAATCTGTATGCGGAACTCGGTTTGCGCTTGCATCAAAAAGGAGAGCACGTGCTGAATCACGCAAAGCTGCTCAAGGTCGTTATCCTCTG